>NZ_LQXG01000017.1:0-326137 GCF_001924955.1 Maricaulis sp. W15 | reverse complement strand
CGACGCCGGAAAACCCAAAAAACTCGCCCTCATCGCCGTCGCCCGAAAACTCCTCATAACCCTCAACGCTATCATCCGAGACCAACGCCCATTCCAGGCCTGATCAAAACAGTTGCCCGCTCTGCGGCCTGCCTTCGCAGGCCATCCGGCGGGGATGACAAAAGGGGGCGCGGCGTCAATTGTACCTGTGCCCACAAAACTCCGTGAAATCCCGCACGGCCACGTAGCGGTCGCGGCGAACTCCGCCTACATTGCGCCCATGGCCAAGACTCACCCCCATATCGACGATCGCATCCGCGCCTTCATCGAGAAGCAGAAGATGTTCTTCGTCGCCACGGCCCCGTCCGGAGACGGCGGGCATGTGAACCTGTCGCCCAAGGGCTATGACAGTTTCCGCATTCTGGGACCCAATGAGGTCGCCTATCTCGATCTCGGCGGATCGGGGATCGAGACACTGGCGCATGTGCGCCAGAATGGCCGCATCACCTTCATGTTCTGCGCCTTTGAGGGAGCGGCCAACATCTTGCGGCTCTACGGCAAGGCCGAAGCGGTCTCCTTTGATGAGCCGGGCTTTTCCGACAAGCTCGCCCTCTTCCCGGACTTCCCCAAGGCGCGCACCATTTTCACCGCGAAGATCGACCGCATCCAGGACAGTTGCGGCTGGGGTGTGCCCTTTTACGACTATGCTGGCGAACGCGACCAGCTGATCCGCGCCAATGCCCACCGGTCCGACGAGGAATGGTCGGAGCGGCGCTATGTTTCGAACGCGGCCTCCATCGACGGCCTGCCCGGCCTGGTCAAGCCGGATGCAGCGGAGTAGTTCGCCATGCGCCTCAGCCTGATCCTCATCGCCGCCCTCGCCGTCTTCATGGCGCCGAATTTCTTCCGCTCCGGATGGGACGGAACGGCGGAGGCCGAGGTGACGGAAGCGGCAGGCGAGCGGCCGCGCCTGGCCGCCGTCATGTTCCGCTCCTCCTGGTGTTCGGCCTGCCGCATCATCGAGCCGCGCGTCGAGGATGTGCGCGCTGACTATGAAGACGCCGCCATCGGCTGGGTGAAGTTCGACTTCACGCTGGGTCGGCGCGAAAGCCTGCGCGAACTCGCGGAGGCTGAGGGCCTGACGGACATTTACAGCGAGGCGGCCGGCTCGACCGGCTTCATGCTGCTGATCGACCGCGAAACGGGCCAGGTCTTCGAGATGATCACGATGGATTACGGTCGCGACCAGATCCGCGAAGCACTGGACCGCTGGCTGCGCGTGGTCGAGCGGCTGGAAGCGGAGGGAGTTTAGCCGCCGCCCCCTCATCCCCCCTTCGGGGACCTTCTCCCGCGAGGGGAGAAGGCGTATGTGCGCGCCGCTGGCAAGAAGGCCCTCTCCCCTCGTGGGAGAGGGTGGCCCGAAGGGTCGGGTGAGGGGTCAAACACACAAAAAAGCCCCGGCCAGGCCGGGGCTTTCCAGTGTCACATCGGACCGAAAGATCAGCCCTGCGAGCGGATCTGTTCGCGGGCGGTGACCAGGAGATCGTCCATTTGCTTGCGCAGCAGATGGTCGGACATCTCGACGCCCTTGGCGTCAAAATCACCGCGCACCTTGCGGAAGACATCGTCATCGCCGGCTTCCTCGAAATCAGACGCGATCACCGCCTTGGCATAGGCTTCCGATTCCGGACCATCGAGACCCAGCAACTCGGCCGCCCACAGGCCCAACAGCTTGTTGCGGCGGGCGGTCGCCTTGAACTCGATCTCCTGATCGTGGGCGTACTTGTTCTCGAAGCCTTTTTCGCGATCGTCGATGCCCGACATGGGTCTCTCCCTGAAGACGGTCCTGATGGACGGTTGTGTTGCCTGTTGAGTAGCTTGGCCGCCCGGCCAAATCAATCTTTGCGCTGAAGCTCGCGCAGGCTTCATGCCGCACCGCGACAAGAGATTGCACCACAGGGCCGCGAGGGATATTTTCAGCCTCCGATGCGCGGTCCGGTCTTCGATTCGGGCCGCGTCGTGCTTTTTCATGGCCGGGCGTCCGCTGGGGGCTGCCGGGTCCGCCTCTGGAGCGCCCACCATGTCCCGTCGCAAGATGATTTACGAAGGCAAGGCCAAGATCCTCTATGAGGGCCCCGAGCCCGGCACCATCGTCCAGTATTTCAAGGACGACGCGACCGCCTTCAACAACCAGAAGCACGCGACACTCGAGGGCAAGGGTGTTCTCAACAACCGGATCTCCGAGCACATCATGCTCGGTCTCGGCCGGATCGGCATTCCGACCCATTTCCTCAAACGCCTGAACATGCGCGAACAATTGGTCCGCCAAGTCGAGATCATTCCGCTGGAAGTGGTCTGCCGCAATGTCGCCGCCGGTTCGATCAGCACCCGTCTCGGCGTGCCCGAGGGCGAGCAATTGCCGCGCTCCATCGTCGAATTCTACTACAAGAAGGACGAGCTGGGCGATCCGATGATCTCGGAAGAGCACATCACCGCCTTCAACTGGGCGACCCATCAGGAGATCGACGACATGATGGCGATGACCCTACGGGTCAACGACTTCCTGTGCGGCCTGTTCACCGGCGCCGGCATCCGCCTGGTCGACTTCAAGCTGGAATTCGGTCGCCATTACGAAGGCGACATGGTGCGCACCGTGCTGGCCGACGAGATCAGCCCCGACAGCTGCCGCCTGTGGGATCTCGAAACCAACGAAAAAATGGACAAGGACCGCTTCCGCCGCGACATGGGCAATGTCACGGAAGCCTATGCCGAAGTCGCTCGCCGTCTCGGCATCATGAAGGAAAGCGGCCAAGGCGCCGCCAATGGCGATGTCGGCAAGGGCGACGCGGCGAAGTAGGTCCTCGCCTTGACGGGCGAGGTGGATCGTCGCGAAAGCGGCGAGACGGAGTGGGTGATCGGCGGCCGGTGCCTGAACGCTGCGCGTTTCACCCGATCCGACCCGCCGCTTCGCGCCGGCCCACCTTCCCTTGTCTGGGGAAGGACCTGTGCAGTAACTGGGTTCGGAAGCCGGACGTCCAGCCCCAATCATCCATTTTTCCCGGAGGCGCGCAGCGCCATCCGGGACCAACGGGAGACTCATCATTTGCCGGACAGTCGGGTCGGTCCCGGCTCTCCACCCCGCTTTTGCGGGGCTCCGGCCGGGAAAAATGGTGAGGGTGAATTTACTAGAACGTGCGCCAGCGCAAAATCATCCATTGATGTCTTGCCGGGACTTCGCCTCACCCTCCTCGCTCCGCTCGCCCCCCCCTTCGTCCCGCCGCTCGCGCGTCGGGCCACTTCCCCCGCTTTGCGGGGGCAGAAAGAAGGTCTGCATCCCGGCCCTGCTGAATCCGTACGCCCCGCGAATTGCGCGCGCGACGACTCCGCTTTATGCAGGGGCGAAATGTCGTGACCAGCACAAGCGAGTCGAGCCCGTGAAAGCGAAAATCCACGTCTATCTGAAACCCGGCGTTCTGGACCCCCAGGGCGCCGCCGTTGCCGGCGCCCTGCACAATATGGGGTATGACGAGGTCGAAGCCGTCCGCCAGGGCAAGCTGATCGAGCTGGACCTGACCGGCGATGACGTCGAAGCCGCCCGCAAGCGCGTCGATGAGATGTGCGCCAAACTCCTCTCCAACCCGGTGATCGAGAGCTACTCGATCGAACTGGCGTAGGAGAGGCCGGCATCATGAAATCCGCCGTCATCGTCTTCCCGGGCTCGA
This sequence comes from Maricaulis sp. W15, assembly GCF_001924955.1. Classification (NCBI taxonomy): domain Bacteria; kingdom Pseudomonadati; phylum Pseudomonadota; class Alphaproteobacteria; order Maricaulales; family Maricaulaceae; genus Maricaulis; species Maricaulis sp. W15. The sequence continues at coordinate 322,436 of NZ_LQXG01000017.1, read as the reverse complement.
ATTGTGATCGTGATGCCCACGACGCGATCGAGACAGTCACGGGTCAAAAGCCGGCCATGGTCTGGCACCAGGAGAGCGAATTGCCCGAGGGCACCCAGTTCGTGATGGTGCCGGGCGGGTTTTCCTATGGCGATTATCTGCGCTGCGGCTCGATGGCCTCGCGCTCGGCCATCATGCCGGCCATTATCGCCCATGCCGCCACCGGCGCGCCGGTGCTGGGCGTGTGCAACGGCTTCCAGATCCTCACCGAGAGCGGCCTTCTGCCGGGCGCGCTGATGCGCAATGCCGGGCTGAAATTCGTCTGCGAGAAAGCGCCGCTCACGGTCGAGAATGCCAACACCCAATTCACCTCGCGCTATGAGGCCGGCGCCCAGCTTCTGGTCCCCATCGCCCATCATGACGGCAATTATTTCGCCGACGCCGACACGCTCGACCGGATCGAGGGCGAAGGCCAGGTGGTGTTCCGCTATGGCAAGAACCCCAATGGCTCGGCCCGCGACATCGCCGGCATCACCAATGAACAGGGCAATGTCATGGGCATGATGCCCCACCCGGAACGCGCCGTGGACACCGGCCATGGCGGCACGGATGGTCTGGCGCTGTTTGAGAGCCTGCTGGGGAGCGCTTAGGAACGGAAGGCGACCCCATGTCTGAAATCCGTTTGGCCGCAGGGCGAGTTTTCGCGAGCCACTATCAGATCCTGATCTGCCAGGACTCGAACAGACTTCTCCAAGACTCCGAAAACTGGGATCACGAGGCGTCGCAGCGAGGGTTTGCCGGAGCACCCTCCTATCGAATAGTTGGGACCGAAGCGGACCTCAACGATCATTGGGTCGAACTCGTTCTCGCTCAACGTCCGCCAAATCTCGATGAATGGGAGCGCGTCACATGCGTTGACTTCCGAACGCTCGACGGCGCAGTCCATGTAATGTCGATCATCGACAATCGTCCTTCAATTTCCTGCCGGGTACCGCCCGGTGAGTACTCGGCTTATTTCGCGGCACAAAATCTGGGCGTTGACCAATTAAGTCTCGGCGAAATCGGCGATGGATTGGAAGGTCGGCTGACCGACACCGAAATCGCAAGTCGCCGCGACCTCGAATGGTACCGAATTTATCTAGTTCCAGAACAAGCGCCGCGACTGGGTATTCTCACAGACCGAAATTAGTCGGCACAGCCCGTTTCGGAACTATATGCGCATCACCGCCAGTGACGGCGCAGCGGCGTAGCCGATGGCGCTGAGCGCCTCGACAAAGCTCTTCACGCTCGCCCCGCCATTCGGAGCCAACAGGCGACGGACATGGGTTTCGCCCTTGCCGAGCCGGCGGGCGAGCTGACTCTGGGCACCACGGCCCGTTGCGGCGACCCAGCGCGCGAGAACCACACGATAGGCTGTGACATGGTCGGGACAGACGAGGTTTTCGCCCGGTTGTCTCGGTGACGGGTCCGGCACGGCCTCGCCGCGCCGCAAGCGATCCCGAATCACCAGGTCGAGCGCGTCGCTGGCCTCTGCCAGGGCCTCGCCTTCGTCGGCCCCGTCGGTCGCCAGCTCGGGCAGGTCGCGACACTCGACCCAGCTCCGTCCGTCTTCATCTTTATGCAGCCGGACCGGATAGGCGAAAACCGTGAATTCAGCATTGTCCATGCCTGACTCCATTCAGAATTTCTCTTTCGGCACAGCAAGATCGCGCAACATCTTGGCCAACAAGCCCTTGCCGATCTCGCCCGACTTGACTGTCGTCGGCCGATTGTCGAGACGCACCAATTGGTGTCCGCCCTTGCCACGCTCCGGGGAAATTGCGAGATCGAGCCCGTTGGCCTTGGCGTAGGCTCTCAGGCGGCGAATAAAACCCTTGCCGTTCATGGAGCCTTCCTTCGATATAAGGCAGGACGCGGAACAACACAATAATGTGCGCACAAATATGTGCGCATACCGATTATCGCCTTGAGGTTGCATTATGACTCAATACTCGGACCAAGTCACCGCCGAGATCGTCAAGGAACACGGTATCAATGACGCCGAATACGCCGTCATTCTCGACCGTCTGGGCCGGGCGCCGAACCTGGTTGAGCTGGGTATCTTCTCGGTCATGTGGTCCGAGCACTGTTCCTACAAGTCATCCCGCGCGCATCTGGGCCGTCTGCCGACCTCCGGCGAGAAGGTGATCCAGGGGCCGGGCGAGAATGCCGGTGTCATTGATATCGGTGATGGCCAAGCCTGCATCTTCAAGATGGAAAGCCACAACCATCCCTCTTTCATCGAGCCCTATCAGGGTGCGGCGACGGGTGTGGGCGGCATTCTGCGCGATGTCTTCACCATGGGCGCGCGCCCGGTGGCGCTGATGAATGCGCTTCGCTTCGGCGCGCCCGAGCACAAGAAGACCACGCATCTGGTCTCCGGTGTGGTGGCCGGCATTGGCGGTTATGGCAATTGCGTCGGTGTGCCGACCGTCGGCGGCGAGACCAATTTCCATGCCGGCTACAACGGCAATATCCTGGTCAATGCGATGGCCGTCGGCCTCGCGGATGCCGATAATATCTTCTACGCCCGCGGCGCCGAGCCGGGCCAGCCGATCGTCTATGTCGGCTCCAAGACCGGCCGCGACGGCATTCACGGCGCGACCATGGCCTCGGCCGAGTTCGATGATGCCTCCGAGGAAAAGCGTCCCACCGTCCAGGTCGGCGACCCCTTCACCGAGAAAAAGCTGATCGAGGCCTGTCTCGAACTGATGGCCACCGATGCCATCGCCGCCATCCAGGACATGGGCGCGGCCGGCCTCACCTCCTCCTCTGTCGAAATGGCCGACAAGGGCGGCATCGGCATTGCGCTCGACATGGACAAGGTGCCCCAGCGCGAAACCAATATGACGACCTATGAGATGATGCTCTCGGAAAGCCAGGAGCGGATGCTGGTCATCATGAAGCCGGGTCGCGAGGACGTCGCCTACGAGATTTTCAAGAAGTGGGAACTCGATGTCGCGGTGATCGGCGAGACCACGGATACCGGCCGCATGGTGCTCACCCACAAGGGCGAGACCGTCTGCGACATCCCGGTCGCGCCGCTGGCCGATGATGCGCCGAAATATGAGCGCCCCTATTTCGCGCCGGAAGTGCGCGCCCAGCTCAATGCCAAGGACGTCGCCCAGCCGGACCATATGGGCGAGATCCTGCTGAAGATCATGGCGAGCCCGGACATGGCCTCCAAGGCCTGGATCTGGAAACAGTATGACCGCCACGTCATGGCCGACACCGCAGCCTCGTCGGAAGACCCGTCGGATGCCGCCATTGTCCGGGTGCACGGCACCAAGAAGGCGCTGGCCATCACCACCGATTGCACGCCGCGCTATTGTTTCGCCAACCCGTTCGAGGGCGGCAAGCAGGCCGTCGCTGAAGCCTGGCGCAATCTGACCGCCACCGGTGCCGACCCGATCGCCATTACCGATTGCCTCAATTTCGGCAATCCCGAGCGTGAAGAAATCATGGGTCAGTTCGTCGGCTGTATCGACGGCATGGCCGAGGCCTGCGCCAAGCTCGACTTCCCGGTCGTGTCCGGCAATGTCAGCCTCTATAATGAAACCAATGGCGTCGCCATTCCGCCAACCCCGGCAATCGGTGGTGTCGGCCTGATCCCGGACATGGCACAGCGTGCCCATTTCGGCGGCATGCGGGAAGGCGATATCCTGCTGGTCGTCGGCGAGACTGAAGGCAGCCTTGGCGCCTCGGTCTATCTCAAAGTCATTGAAGGCCGCGAGGACGGCGGTGCGCCGCTGGTCGACCTCGACGCCGAAAAAGCCAATGGCGACTTCGTGCGCGGCCAGATCCGCGCCGGACGCCTGTCAGCCTGTCACGACCTGTCCGATGGTGGCTTGGCCTGTGCCGCCGCCGATATGGCGCTGGCCTCGGACATGGGCATCAAGCTTGCCCATGAAGGCAATGTGCCGATGCACGGCTATCTCTTCGGCGAAGACCAAGGACGCTATCTCCTGGCGGCCGCCAAGGAAGATGCGATCGCCATCCTGCAGGACGCCAAGGCCGATGACATCCCGGTCCATGTGGTCGGTCTCGCCGGTGGCAAGGCGGTCACCGTCAATGGCGCCCACCCGCTGGAACTGGATCGCCTGCGCGCGGCCTGGGAGGGCTGGATGCCCGGCCTGATGGAGCAATTGGTCGAAGCGGCGGAATAGGCCGCATCACAGAACACGGCAAAAAGCCGCCGCGGTCTCGCGGCGGCTTTTTTTGATGGCCGGATGGTCCAGGGGATCAGCGTCCTGACGCTTCGCCGATCATGTCCAGATTCTCATCCGACTGGCGGGCGAAATCCGCGATCGCCGCGCTGGCGTCCTGGAAGAAGTCCAGCGTCATGTTTTCATAGGTGTCGGTCGGCTGGTGGTAATGCGGATGAAAATCGACGCCGAGATAGATGAAGGGGATGCCCGCGGCGTGGAAGGCGCCGCTATCGGTGAGATTGGTCCAGTCACCACCCGGCTCCTCGGTCGGCTCGTCATAGCCCATCGGCATCGACACCGTGGCGCGAGAGGCCACGTCTTCGACGATCGGCGTCAGGAAGGGATAGTGGTAGGTGCCGACAGCCCACAGGATTCGGTCTGTCGACATGGCGACCATGTCCATATTCAAGTTGAAAGTGATGTTCTCGACCGGGATTGGCGGATTGGCGACAAAGGCCCGCGCGCCCTGCAAGCCACGCTCCTCGGCGTCGACGAAGGCGAAGATCACATCATGCTCGGGCGGATCGGCGAGGAACATTTCTGCCACGGCGAGAACCGAGGCGACACCGGAGGCATTATCGTCGGCACCATTCCAGATTTGCTCGCCGCGCATGCCTTCGTGATCATAATGCGCTGAAACAACCATGGTCCGGGAGCTGTCGCTGGTCCCGTCGATGCGGGCCAGGATATTGACCCCGTCAACCTTTTCGCCCGTGCGTCGCATCTCGAATGAGAAACCGTGCTCATAGCTGTCGCCGACCGGGGCGACGCCCATCGCCTGGAGACGAGTGATGATATAGGCGCGGGCACGGGCATTGCCGTCGGTTCCGACCTCGCGGCCTTCCATGTCATCCGCCGCCAGGACGCGTAGATCAGTGAGCAATTGTGGCCGGTCGAGCGACCAGGCTTCACCCGCGCCACCGGGTTGGACGGCCGCACAAGCCGTCGTCAGCAAGGCCATGGAAAACATGGAAGAAGCCAGAATGGCGCGCATGGAAAACCCCCGGTTCAGAAAACAGCGGGCAGACTGCCATGCGTGGGCCAACCGCCCCACCAAATTTTCCGTAACAATCAGAACCAGCGACGCGGCGATGCGGCCGGCTCGCCCTCATGCGCGGGCCAATTGGCCTCGGACTGTTCCAGATAGCCGGGAATGTCGCGCTCCCAACGTTCCTGGATCGAGGCCGAGAAATTCATGTAGAGCACCCCATCAACGACGCGATAGGCCAGCGGGTCACTGCGGACCTTGCGATCATTCGCCAGCGCGTAGGCGCAATGACCGTCATAGGCCGGCGCATAACGCGCCGGATTGGCAACAAACAGGTCGCGATTGTCCTCGGTCGCGAAATACCAGGTCACGCCATTATACTCGGCGGTGATGCTGTCGAGCCCGGGTAGTGGCGCGTCCGAAGTGTGATAGCTGACCACGTCATGCCCACCGACGGGCCGGCCATCACGGTCGAGATAGGGTTCACCGGCATCGGCGATCCCGGCGAGGAACAAGGCCGCCAGGACAAGGTTGGCGAGGCCGAGGCCGAGGCGCACGACAAATTTGGCAGTGAAGAAGGCGGTCATGGTCTTTTCCCTTGCAGCAGTCACGACTAGCTTGGCGCAGATATGGGCTGCAGCGGCCTGCGCGGATAGTGCACGCGACGACACGTCCGGTCACGCTCGCGCCGGTTGGATGTGATCCATCGTGAAGCCAGGTCGTAAAGTCGCGACAGCCCGCCCGCCAGACATCCGACGAGGACACACCATGCCCATGCCCGCCACCGACATCATCGCCCTGATCAAGGCCGGAATTCCCGATGCCGAGGTCGAGATGACCGATCTGGCCGGTGACAATGATCACTGGAAAGCCGTCGTCACCGCAGAAAGCTTTCGCGGCAAGCTGCGCGTCGCCCAACACCAGATGGTCTACGCGGCGCTGGGCGGCAAGATGGGTGGTGAGCTGCACGCCCTCGCGCTGGAAACCCGGGTTCCCGCCTGATGATCGAGGCGGATGCCTTTTCCCGGCTCGGCTTTGGTGTCACCGGTCCGCACGCCGGGCTGGGCGCCGGGCGCGGTGCCACGACACGGCTGATCCACCAGGCGATTGATCTGGGCGTCACCCTGTTCGACACCGGCCCCGCCTATGGCCGGGGCGAAGCTGAGCGACGCCTCGGTGCAGCGCTGAAAACCGTGCCGCGGGCCAAGGTATTCGTCGCGACAAAGGCAGGCGTGCATGCCGGCGGTCATCGCGACCTGTCGGCCGGCGCGGTGGAGATGTCACTGCGAGATTCGCTGAAACGCCTGCAGCGCGACCATGTCGACCTCCTATTGCTGCACGGGCCCGCCCCGGACGAGCTGACCGACAAGCTGATCCGCCGGCTGCAGGCCTTCCGTGATCGCGGCATGATCCGCCATATCGGTGTGTGTGGTCGCGGCGGCGAGCTCGACCGCGCCATCGAACTCGGCGTTTTTGATGCGCTGATGGCACCGGTCAATGCGCGTCTCACCGAGGCGGAGCGGCAGCGACTCGAACAGGCCCGCGCCGCCGGGCTCTCGGTCATCGGCATCGAAACGATGGCCGGCGCTGCGCAGGCACCAAGCGTGCCCGGCTCGCGCGGCGATCTCTGGTATCTTGCACAGCGGGTCAAACAACGGCTCCAGCGTAATCCGGTAGCACCGACCACGGGCAGCCCGGCGGACAGTCTGCGCTGGGCCCTGTCCCAGCCCTACGCGAACAGTGTGATGTGCCTCACCACAAAACCGACCCATCTGGCCGCCAATGCGGCACTGGTTGCCGCTCTTGAAGCCAAGCAGCCGACGTCTTAGCTATCGATCAGGATGATCCGAGGAGTTCCGCCATGTCCGTGACCGCTCACGACAGCATCAAGTCGACCATCGACAACAACGACGTCGTGCTCTTCATGAAGGGCACGCCGGTCTTCCCGCAATGCGGGTTTTCCTCGGTTGTCGCGCGCGTGCTGGATCATCTCCAGGTCAATTTCGAGAGCGTCAATGTGCTCGAGGATGATGGTATCCGTCAGGGCATCAAGGAATTTTCGAACTGGCCGACCATTCCCCAACTCTATGTGAAGGGCGAATTCGTCGGCGGCTGCGACATCATCAAGGAAATGTTCGAGACCGGCGAGCTGCAAGCCTATTTCAAGGACAAGGGCGTCGTCGACGCTGCTTGAGCCCTGACGACCGACCGGATTGACCGATTTGGGGCATTCCGGCTCGCCAAACTAGCAATTCCACCCCATCCCGTGCTGAGACCGGCCGCCGCCTTGCCCGCTCCCCGAGCCCCGTGGAACACCATTCCCGGTGCAAGGAGTGATGATGGGCCGACTGATCGCAATCTCGAACCGAACGGCTGCCGACCCGAAGGCCCGCGCCGGCGGGCTGGCGGTGGCGGTCTGGGAATCTCTCAAGGAAACCGGCGGCAGCTGGTTCGGCTGGAGCGGCGAGCTGGTCGACGAGATACCACGCGGCACCAGCGTCTACCGCGATGAGGGCGTTGAATTCGTCCTTACCGACCTGACCCATGACGAGCATGAGGGATTTTATCTCAACTATGCCAACCGGGTGATCTGGCCGGTTTTTCACTACCGCATCGATCTTGCCTGCTTCGACAGCGACGCCTTCCAGGCCTACTCCGCTGTCAATCAGCGCCTGGCCAACATGGTCGCCGACCGGCTGGTGCCCACCGACACAGTCTGGGTCCATGACTATCATTTCCTGCTGATGGGCGACGCCCTGCGCCATGCCGGCTGGGAGGGACCGACCGGCTTTTTCCTGCATATCCCCTTCCCGCCGCCGGAGATTTTCCGTGCCATACCCGAGCATCACTGGATCGCCCGCGCCCTGTGCGCCTATTCGGTGATCGGCTTCCAGTGCTCCCGCGACCGCTCGAATTTCGTGCGCTACCTGGTCGATGATTGCGGCGGCAAGGAATTAAACGACGGCCGGATCTCGGTTTTCGGCACGACCACACGGATCGAGGCCTATCCGATCGGCATCGATCCGGCCGGTTTCATCGCGGCCGCCCATTCAGCTGTCGCAGACCGCGCCGCCGAACGGATCAGCCGCTTCCTGGGCGGCCGCGAACTCGTCATCGGCGTCGACCGGATGGATTATTCCAAGGGCCTGCCGCAGCGCTTCGAGGCGGTCGGACAGCTGTTTGACGACCATCCGGAAATGCATGGCAAGGTCTCGGTCACCCAGATCGCCCCGCCCTCGCGCTCGAAAGTCGAGGAATACCAGGAACTGCGACTGGAGCTCGACCAGCTGGCCGGACGGATCAATGGCGATCACGGCGATCTCGACTGGATCCCGTTACGCTACCTGGCACGCTCCTACACCCGCGAGGAACTGGCTGGCCTGTTCCGGATTGCCCGGGTCGGCCTCGTCACCCCCTTGCGGGACGGCATGAACCTCGTTGCCAAGGAATTCGTCATCGCCCAGGACGAAAGCGATCCGGGCGTTCTGGTCCTGTCGCAATTTGCCGGCGCGGCCGAGCAGATGAAGGACGCGCTGATCGTCAATCCGCACGATCGCAACAAGGTCGCCGACGCCATCCACCAGGCCCTGACCATGTCGCTCGAGGAACGCCAGGAGCGCTGGCGCAAGCTGCGCGATGTGGTCGTCGCGCAGGACATTGCCTGGTGGCGCAATCGCTTCCTCGAAGACCTCAAGCCGGCGGTGCCGGCATGAGCGAAACCCGTACCCGGTCCCACCGCGCCAACACGCATGACACGCCGGTCTTCAACGTCAGGCAAAACGCGCTTTTCCTCGATTTCGACGGCACGCTGGCGCCGCTGCAGGATGATCCCGACACGGTCTTCCTGCCACCTGGCGGCAGCGACATCCTTCAAGCGCTGGCCCGGGCGAGCGGCGGAGCGCTGGCCATCATCAGCGGGCGCGACATCCGCGACCTTGATCGCCGCATTCCCGGTGCCCTGTGGCGCATTGGCGGGCATGGCAGCGACTTCTGCGCCCCCGGTCGCCATCCCGCCGCCTGGGCACCCCCGGCTCCGGATGCACTGTTTCACGGAGCGCACCAATTGTGTGCTGACACACCAGGCACGCGCCTGGAAGTCAAAGGTCCCGTTCTGGCCTTGCACTATCGTGCGTCACCCGGCGCAGGACCGGCCCTGGCTGCGGCCCTGGCCGAGCTTGTCGCCGATTGCCCGGCCTACGGGCTGCAGGCCGGGAAGATGGTGTTCGAGCTCAAACCTGCGGCCGCCAGCAAGGCACGCGCTGTCGAGCGTTTGATGACGCTCCCCCCCTTCGCCGGGCGCTGCCCGGTGATGATCGGTGATGATGCGACCGATGAGGACGGCATGCGCGCTGCGATCGCGCTGGGCGGGTGGGCGATCAAGGTCGGCGAAGGCCAAACGAGCGCAACGACCCGTCTCGACGACCCGGCCCGAGTGTGGAACTGGCTGGAGGCACAACTCCCATGAATTCGCTGGAACTTGGCATTATCGGCAATGGCACGGTTGCCGGACTGGTCGACCCGCACGGCGCGTTGACCTGGCTTTGTCTGCCGCGGCTGGACGGCGAGCCGGTCTTCAACAGCCTGGTTGGCGGCAAGGGCCGGTTCGGCGTCGAACTCGCCGGTCAGGTCTCCGCCACCCAGCGCTATGTCCGCAATACGGCCGTGATCGAGACCGAGCTGGAAGCCGCCGACGGGTCGGCGATCCTGATCACCGATTTCGCGCCGCGTTTCATGGACAAGGGCCGCATGTTCCGCCCCGCCTCGACCGTACGCCGCATCACCCCGCTGCGCGGCATGCCGCGCATCTCGGTGACCCTGGCCGCATCCTGCCGCAAGGGCGCTGCCGAAATGCCGACCAAGCGCGGCGTCTCGCATGTCAGCTTTCTCGATGACAGCGCCGGTTTCCGGATCACCACCGACGCACCCCTCTCCTACATCATGGACCGGCGCGACTTTGTGCTCGACCATGAGGTCTCCTTCGTTCTGGGGCCGGATGAAAGCCTGTCAGACTCGGTCGGGGCGATGGCCAAGGACTGGTATGAGCGCACCTGCAATCACTGGCAGGACTGGTCACGCCGCCTCGCCACCCCGCCGGAATGGCAGGAGGCGGTGATCCGCGCCGCGATCACGCTCAAGCTCTGCGTCTATGAGGAGACCGGCGGCATCGTCGCGGCGCTGACAACCTCGATCCCGGAACATGCCGATAGCGAGCGCAATTGGGACTATCGTTTCTGCTGGCTGCGCGACGCCTATTTCACCGTCACCGCCCTCAATCGCCTGTCCGCCGTCGGCACGCTGGAAGGCTATATGGCCTATTTGCGCAACACCGTGGCCCTGACCAAGGGCGGGCATATCCAGCCGGTCTTCGGGATCGCACTTGAGATGGACCTGACCGAAATGATCGCCGCCGACCTGCCGGGCTATCGCGGCATGGGACCGGTGCGCTTCGGCAACCAGGCCGCCGAACACATCCAGCATGATGTCTATGGTCACGTCATCCTGGGCGCCTCCCAGGCCTTCTTCGACGATCGCCTGCAATCCAAGGCCGGCCGGCTCGAGTTCGAGCATTTCGAGGTCGTCGGTGAGCGCGCCTATGCCGTCTACAACACGCCCGATGCCGGAATATGGGAATATCGCGGCCGCGCCGATGTGCACACCTCCTCGGCCATCATGTGCTGGGCGGCCTGCGACCGCTTGGCCCGTATCGCCAGCGTCCTCGGTCTCGACGCGCGCCAGGACTACTGGACACTCCGGGCCAATGAAATCCGTGAAACCGTGTTGCGCGAAGCCTGGAATGAGAGCCGCCAGGCCTTCACCGGCGCCTTCGGCGGCGAAGCCTTGGACGCCTCTGTTCTCTTGATGGCCGAAATCGGCTTCATCACGCCGAATGATCCGCGTTTCATTGCGACGGTGGAGCGGGTCGATGAAGAATTGCGCGACGGCTACCACGTCTATCGCTACCGGGTCGCTGATGATTTCGGCAAGCCGAAGACCGCCTTCACCGCCTGCACTTTCTGGCATATCGACGCGCTGGCCCGGATCGGCCGGCTGGAGGATGCCCGCGCCATGTTCGAGGATGTGCTCGCCCACCGCACGCAGCTGGGCATATTGTCCGAGGATATCGATACGGCGAGCGGTGAGCTGTGGGGAAATTTCCCGCAGACCTATTCCATGGTCGGCATCATCAATGCCGCCTCGCGCCTGTCACTGAGCTGGGACGCGGTGGTCTGAGCGGTCTGCAACTGTCCGCCCTAGCGGCGGTTGGCCACATAGGTGCGGTTTTCGTTCCAGTCCCAGGGCCGCTCCGTATCGACCGGGTTGAGCACGATCACCTGGCCGCCAATCGGCACGCCGAGTTCCTCGAAACCGAAGCCGAGCTGGGTGCCCCAGGGCGCTGCCGTCGCGCACTGGTCCGGCGCTTCGCGGGTCAGGCGGACCGTGTAGATGTCGTCGTGATACTGCTGTACATCGACCCGGAAATCGGCGCGCGAGGTACAGCCATTGGTGTCGGCATGGACGATCAGGATATCGTCCTCGATCACGCGCCAATAGATGATGTTCTCAAGTGATGGGTCCGGTGCCGGCGCCTGACGGTTGGTGCCCGGGATGCGCATGTCGGAGATATTGATTGTCGGCAGCGCCGGCATGGCGGGCATGGGCGGCAGGCTGGGCAGGAGGCTGCGCCTCGCCTCGACCTGCGGCTCCCCGCTCGTTGCACATGCCGAAAGTGAAACAGCCAGCCCCAAACCGGCCAATACGCCCCGCCAACGCCCTGTCATCCTTGCCCCCAAAGACAGCCCCAATACGCGTCCGGACCCCGCATTTTGCCCCCGCGGCCCCGAACGTCGAGCCATACAATCAGGGTTTAACAATTGATCAACCACGGACTCGTGAGACGCGAAATCCCGAATCAACTTGCTGCAGAAAAAGGCAGGGCTGCGCGATGACAGGTCAGCGATGTCGCCGCTTGCCTGAACGGCATTCACCGGCACACTCCAAAACGTTCAGTCGGAGGCTGCCGGAATGCGACAATGGATCGGACACACCCTCGCAATGGCTGTGCCCGCCGCCCTCTCCATCCTGACGAACGCCGAATTCGCAGACCGGTGGGAGGGCGGTCAGGGAATGGGACCAGCCATCACGGTCGCGTTCGGCGGAATGGCCGCCTTTGTGTCCCTCGTAGCGGTTGCGATCGCGATTGTTGTCCATGGCGCGCCCCTGACCGATACCGGGCGCGTGCGACGCACACAAGGCGCGCTGGCCTGCCTTGGCGGCGCAGGCATGGCCCTGGTCTGGCTGGTCGTGATGATGTCCAGCGTCGACACCCGCGGACTTTCGCTCTCCCATAGCGAAGAGGAGCCTGCCTTCCTGACGGCAACGCTGACCGGCCTCGGTCTGATGTGGGCTTACTACTTCCTGATCACGGCGCGTCGAAAACCAGTTCCCTCCCGCTGACGGGCAGCCCGGACGCGAAATACCGCCCCGCGTGGTGTAGCGCTTTAACCTGTTGATCAGTCGTTCAGTTTTGAGCCGCGTCCGGCTATTATCCCGGTGCGCTGGAATCCGCCTGCCCGCCGCACCACATCCAAGGCCCGCCCTCCCGCGAACGGACATCGCGCGCATGAATGAAACCCTGTTCCTGTTCAGCCTCGTGATCGTGTTCAGCATCTTGTTGATCCCGCTTTCGACGCGTTTCAGGGCGCCCATCCTGCTGATTTTCCTGATCATCGGCATGCTGTTTGGCGAGGATGGTCCGGGAGGCATCCTGTTCGAGGATTTCGATCTCACCTACCAGGCCGGCTCGATATGCCTGGCGTTGATCCTTTTGTCCGGCGGGCTGGATACGCGCAGCACCGATGTCCGCGCCGCAGCCCTGCCCGCCGGCCTGCTGGCCGGCCCCGGCGTGATCCTGACCGCCGTTCTGGTCGGGTGCGCCTATGCACTGGTGTTTGATGCCTCCATCATTGAAGGTCTGTTGTTCGGCGCCGTGGTCAGTTCCACCGACGCCGCCGCCACCTTCATGGCGCTGCGCGATGGCGGCGTTACCCTGGCCCGCCGCCCGCGCCAGACCCTGCTGGTCGAGTCCGGCATCAATGACCCGATGGCCATCTTCCTGACAGTGATGATGGTGGAGATTGTCGACAGCGGCTTGCCGCTCTCGCTCGACACGATGGTCCAGTTCATGCCGGTGCTCGCGCTCCAGCTCGGCCTTGGCCTGGTGATCGGAATTTGCGCCGGCTGGTTGGCCGCACGCCTGATGGGGCGGATCAAATTGCCAACGGGGGTCCGCTCGCCCCTGCTGCTGGCGATGGGCCTGCTGGCCTATTCCGGCACCGGCCTGCTGGGCGGGTCCGGCTTCCTGGCGGTCTATCTGTTCGGACTGGGTGCCGCGAATTTCGGCACGACCCAACCGGTGCGCGCCATCCATTTCCATGAAGGCCTGTCCTGGATCGCCCAGATCTGCCTGTTTGTCCTGTTGGGCCTGCTGGTAACGCCCAGCGCCCTCGGCGACGTTCTCCTGCCGGGCCTGATCCTGGCCGCCGTGCTGATGCTGGTCGTGCGCCCGGTCTCGGTGATCGCCTGCCTGATGCCGCTTGGCGTTCCGCTGCGCGAACAGATCTATGTCGGCTGGATGGGCATGCGCGGGTCGGTGCCGATCTTCCTCGCCATCCTGCCCGTGGTCAGCCCGGGCCCGATCACCGCGGTCTTTTTCAACCTGGTCTTCGTGATCGTGGTGATCTCGCTGCTGGTACACGGGCTGACGGCAGCCCTGTCTGCCCGCTGGCTGGGCGTCGAGACAGACCGCGCACCCGAGCCGGACACCGCCGCATCCGAGTGCGACGACTGACACGAAAAAGGCCGCCCCGGTGTCCCGGAGCGGCCTGTTTCTGGTCGATTTGCGTCCTCTTACGAGGAGTAGAATTCGATGACCAGGTTCGGTTCCATCTGCACCGCGTACGGCACTTCAGAGAATTCCGGCATGCGGACGAAGGTGGCCTTCATCGCCTTGGCATCGAGATCGATATAATCCGGCAGATCACGTTCCGGGCTGTCCAGGGCTTCCAGGACCAGCGCCATCGAGCGCGAACGCTCGCGGACTTCGATCACGTCACCCGGCTTGCAGCGGTAGGACGGGATGTTGACCTTGATGCCATTGACCTTGACGTGGCCGTGATTGACGAACTGGCGCGAGGCGAAAACCGTCGGCACGAATTTGCAGCGGTAGACGATGGCGTCCAAGCGGCTCTCGAGGAGACCGATCAGCAGCTCGGCGGTGTTACCCTTACGGCGGGAAGCTTCGTCATAGGTGCGACGGAACTGCTTCTCGGTGATGTTGCCGTAATAGCCCTTCAGCTTCTGCTTCGCCATGAGCTGAAGACCGAAATCGGACATCTTGGTCTTGCGGCGCTGACCGTGCTGGCCGGGGCCATAGGAGCGCGAGTTGACCGGAGACTTCGGACGGCCCCACAGGTTTTCACCCATGCGGCGGTCAATTTTGTATTTCTGCGAATGACGCTTCGACATGTTCTCTCTTCTCTCGATGCGGCCCGGCAACACTCGGCATTGAGGTTGCGATTTAAACGGCGGAACTCACATCACCCGTACCCCGCGCACCCGTTGGCGCGCGAGAAGCGGGGTTTTACCTGTGTGGGCAGGGATGTCAATGGGTGCGGGCTGCGCACCGCGAAACAGCGCTGCGCTCCAAAACTCCCCGCCTTCCGAAACTCATATGTCAAAACCCCGTCGGGCCGGACGAGGCGGGTTATCCCCCGCGGGACATCTTCTTTACGCGGACACAAGCCGATATAGTCGGCGGGTATCAAATCGCCGCTACTCCGCCGCGTCCGGCACTGTCAACGCGGCCTCCATCGGGCCCGTCGTCAGTATCTCGAATTCGCGCTCAATGGTCCTTGGCCAGAGAGCGCTGGCGACCAAGGCGCTAGCGATCGCACCGGCGAGGAAGCCGCCAATGAAGGGGCGCTTCACGATACGCAGGACGCGCTGCACCCCATCCCGTACCCAGATCGCCGGCGGCGGCCCAGGCAAGGCCCCTGCAGCCTCGACGGGCGCAGTCAGACTATAGCCGATACGTGGCAGGGTGCGGATCAGGCTGGCATCGCCCAACAGACGTCGCAGGCGGGAAATGGCCTGGTTGAGCGCTTCATCACTCCCATCCTCCTCCCACACCGTGTCGAGAAATTCGTCGCGGGTGACCGGGCTGACGCCGCGCCGGGCGAGCAGGTGCAGGACGCCCGCAAGGCGCGGTTCGAGACGATGCGTCTGCCCGTCCCGAACCAACTCGCAGGCCAGCAAATCGCAATGCGCCGCGCCGATCCGGAATCGCGTGACAGCGAGGTCTGCAGAGTGCGAAGAATGTGTCATGACGGCCTATCCAACAGGTTTTGGTCAGGACGCCGACCACCCGCCGCCCTAGCCAGACAAGGCTAACATGAGCAAGGAGCAGCAAGACCATGAAAGCTTTGTCATTCCTCAGACGCGGATCACCCCGCCTTATCCGCTCGGTCGGCATGACGCTGGGCCTGGCGTTGGCGATCAATGCCGCGGCACCCGCCCAGACAGCCCCGGTGAGCATTGATCCTGTCGTCGACCGCGGTGCCACCGGCGACCGCCTCTCCGATGCCTTCGACGCGCTCGAAGCGGCCGGCTTCACCGGCGTTGTCGGCCTGTCGCACGAAGGCGAGACCGTGTTCTTGCGCGGCGCCGGCGAAGCTGATCCCCAGACCGGCCGTCGCTACGGCCCGGACACCCAGGTTGATACCGGCTCGATTACGAAGAGCTTCACCGGCATGCTGGCGGCCCAGCTGATCAGCGACGGTACCCTGTCCGCCGACTTGCGTCTGGCTGATGTCTTTGACGACGTCCCGTCTGACAAGGCCGATATCACCCTGCACCAGATGCTGACCCATGCGGCCGGCTTCCCCGGCGCGGTCGGTGATGATCTGGCCGATGAGGACTTCGACACTTTCCTGGCCAATGCCTTCGCCGCCCCGCTGCAGTTCGAGCCGGGCACGGGTTACCACTATTCCAATGTCGGGTTTTCGCTCGCCGCCGCGATCATGGAACACGCCACCGGACAGAGTTATGAAGCCCTGCTGCGCGACCGGCTGGCAAGGGTTGGCATTCACAACACCGGCTATCAGACCGCCTTTGATCACGAACGTTCGGTCCATCTGGACGACGGTCGCGACGTGGCGGATACCTCCTGGGGCGGCCATCCGCCGAACTGGAACCTGATCGGCAATGGCGGACTGGTCTCGACCGCGCCGGACATGCTGGCCTGGCGCCAGGCCTGGTCGGCCGGTGAGCTGATCTCGCCGCAGGCGCGCGATCTCGGCCAGACGCCGTTTCAGGATGAGGGCGGCGGTGCGTCACACTATGGGTATGGGCTGGTGGTCGAGGATGATCCCGCACTCGGCCGGATCTACTGGCATAATGGCGGCAATCCGCATTTCAACGCCCATTGGCGCGAACTGGCGGATCATGGCCTGATCCTGTTCGTCGGTACCGACCAGCGTCGTTTGAACGCCGACCGGGTTGTCGATGTGCTGACGGCGGCCTGGTTTGGCCAGCCCTATGAGGTCACTGCGGCGCCGACCGCGTCGGATGCGCCGATTGAGCTGCCGGACACGCCAGCCGGACAGCTGGTAGCTGACTTCATGGCCGCACTGAGCGGCGATGCTGCAGCGCACCAGGCGTTCATCGAAGCGCGTTTCACAGCAGACATGATCGCCTTTGCAGAGATGGATCGACACCTGGCCATGTTCGCCCAGCTGGCGGCGGATTTTGGCGGGCAGCCCGTGCTCGGATTCGAGGCCGGCGAGCAGCATGTGCGCTTCACAGTGCTCGCACCGTCGATGGGCGAAGCCGTCGCGATCCAGTTCGACACCACCGGCAGCGAGACACGCCGGATCGCCGGCCTTCAGATCGGGTAGGAAAACAGGCGCCGGTCGGCACGCGGCCGGCGCCTGATGCCTATCTGGCGCTGTAGGTCATGAATTCAGCGCGGGTCACACGACCATCCCCGTTCGCATCAATATCGTTGAAAACCGCGGTCACGCTCGTCACGGCGGACTCCTCGGCATCAGCAATGACCCGATTAAGGAAGTCCGGCGAGGCGACACCAGCCTGGGCGTCCATGCCAAGATCGGCGAGTGCGGTCTGGACCGAGCCGGTGACTTGGGCGCGCAGTTCCGGGCCGAGCTGACCCTCGGCAGTCAGGCCGGCCTCGATGAAAAGCTCGGCGAGGTCGAAATCATTGCTGCCGTCGCGGTCGACCGAGGCAAAGCTGGCTTCGGGGTCGTTGCGATCGGCGTCGACCGGTGTGGCGGTCTGCAGGCCCGAGACAACCGCCACGGCGGTCACGAGGGCGAGGAAACTGGCAGGCATGGTGTACTCCTTCACATTGAGTTGGGGGAGCACCCGGCGACGATGGCGCGAAGCGGGCCAAGTCTCAACATAGGCGCGAAGCACTTCGCTGGCTGTCACGCCATGCGACTGACACGCCTCCATGAAGTCCTGCTTGGTGCGGTGACCAATGCGGATCTCCAGGGTTTCGCTCTGCTTTTCACGCCGTTTCATCTTGTCTCCGGCCCGTGGCGCGGGCCGACCCTTGTTTCACGCTGGCACCTGAGTGCAGCTCCAGAGCGCCACACCATGCAGGTCAAGAAGAACCGATTTGCCGTCCCGACGCACGTATTTTCACGTCCGGACACTGATTTCATTGATGAAATTTTGGTCACGCTCCGGACGCAACTGCCAAGACGAGAGCACCGAGCGTCACAAATCCTTGCCTTGTCGCGCGGCGCCTGCCTGACTAGCTGCGTCAGGGCCTGTTGTTCCGGGTTCCGATTGTCTGCCTTGGGGGTTTTCATGCTTGCTCGCCTTTTCACCCTGTCTGCGCTCGCCAGCCTTGTCGCGGCCTGCAGCCACCTGCCCACCCTGTCCGGTGACCCGGACACCCCCTTGGCTGATATGGCTGGCGATCCGCCCGTCGTCATCATGATCGGCCTTGATGGTCTGCGCTTTGATGCCATCGACCGTCATGAGGCGCCAAACCTGCGCGCCCTCGCCGCCCGCGGCACCCGGCCCGAGCGCATGATATCGGCGATGCCAACCAAGACCTTCGTCAATTTCTACTCGCTGGCGACCGGGCTTTACCCCGAACATCACGGCATGGTGTCCAACTCCCCCTGGGACCGGCGGCTCGACGAGACCTTCTCCAATTCCGGCGGCAGCCCCCAGGATCCGCGCTGGTGGGGTGGTGAACCGATCTGGATCACGGCGGAGCAGCAGGGCCTGCGCTCGCACATCATGTTCTGGCTGGGCTCGGAAGTGGAAATCCAGGAAACCCGCCCGACCGTCTGGCACCCGTACGAACACGGCCGCCCCTATGAAGACCGCGTCGCCGAAGTGCTGGAATGGTTCGATGCTCCGCTTGCCGAACAACCGCGCTTTGCCGCCGTCTATTTCGACCATGTCGACACGATCGAACATCGTTTCGGTGTCGAGACCGAGGCCGAAGCCGACGCCGTGGCCCATGTCGACGCCCTCGTCGGTGACCTGGTCGCCGGTCTTGAAGCACGCGGCGTGATGGACCGGGCGACGATCATCATCGTCTCCGACCATGGCATGGTGAATGTCTCGACCGAACGCACCATCGCGGTGGACGCCCATGCCGATCTCGACGGCCTCTTCATCGAAGAGTTTGCCGGCGACTATGGTGCCGGCCTCGAACCCTTCCTGATGGGCTATGGTGATGAGGCGACCGTGGACCGCGTCTACGCCGAACTGCGGGACGCCGATCCGCACATGCGCGCCTATCGCCGTCAGGACATGCCGGCGCACTGGCATTTCGATCATCCGGACCGCGGCCCGGACCTCTTCATTCTGGCCGACCCGGGCTGGTTGCTCACGACGAGCGAAACCGACCTGAGCAACCCCTATCTCGCCGGCCTCGCCGCCACCCATGGCTATGACAATCACGCCGACACGATGGGCGCCACCTTCATCGGCGCCGGCCCGATCTTCCCGGAAGGCAGCCGCCCGGCCGCTTTCGAGAACATCAATGTTTATGGACTCATCGCCTGTGCACTGGACCTCGAGCCTGCACGGACCGATGGTAGCGCCGAGGAAGTCGAGCGGATCACAGGCGGGCGCTGCCCCGCGGAATAGGCGGAGGGTCAGGATGGCGGAGACGATCACGCGTAGGGCCGCAATCGCGACAGGTGCGGCCTTGGGGCTGACCGCCGGCGCCGACGCCGCCTCGCTCTGCACGCCTGTCCGGCTGAGCGACCCGGAAACCGGTCTCGCTTTAGAGCCAGGTTGGCGTTGGCAGGCCATCAATGATGTGCCCGTGCGCCTGCAAGAAATTTACCCGGCAACGCTGGATCACGAGATAATTGTCGCTGGCGGTTTCTCGCCTGACGTGGCGAGCGGCGAACCCATGGGCGTGCTGGACCGGGCTTTCAGGGGCGTGATCTGGGACGACGAGCAGGCGCCCTGCGGCGATGGTCCGCGTGTCGAATGGCACGAAATCGCGCCCCTTCCGGAGCCTCGTCACCATCCCAACTTGGTCGGGCATCAAGCTCATGTGTACGCGATTGGCGGGTTTCGGGTCAGCCCTTCGGGGGCTTGGACGATGATACCCAATCTGACGCGGTATGATCGACAGAACGATGTCTGGAGCGAAACAACGCCACTTCCCGAGCCTTTCGCCGAGACCTGCGCCGTGTCACTGGGCGGGTTCATTCATGTCGCCACCGGGCGTCAGCCTGCTGCCGCATCAAATGGCCAATGGGTCGACCATCGGGACAGCGGGGCACATTTTGCCTTTGATCCGGACGCGCAGGAATGGACACGGCGCGCGCCCAACCCCAATCCTCGCAATTCCGCAGCC
Source organism: Maricaulis sp. W15 (assembly GCF_001924955.1). Lineage (NCBI taxonomy): Bacteria > Pseudomonadati > Pseudomonadota > Alphaproteobacteria > Maricaulales > Maricaulaceae > Maricaulis > Maricaulis sp. W15. Next base: position 302,305 of record NZ_LQXG01000017.1, on the reverse strand, counting down.
GGCGTCACCCTGGACGGGAAGTTTCATGTCATCGGTGGACGGCGTGTCGACGATGGAAACAAGGCCAGCCACGAAGCTTATGACCCTGTTTCCGACACTTGGCACAGCCGGGCACCCCTGCCCCAAGCCCAAGGTGGATTGGCCGCCGCCGTCTCGCGCGGGCGCATTTTTGCGTTCGGGGGCGAGTATTTTTCGAATGGCGGCGGCGTTTACCCACAGCTTTGGATCTACAATGCGCGCACAGATGCGTGGGAAGCCGGGTCGGACATGGCCACGCCTCGCCACGGTTTGGGCGGTGTCAGCATTGACGGGCATATCTACGCAATCGGCGGCGCCGCCGGACCAAGTGGTCAAGGCACATCGAATATTGTCGAGCGCCTATCCTGGCACTTCGTCTAGCCGGGCTTGGTGATCATCAGCCAGAGAATGGCGATCAGCGCCGCAAAGGCCGGCCAGCCGAGGGCGAACCAGATTCGCATCAGCCGGTGCACATCGGCGGGAATGTCGGGACCGGAGGTCACGGCCAAGCGCGCCTTGACCCGCATCTGGATCCACACGACCGGCAGCCAGCAGGCGCCGATGAAGAGGTAGAGCGCGACACTCGCTACCAGCCAGGGCGCAGTCAGAGGCCAGCCGGCGAGATGGGCCAGGGCGAGGCCTGAGATCGGTTGCAGGATCACCGCGCTCGCGGTGAATACCCAATCCGCCAGCACGACATGGCGGGCGACCATGGCAAAGGCGGCACGGTCACCGCTGCGCCAGGCCATCAGCATGAAAAAGGCGATCGCCGCCCCCGAGCCGAACAGCACCGCCGCCCCCAGGATGTGGACCAGCCGCAGGACCGGATAGAGCTCCATCAGCGTTCATCCTCGGTCGCAGCGATCATCAGGGCCAGCGCCATCATCGGGAAAACTTTCAGGATCGGACCGAGGGCGTCGGCCCACAATCCCGGCAGGGTCACGCTGAGGGTGAAGATATAGGCGAAAGTCCCGGCGATCATGATCGCGGCCAGCCAGCGCACCCGCCATTTGGCCAGCATGCCCAGTCCCATGGCGATGTCGAACAGGGAACCGAACCATAAAACAGACGGCCGGGCTGCCTCGGAAAACCCGCCGGCGGCGAGCACGGAATAGGCGTGATCCTTGGCGATGGTGAGCGCCAGCACGCCGGTCATGAGCCAGTAGAGGCCCAGCACCCAGCGCGCCAGCGGGCGGGCAAAGCCGAGTCTGGCATGCCAGCGATCCTGCAGCCCGGCGGGATGGGCCGCGAGCCAGTCGTGGAAGCCGCGCGGCGCGGCGCCGGTCGCCGCCATCCAGTCGGACGGGTCGCCCTCAACGTCGAAATCGAGCTGTTTGAGCGCGTTGGAGCGCATGGAGGTGCGCACACCCATCCAGCCCAGAAGATCACCAATCCAGAAGGCCGGCCGCGCCAGCCAGCGTGGCACGGCCAGGATGCGGCTATCGCCGAAACCAAGCCAGCGCCGATAGCCGCGCACGGTATCGGCAAGGCTGACCCGTTCCGGTCCGGCGAGGTCATAGCTGGTGCGCGACGGAGCGCCAGGACGGATCAGGTCAGCGATCGCGGCACAGAGATCGTCCATGCCGATCGGGCGAAAGACCTGCTCGCCACCGACAACCGGCGTCACAAAGGGCAAACCGCACAAGCTGCGCACCAGCGCCGTGCCGCCATAGACATTACGGGCGATGACAAGGGAGGGGCGAAGGATCAGCCAGTCGAGATCGCAGGCCTTGAGCGCCGCCTCGCCGGCCAGCTTGTCGCGGGCATAGTCCGAGCCGGCCGCCGCATCGACACCGACCGCGGAGATGTGCAGAACGCGCCGCACCCCCGCCCGTTCACAGGCTTGAAACAAGGCACTCGCCCCGTCGATATGGGCCTTGCGGCTGCTGTCGCCACGCCCGTCCTGCAGCACACCGACGCAATTGATGACGACATCGACACCGGTCAGTCGGGGCAACCAGTCATCGATCATGTCACGGCGAAAGTCGCAGCTCGTCCAATCCAGCCACGGAGCCCGTTGCCGGGCCGTTTCCACATCACGTGCGGCGGCGAGCACCTGATGCCCGCCAGCATGGAGATCAGCGGCGATGTGCGAGCCGATGAACCCGCTCGCCCCGGCAATCAATACGCGCATCAACTGGCCCCCTGCCCGCAGCGCATGCCCTCATGCTGCCGAGTCGGAAGCCAGTCTAGCGCGGACCGGCCGGACTGCCAGTCCGACCGATCCGCGCATCCCGGATAGACTGGATCAGCGTGCCGGTTCGCGATGCTCGGCGCCGCGGGCTTCAAGCCAGGCAACAACATGGCGCTGGCCGGTCCGGCGCGCTTCGCTCAGGGGTGAGCGGTAGATCTCCTGCCCGTCGCGACTGTGCGCGAGGACCGTCAGCGACAGATCGGCACCGGCGGCGGCGAGGCGCTCGATGACGTCGAGATGGCCTTGCTGGGCTGCATTCACCATCGGCGTTTCGTCACCCAGGACATAGGCGTCCGGATTGGCGCCGGCGGCGAGTAACAGGTCAACCGTCCCGCCCCGGCCATGCAGCGCGGCGGCGATCAGCCCATTGCCATCCCCGGACTGGGCGGCATCGACATCGGCACCGGAGGCAAGCAGCAGCTGGACCACGTCATCGCGGCCCCGGGCAGCGGCGGCAATCATCGGATTGCCGTCACCATTGACCCCGAGATCGGGATCGGCACCGGCGTTCAGCAGGGTTTCTATTGTGGTGCGATCACCGGACCGAACCGCGGCAATCAAGGCGGTACCATCGCCCTGGTAGCGGACATCCGGATTGGCCCCTTCGACCAGCAATTCACTGACACGGCTCGCTTGGCCACGACGGGCGGCCTCGTAGAGACGACCGTCGAGATCGTAAGAGTGGTCAAGGTCACGCAGGGGCGATGGCCGGGTATCACGGCCTTCCATCGCGCGGGCTTCACCCAATTGCGGTGTGAGGACCAGGGCTGTGGCCGACAGGGCGGGGAGCAGGAGGGCGAGACGCATGGGACTATCCTTTCGGTTGAGGTCAGAGGTCGCCGTCAGCCGGTCAACGCGTTGCGCCAGGCTGGAACGTGAGGGAGCGGCGGCGAGCGCCAGCGAGGCATGCGGGGTGCGGCGGGCGGCGGCATCGAGCAGCGCCAGGGCAAGATCGCGCGGCTGACCGGTGATCCGCGCCGCCGCGCGATCACACAAGGCCTCACGATTGCGCTCGAGCACGGCCATCAGGGGGAGCAGTGGCAATACCCACCAGAAACCGGCCTGCAACACCCGCAGCGCCAGCACGGTCCAAGCGTCGCCGCGACGGGCATGGGCGATCTCATGTTCGAGCACCGGGCGCGCGGCATGGTCGAGCGGAAAGCCGACGGGCAGCAGGATTTGCGGCTGCCGATAGCCAGCGAGCAGCGGCGTGGTCACAACCTCACTGACAACAAGCGGTACGGCGGCGGACAGGCGCAGCGTGGCCGGACACGGCACGGGCCGCGCCGCCGAGCGCATGCGATGAAGCGCGACAAAGTCGCGGAGCAGACGCAAGGCCATCACGCCGGCTCCGGTCAGCCAGATCAGCAGGAGGACATGTTGGAGCCGCGACCCAGTATTGGCCGGCCCGGCGTCCGGCCGCACGACTGCTGTCGTCTCATGGTCGATGGCGGCCGCCTCGTCCGGCCCGGCCCTGCCGACGGGAAGGTAGAGCGGTGGCGCGGCGGCGGTCGGCGGTTCATCGGCGGCGGCGGGCGCCGGCGCAGCCCGCAGGGCAAGCAGGAAGACGAGCGGGATGACGCCGAGCGCGGCCAAGGCCAGGTCATGGCGTTCCCGCACAAAGCGGGCCGGCAGGAGACGGTCGAGCGCGACCACCAGACCGGCCAGCGCCGTCGCGGCGGTCAGGGCCGCGAGCGCCGCCAGGAGCAGGGTTTCAACGGCCATCAGCGCGCCTCCCCGTCCGGGTCTTCATCGCGGCTTGCACGCTCCGTCCCGTCACCCTCGAGCACCGCAGCGCGCAGGGCTTCGATATCGTCGAGGGTCAACTTCTCTGCCCGCACGAGATGCTGGGCGAGGCTCTGGGCCGAGCCGCCGAACAGGGTCCGGACGAGCGATCCGAGGGCCTGGTTGCGGGCGCCGTCGCGGCTCAGCAAGGCGGCGTAGATATGGGCCCGGCCGGACTTGCGATACCCGACATAGCCCTTGTCGGTCATGATCCGGATTGTGGTGAGGACGGTCGTATAGGCCAGGCCGTGCTCGGCGCTGAGCGCATCGGTAATGTCGCGGACGCTCGCCTCGCCCCGCTCCCAGAGCACGGTCATGATGCGCTGTTCGGCATCAGTGAGTTGCGGGGATGTTGGACGCGCCATCTACGAATTCCTTAGTTGATGATCCAGACCTCCCACAGGGGCGGCACGCCATCAACTAACAAATTAGTAAGTCAGCGCAAAACCTGACGCCGCGCGATCACCAGGCAGCAACCAGGCGGGCCTCAGACCGTTGCAGATTACGCTATTCCGGCGCCGTTTCCGCCGCGACGGCATTGCGCATCATGTCGAGATTATTCTGCAGGTTTGAAGAGATACGGTCGCGGACGGATGGCCAGCGATTTTCGACGATCAGCCATTCATTGCCGGACAGGGTCTGGCCATTGACGGCGGCGAAATAGGCGTTGGTTCCAAACGAGCAGGCCCACCAGGGCGACGCTTCGCCGGAAAAGGCCGAACCGGACTCGATAATCCCTTCGATCGCGGCGATCGTCAGCTCCGGTCGCGATGCGATCACTTCCAGCACCGTGACACCCGCATAGGCCGAAGCCTCGTTGATAACGTCCACAGCCGAGGAATCCAGGCACCGCGCCGCGTCATACATGGTCCGCGAACGTCCCAGGAAATAGGCCTGGACCGCAAAGGCGGGATCGGATTCCGCCGTCAACCGCGCCAGCTCGAACAGGAAGAAGGGCGGGTTCTCATTGCGGGCGCCCCACAGGTTCTGGGCCGTCGTGATGGTCTGTTCAGACGATTGTTCCTGGATCTGGTTGAGAATCCCCAGCACATCGCCCCAAGCCATCTGGCCAACAACGAAATGGGCCTCGCCCTCCTCTTCGCCGAGCGGTACGACGACGATCTCGGGCGACCGCGCATTGGGATCCGCGGCTGCGTCCGCCGCCGGATCCTGCGCCATGGCGCCACCGGCCGCACAGGCTGCGGCCAGCACGCCAGCGCTGATCAGCGTCTGCAGGCTAGAACGGGATTTCATCGTCGAGATCAGCATTGCGGAAATCTTCCTTCGGTCCATCCATCGAGCGCTGGCCGCCACCGGCGCCGCCGCCCTGGTCAAACTCGCCGCCGCTACTGCCGCCGCCATAACCGCCGCCGGAACCGCCCTCATTGCGGCCGTCCAGCATGGTCAGCTCGCCGCGGAAACGCTGCAGCACGACTTCGGTGGAATATTTTTCCTGGCCGTTCTGGTCGGTCCATTTGCGGGTCTGCAGCTGGCCCTCGACATAAACCTTCGAGCCCTTCTTGAGATAGTTCTCGGCGACCTTGGCGAGATTGTCGTTGAAGATCACGACACGGTGCCACTCGGTCTTCTCGCGGCGTTCACCCGAGGACTTGTCGCGCCAGCTCTCCGAGGTGGCGAGGGACAGATTGACGACCGGATCGCCATTATTCATGCGGCGGATCTCCGGATCACGTCCCAGATTGCCGACCAGAATTACCTTGTTGACGCTTCCCGCCATCGCCTGTTCTCCATCCTTGCTGCCAGCCTCGTACCGGGGGCAGCCCAGTGTTCACATTCTGTTCCGCAGGTCAATCAGCGCCTGCGAGTCAGGCTGATTTGAGAGGAGGCGAGCGACAGAGTCCAGCCGAGCGCAACAGGACGATCACACCTCGCCACGAACTCGCCTCCTGCCACCGTCATGTCAGTTGTCCCGCTTGGCACGCTGGACCCGGCGGCATCCGCGTCCTATCTCCTATGGATCACATTGTGCGCTGGACAGATCGCACAATGTTCCCCTAACGTTCCGATCCGGTTGCGAATCTCAACCGACTGGCGCGACCGAACGGAGACTGGCAGACGCATGGCGCTCGATACCATCCGCGTGCAGGGCGCACGCGAGCATAATCTCAAGAATGTTTCCGTTGACCTGCCGCGCGACAAGCTGATCGTGTTCACCGGCCTGTCCGGCTCGGGCAAGTCCTCGCTCGCCTTTGACACCATCTATGCCGAAGGCCAGCGCCGCTATGTCGAGAGCCTGTCGGCCTATGCCCGGCAATTCCTGGAACTCATGTCCAAGCCCGACATGGACAGTATCGAAGGCCTGTCGCCCGCCATCTCGATCGAACAGAAGACGACCTCGAAAAACCCGCGCTCGACCGTCGGCACGGTCACCGAGATCTATGATTATATGCGCCTGTTGTGGGCCCGGGTCGGCGTGCCCTATTCGCCGGCCACCGGCCTGCCGATCGAGAGCCAGACGGTCAGCCAGATGGTCGACCGGCTCACCGCGCTCGACGAGGGCTCGCGGCTTTACCTGCTGGCGCCGGTCGTGCGTGGCCGCAAGGGTGAGTACCGCAAGGAGTTCGCCGAATGGCTCAAAGCCGGCTTCCAGCGGGTCAAGGTGGATGGCGAGTTCTACACGCTGGAAGACGTCCCCGCGCTTGACAAGAAATTCAAGCACGATATCGACGTGGTGGTGGACCGGATCGTCATCAAGCCGGACATGGAAAGCCGCCTCGCCGACAGTCTGGAAACCGCCCTGCGTCTGGCCGACGGTCTCGCCGTGGCCGAGTTTGCCGACCGTCAGGACGAGAAGGGAAATCCGGAGCGGATGATCTTCTCGGAGAAGTTCGCCTGCCCGGTTTCCGGATTCACCATCTCCGAAATCGAACCGCGCCTCTTCTCCTTCAACAACCCGTTCGGGGCCTGCCCGTCCTGCGACGGTCTCGGCCAGTCACTCAAGTTTGACGAAGACCTCGTCGTGCCCGACCGCGACAAGCCCTTGTCCGACGGTGCCATCGCGCCCTGGAGCCGGGCGACCTCGAAACTCTACCAGCAGACCCTGCAGGCGCTGGCCGGGCATTTCGGCGGCGACATGTTCCAGGCCTGGCGCGATCTACCCGAGCCTTTCCGCAAGATCGTGCTGTTCGGTACCAAGGAGAAGGTGACCTTCGTCTATGAAGACGGGCTGCGGAAATTCGAGACCCAGAAACCGTTCGAGGGTGTGATCCCCAATCTCGAACGGCGCTGGCGCGAGACCGACAGTAGCTGGGTGCGTGAGGACCTGGCCCGTTTCCAGTCGGCCCAGCCCTGCGAGACCTGCGGCGGCCGCCGCCTGAAGCCGGAGGCCTTGAGCGTCAAGATTGACGGCCAGGACATCACCGACGCCTCGAAACTCTCGATCCGCAATGCCCGCGACTGGTTCGGCGCTGTCGAGGCGACCCTGACGCCGAAACAGCAACAGATTGCCGAACGCATTCTCAAGGAAATCCGCGAACGCCTGAAATTCCTCGTCGATGTCGGGCTGGACTATCTCACGCTTGACCGGGCATCCGGCACGCTGTCCGGCGGTGAAAGCCAGCGCATTCGCCTCGCCAGCCAGATCGGCTCGGGTCTGACCGGGGTGCTTTATGTGCTCGACGAACCGTCCATCGGCCTGCACCAGCGCGACAATACCCGCCTGCTGGAAAGCCTGCGCGGGCTGCGTGATCTGGGCAATACGGTGATCATTGTCGAGCATGACGAGGAAGCCATACTGACGGCGGACTATGTCGTCGATCTCGGTCCTGCCGCCGGCGTCCATGGCGGCGAAATCGTGGCCGCAGGCACGCCCGCTGAAGTCATCGCCAATCCGGCCAGCCTGACCGGCCAGTATCTGCAAGGCACGCGGCGCATTGAGGTGCCGACAAAGCGCCGCAAGATCGACAAGAAGCGCATGGTGAAAGTGGTCGGCGCGACCGGCAATAATCTCAAGACCGTCGATGCCGAATTCCCGCTTGGCGTGATGTCCTGTGTGACCGGCGTGTCGGGTGGCGGCAAGTCGACCCTGACCATCGAGACCTTCTACAAGGCCGCCGCGCGCAAGCTGCAAAAGGCCCAGCAGGTCCCCGCCCCGCACGACCGGATCGAAGGGCTGGACCGGCTCGACAAGGTGATTGATATCGACCAGTCACCGATCGGCCGCACGCCGCGCTCCAATCCGGCCACCTATACCGGCGCCTTCACCCCGATCCGCGAATGGTTCGCCCAGCTGCCCGAAGCCAAGACGCGCGGCTACAAGCCGGGCCGCTTCTCCTTCAATGTGAAGGGCGGGCGCTGTGAAGCGTGCCAGGGCGATGGTGTGGTGAAGATCGAGATGCACTTCCTGCCCGACGTCTTCGTGCCCTGCGATGTCTGCCACGGCGCCCGCTTCAACCGCGAGACGCTGGAGGTCCAGTTCAAGGGCAAGTCGATCGCCGATGTGCTCGACATGACGGTCGAGGAAGGCGCTGACTTCTTCAAGGCCGTGCCCGCCGTGCGCGACAAGATGGAGACCCTGAAACGGGTCGGTCTGGGCTATATCAAGATCGGCCAGCCGGCGACCCAGCTCTCCGGCGGTGAGGCCCAGCGGGTGAAGCTCTCCAAGGAACTCTCCAAGCGCGCCACCGGCAAGACACTCTACATTCTCGATGAGCCGACCACCGGCCTGCATTTCGAGGACGTCCGCAAGCTGCTGGAAGTTCTGCACGAGCTGGTTGAGGCCGGTAATACGGTCGTGGTGATCGAGCATAATCTCGATGTCATCAAGACCGCTGACTGGCTGATCGATCTGGGCCCTGAAGGCGGTGATGGCGGCGGCGAGATCGTCGCGGTCGGCACGCCCGAAGACGTCGCCAAGGTCGAGCGCAGCTGGACCGGGCGTTACCTGGCCCCGATGCTGGAACGGGCGAAGGAGCTGCGGAAGAAGGCGGGCTGACACCGGAATGCCGCAGCCGCCCATCCTCTTGACGGCCGCGTTGCAGGGGCCGCTTATTGCGCAACCGGCGACGCCTGATTTCATCGCGGAGCCGGATTTCCAACCGCACGAGCACGGTCTTGGCGCGAGAAACTTGCTCAACGCCGCCTATGCGCAGGGTCAAGGTGAGACCGCGGCGTTTGGCGAGTGGTGGGCGGCGCTGCGGACGGACGACGAATTTGATCAACGCCTGTGCTTGTGCCTGATCGATCAGCGCAGCGACGAGCTGGTTGGCTTCGCGCACTGCTGGACCACCGGTTTCCTCAAGGATTTTGCGATCCTGCCGGGCCGTCAGGGCCAAGGGCTGGGGCGTTTCCTGTTCGCCCGGACATGCGCCCGTCTTGCCGGGCTTGGCGTGCGAAGCATCTCCCTCAAGGTGATCGCCAGCAACACCCCTGCCATCGCCTTTTACCGCTCACGGGGGCTGAAGCCGGCCGCAGCTTGAACGGCGGATCCGGTAGACGGATCAGCCTTGGGCGGGATTGTCGGTCGGCGCCTCAACGCCATAATCCGCCGCCTTGCCCTTGAATGCCCAATAGAGCGTGCCGGCCAGCAGGACGACCGTCGTCACAGCGCTGGCTTCCGGGCCGAACACGCCGCCGGTCAGCCACCAAGCGGCGTCGGGGGCGTCGGCGAGATCGATCAGGATCGGGTTGACCGGGCTGTCATGGCCGCTGACCGGCAGACCGAAACCAGACGCCAGCAACCAGTTCCAGGCGGCATGCCAACCGCACACGCCCCACAGCGAACCTTCCTTGATGGCGTAGAAGGACAGCATCACCCCGACCAGGAGGATGTTGGCGAGGCCGAATATCAGCTCGGCCGACATCTCGATATTGGCACCGTGCAGAAGCGAGAAAATCGCCGAATTGACCACCACGCCCCAAACAATGCCGTGACGCGAGGTGATGAGGCCCATCAGCCACCCGCGCATGAAAATCTCTTCGGTCGAGCCCTGGACAATAAAGCCGAGCAGGACCCAGGCCGCCGGGATAAGGACCGCCAGCGCGACCGAGCCACTGGCTTCGATCTGATAGCCACCCAACAGCCAGATGCCGCCAACGACGATGGTCAGAAAAGCCAGTCCAAGACCGTATCCGCGCACAAATCGCCCGAGGAACTGCCCGTTGAGGCCGATCGCGGCGAGCGGTCGGCGCTCGAAAAAAACGACCCAGAGGAAGATCAGCACGGCGCCCGGCGCGAACGTGCCGATGAGCATGTATGTCATGCCCTGCCAAGTCTCGTCCGACGAGCCGTCCGCCGAGATAAATCCGAGAAAAACCCCGGCCACCGCTCCGATGATCGCGCCCAGGATGATCAAGACAACGACCATCGGAATGGCGGCCGCCGTCCAGGTCCGGCGCGCCTGCGGCCCGCGTTTCGAATAGATTTCCCGTCCCGCCATGACCTGTCCCCTGCAGCCCGAAGCCAAGATGTCCCGGGGGACGTTAGGCGGAAGCCCGCATGGCGTGCAAGTCAGTTTGCCGGACGCTCACCCCTCGCTGGGCGAGGCGCCCATCGGGTGATCGGCCGCCAGGGTCGGTGCATCCGATGCCTCGCCTTCCCCGCCGCTGCGAACGCGCACGGCATTATAGGCGCCGATCGAATGCCAGACGGCTTCGAGCATGACCTGGAAGGCGTAGAGCAAGAAAAAGCCGACAATCAGGGCGAGCAGCGTACCCGGCTGGCTGAGGCTGGATTGGATGCTGGCCAGCAGCGCGTCGACATCCACCTGGCTGCCCTGTTCGGCAATTTCCGCCATATCGATCAGCATCGGGAAAAGCGCCGCCAGCAGGGCCAGCTGGACGACAAACCCGAGCGTGCCACCGATCACCATCATGACCGCATAAGCCACGACATAACTGATCAGCATTTGCCAAAAGACGCCCTTGCTGGCGTCCCAGCTTTCGAAGAAGCGCAGGCGGCCGTCGAGCACCGTCAGGGCGGGTGCCGACGCCAGGCGGACTGCAAAGACCAGCAGGGCGACCAGGACGGCGAGGAAGGCGACAAAGGCCAGCAGGCCACCGCCAATGCCGATCGCACCCGCATCACCCCCACCATGGGCCATCATCACAGCACCAAAGCCGAAAATCCCGATCAGCATCGCAACGCCGAAATAGGCAACCGCCGCGACCACAAGATAGAGCAGGTTGACCCCGATCAGCCGGATCTCGTCACCGCCAAAGCGGATCGGTACGACCGGCTTGACCTCGCCCTTGGTGAGAAAGCGCAGCCATGCCCCCTGGAACATCACCACAAACAGCAGGGAGAGCGGTATGATCAGGATGCCATAAGTCAGGAATGGCATGACGATATCAAACACCAGCCGCAAGGCGTCGGCATCGCTGAGACCACCATTGGCGTCGGCCTCGATCAGTTCGAACAGATTGATATAGGCCGGTCCCATCATCATCACCGACAGGGCGACGAGGACCAGGGCACACAGTGCCTGGAAGGCAAACAGCCAGAGCGCACCGCCCGGTTTCTCGCCGAAGCGAATAAAAAACCAGAAGATAGCCTTGCCGATGTCGAAGCTTTGCGTGGCCATGATTTGCCCCTGCCCTTGCGTCACGATGATGCCATCATGCGCGCCTGACGAAAAATCGCCAGCGGGAACCAGTCGGCAATTGTCCCGCTAGATGGCTTCTGCCGTTCGCACGGCATGAAAATGGGCGTAGAGGCCGGCGATAACCGGCAGGTTGACGATGGCGAAGAAGCCGGTCACCCGCATGTATTCCTGCATCGTCACGAAGCCGCCCGAGGTCTCCACGCTGGCCCCCACGGTCACCGGCGCTGCGAGGAAGCGGTCGCCGAGCATCGCGCTGAGCCCTTCGTAAAGTCCGATTTCAAGGGCAAGCAGTGGCAGGATGCCGACCGCCATCGCCCCCATGATGCGCCAGGCCTGCCCCTCGCTGAGCGTCCAGACCGACAAAACCCGCACCGCACGCTGGGCAATGCTAGCCGGGAAGGAGACCGACAGGCGGGCGATCAGCCAGGCGACCAGCAGAAAGGCGACGGCATTGACGACCCAGGCCGCGATCCAGTCCGCCAGGGTCATGTAACTCATGGCGGTCGGGAGGTCGAAACCGGCCTCTTCGGGATTGATCCCGGCCCGGTCGACCGCGCCGCCGGCAATCGTGCTGAACACCACGAAGGCGAACATCGCCGCCAGCAGCGCGACGATCAGGACCAAGGCGGCATTGAGCAGGGTGACAATGAAAAGCCGCCACTCATCGCCGGACAGCTGCAGTCCCCAGCGCCCGGCATATTCATCGTGTACGGCAAGACGGAAAGCCATGGCCGAGAAGGCCAGGCTGCCAACGGTCATGGCGATCAGGGCCGTGGCATCAAGGGTCAGCCAGAAACCGTCCAGCGGTACCGCCTGCCCCTTGTGCGCCAACCAGAGCCGGACCGCATAGGCCAGCGTGAAGGGCAGGCCGGCGAGCGCGAAGCGCTGCCAATGCGTGGCCAGCAGGCTGTAGGCGACGACAACGCTGCGCAGGACGGGAATGGGCTGGCTCGACATGAGGTCTCCGATCACTTCGCCGCCAGAGATACCGCCCTGCCCGCAAGGATCAAGCGCGACGCGCGGTCGCGTCAGTCGGCGAAGCGGAAACTGAAATGGATCATTCGGCCGGTTTCGCTGACCGGTACGCTGTCCTGTGTTGCCGGTTCGAAGCGCCAATCGGAGAGTGCGCCAAGCGCTGCTTCATCAAAGATACCCGGTGGCAGCGCGTCGACGATCGCGCCGTCTCTGACCCGTCCGGTCTCATCAATATTGAAGCTCACGATGACGACGCCCTCATAGCCATCGCGTGCGGCCCGGGCCGGATAGGGCGGAGGATTCCGCTCGATCGGTGCTGCCGGAACATATCCCTCGGGAACTTCCTCGTCGATCTCATCGGCCGCCAGGTACCACCGCACATGGACAGGATCGTCTGCAAGTCGGGCCGCCAGCAATTCCGCTTCCCGGTCATCATGCTGCTCGCCACGCCGATCCAGTCGGCCGAGTTGCTCCCTCGAGTAAACAGCCAGAGCTGACAGTCGGTTGGTGACAATCGGGTCAGCATCAATCCTGGCCGCAGCGTCGCGGCCGACGTGGAAATGATAGGCCGCATCGCCAACGTCTTCGCGCATCAACTGCTCCAGACCTGCGAAATAGTGCGCGAGTGCAAAGACCAAGCCGGGCTCGACATCGACATCAGCGGGAAGTTCGAGCAGCCGCCGAGCCAGCGCGCCGGCTGTCATGGTTCGCCCACGCGTGGCCGCCAGACGGGCGCGAAGGAAATAAGCATCCCGAGCGAAATTCGACACGGCTTCCAGATCCCCGTCCAGATCCTCGATCGCATCAATGGCCTCGCCGGAACATGCCCAGGCATCACTATTATCGTCCGCCAGCAGCGCGTTGGACGCCGCATTGTGCCAACGCCAGGCCCGTTCGGCGGCTGGCAGATTGTTCCGGTTCGACAATCGGCCGGACTGGCGCCAGGCGTCCCGCGCCTCCTCAAAGTGACCGGCAACATTGGCAAGATAGCCGTGATTTTCAGCGAGCACGGCGGTCAGGGAGGGATCGATCCGCTCGTCTTCCGCCGCCGCATGGGCGGCACGCGCCGCGATCAGGGCGGCGTCAGCATCGGCGTCGGCCAAAGCCGCTTCATAGGCCAGATAGGCATCCGCGACCGCCTGCGGCAGCGGCTCGTCTTGCGCCCGGGCGGTGGCTGTTGTTGCGATGAGGAAGGCCAGTCCGGCGACCCAGTGTCTGTATGTCATTCGATCTCCCCAACTTCGCTAGGTGACGGCACCCACGCTTCGTCCGTGTACGCGCCCGATTGCACACCCCAACTAGCGGCCTGCCGGTACCGGCCTGGCCGGGGATATGGACTGCAGCAAGCGAAATGACAGTTGGTAGGCTCCGACGGTATGCCCGGTAACGCCACCGACATAGGTGACCCGGAATAGACCCCGCATCGAGGCAGGCTCACCATCGCATCCGGCATGAAACACGGTCTCGGAGAGCTGTCTCTCAACGGCCCGGCGCAGGTCGCTATCGCGTCCGCCTGATATCGCCATTTCGGGCCCAAATGACGCAAACTCGCCATCAACAACCTCGAATTCGAACCGCGCGGCGGCGTGATGGCGACCGCGTTCGACGGACCGCGTCGGCACCTGCACCTCACGCCACGGTCCTACCGGCACGGGCTGGCTGGACAGGTGCGCGCACAGCGCATCCTGCATCTGCGAAGACCGTTCGGCGACGGCCTGCCCGACCGTCAGCCCGTCCGCCACCAGAATGTCGGCGAGACCGGGAAGGCCGCCCAACAAGGCTGTCTGTGCCCGCGCGCCCGCCATCGTGTCAGCATCAATCAGCGCAAGGGCCTCATCCGTCAGATCGAGCGCCGTACCGCGGTCGTCCCGCAAGAACGCATCACGACGCAATATCAGTGTGAGATTGGCCAGTTGGACCGGATCAGACCCGGGAGACAGCAGCGCGTCGCGCTCGGCGGCAACACTCGTTCGGACGTCTTCGCCAAGCGGTTCCGTGAAAGAGTTCGGATAAGTCGCAGCAAAGAGCCGCGCCTGATCGGGTTCCTCCAGGAGCGGCGGCTCGATCAAAGCGTCGATCATCGCCGCCATCATCGCACCGAAGCCGACTGCATCGCCCGCTTGTGCCGCCGATGAAATCCCCTGCAAGCGGACGTCTCGCACCAATGTCGTGTCACCGGATCGGATGGCGAGGTCCGCCGTTTGATCAACCAGCTCGACAAGGCCGGCACCGGAGCCGCGGGCCGGAGCCATCGCAAGCGCGTTGACCCCAAGGGTAAGCTGGATGTCCTCGCCGATACCGGCGGCACGAGCCTCCCGGAACGCGATTTCCGCCGCTTGGCTCGCGGCAGCAAAATCCTGCTGCTCCACCGCCGCTTCATACGCGAAATAGGCGTCCGTCACCGTTGCCGGCAACACCACCTCATCGGCGAACAAAAAAGCCGCCAGACCCACAATCCCTGCCTGAATCACACGCAATCTCCCCTTGTGGTTATTTTTGCGGCGCGGCCGGATCACCGTCAAGCCTGCCCGTCGCCGCTTGACTCCCCCACGCGCGGGCTCGATATGCCGCGCATGACAGATCAAGCGATGAAACCCGTTCACGTCATCGGCGGCGGCATGGCCGGCTCCGAGGCGACCTGGCAGCTCGTTTCCAAGGGCGTGCCCGTCATCCTGCACGAGATGCGCGGCGTGAAGGGCACCGATGCCCACCACACCGACGGGCTGGCCGAGCTGGTGTGCTCGAACTCCTTCCGCTCGGATGATCACCGCACCAATGCCGTCGGCCTGTTGCACGAGGAGATGCGCCGCCTCGACTCGATCATCCTGCGCCAGGGCGATGCCGCCCGCCTGCCGGCCGGCGGGGCGCTGGCGGTTGATCGCGATGTGTTCTCGCAAGCGGTCACCAAGGAGCTCTCCGAGCATCCGCTGGTCACCATCAATCGCGAGGAAATCCCGGCCCTGCCGCCGGAAGACTGGGACAGCGTCATCATCGCCACCGGCCCGCTGACGTCGGAAAGCCTGTCGGAAGCCATCCTGAAGGAGACCGGCGAAGGCGAGCTGGCCTTCTTTGATGCCATCGCCCCGGTCGTCTATCGCGACAGCGTCAACACCGACAAAGCCTGGTTCCAGTCGCGCTATGACAAGGGCGAGACCGAGGCCGAACGCAAGGCCTATCTCAATTGCCCGATGGACAAGGACCAGTATGAGGCCTTCATCGACGCCCTGATCGCGGCCGAAAAGACCGAGTTCAAGGAATGGGAGGCCAACACCCCCTATTTCGACGGCTGCCTGCCCATCGAGGTGATGGCCGAGCGCGGCCGGGAGACGCTGCGTCACGGGCCGATGAAACCGGTCGGCCTGACCAATCCGCACAATCCGACCGTCAAACCCTGGGCCATCGTCCAGCTGCGCCAGGACAATGCGCTGGGAACCCTGTTCAACCTCGTCGGCTTCCAGACCAAGATGAAATACGGCGCCCAGGGCGAAGTCCTGCGCATGATCCCCGGCCTGGAAGAGGCGCGCTTTGCCCGCCTCGGCGGCATCCACCGCAATACTTTCCTCAATTCGCCGAAACTGCTCGACGCGCAATTGCGCCTGAAGAGCCAGCCGCGCCTGCGCTTTGCCGGCCAGCTGATCGGTGTCGAAGGTTATGTCGAGAGCGCTGCCATGGGCCTGCTGGCCGGGCGCTACGCCGCCGCCGAACGCCTCGGCACCGCCCTCACCCCACCGCCGGCGACGACCGCCCTCGGGGCGTTGATCGGCCATGTCACCGGCGGTCATCTGGACGGCGGCAAGGGCTCTTTCCAGCCGATGAATGTCAATTTCGGCCTCTTCCCGCCGATCGAGCAGCCGACCGTCGATGCCGACGGCAACCGTATCAAGGGCAAGGCCAAGACGCCGGCCCGCAAGAATGCGCTGTCGGCGCGGGCCTTGGCCGATCTGGCGGTCTGGCAAGCGGGCTGACCAGCTGCAGCTCGCGGGCGAGAGCGGCACGTGGAAACCACGCGAACGCCGACTATTCTGGGTTGCGGGCTTGGCCTGGCCCCATAATATGCTCCTCGGTCTGGAGAATCCCATGTTTCATCGTCTTGTACTGGCGCTCGCCGCCATCGCGGCCCTTTGCACTCACGCCACCGCGCAACCGGTGGCCGATGTCGCCGATTTCGCGTCGAACGAGGAGTTCCGCATGGCCCGGCTGTCGCCCGATGGCGAGCGGCTGGCCTTTCTGACGACGGTTGATGGCGGCGACCAGCTAGTTGTCGTCGATCTGGCGACCGGCGCGCGCCAGGAGGCCGGGGCTGCGGCCTGGCGAACCATGGAACTATTGTGGACCAGCGATAGCGTGATCGCCTTGCGGGCCATTTTCCCGATCGACATCCGTGGCTACGGTGAGGGCGATGTCAGCGGCGTGGTGTCCTTCGATCTCGACAATGATCTGGACGTCGCCTTCACGCTCCAACCGACAGTCTACACGCCAGATGCCGGCAACATCGTGGGGATCGAGGCCGGCACAGGCTACATGATTGCCCCGAAACGAACCGATGGCGGCCAGATCCAACTGCGCGCCGTCAATCCCCTGACCCGGGCTTTCCGGGTCCTGGCGCTCGGTTCGGACGAGACGCGGCACTGGATTGTCGATGCGGACGGAAGGTTCGCTGGTAATGTGGAATATTCCAACCGGCACAATCGCTTGCGGATTCGCCGCAATGACGGCGAACCGAACTGGCCGATCGTCCGGGAGATCAACGACACCGCCCTGCCCGATCTTGTCGTCTACGGGCTGACCGGGGACGGCGAGATGGCCTTTGTGTCGCGTTATATCGACCCGCGGACGCAAGGGCGGACAGCGCTGCTGGCGATGTCGATGGAGAGCGGTGAGATTACCCGCATTCTGTCCATGCACCCCGATCTCGACATCAGCGAGGTGATCGGTGACCCCTATAGCAACACCGCCGTCGGTGTGCGCTACGAGACAAACCTGTCCAGCTCGGATTGGCTGGATGCATCGCTGGCGGCGCTCGAGAGCGAAGCCCGCACTGCGATCGGTGCACCCCACGCCGTCTTGGAAAGCTGGTCGCGCGATCGCACGACGCTGCTGCTGCGCGTCCGGAGCATGTCGGCGCCCGACCGGCTCGTACTCTACAACGCGGCATCCAGCGAGGTTCGCGAACTCGGCTCGGCCCGGCCCCGGCTTGCCGGGCGGGACTTGCCAGCCCGCCAGCCCTACGCGATCCGAGCCCGCGATGGTGTCGATATTCCCGGCTTCCTGACAGTGCCGCAAACCGAGGGACCGTATCCGACCGTCATTCTGGTGCATGACGGCCCCGGCGGTCGTACGCGGGGCGGGTTTGATAACCTCGCTCACCTGCTGGCGATACGCGGATACGCCGTCTACGAGCCGAACTTCCGTGGCAGCACAGGGTTCGGGCATGACTGGGCCGTGGCCGGCTTCGGCGGTTGGGGACTCGGCGTCATGCAAACCGATCTGACCGACTCCCTGCGTGCTCTTGAAGCGGCGGATATCACCGTCGCCGGGCAGGCCTGTATCGTCGGGGCTGCGTATGGCGGCTATGCAGCGCTCGCGGCGGCGACCTTCACGCCTGACGTCTTCACCTGCGGCGCCGGCTACTCGCCCATATCCGAGTTGGACCGCTACTATCAGCGGCTTCAGGATCGGACATCCTCCACGAGTTGGCGGCTGACACTGTTGTCGCAACGCCTGGCCGGTGGCGCGGGCGGGCGCCCGGACGGTGCCTGGCTGGACCGAATTTCGCCCATCGAGCATGTCGAGGCGATTACCATGCCCCTGCTTCTGGTCCACAGCGAGGATGACTCGGTCAACCTGGTCGAGCAAAGTCGCCGCTTCACCCGGGCCGCCAGGCGCGCCGGCGCCGATGTGACGCTGGTAGAGCGCGAAGGCACAGACCACTACCTGCTGGTCGAGGATGCCCGCCAGGTCTGGTATTCGGAGCTGGTCGATTTCCTCGCTGCCCATCTGCCAGCCAACGCGCCGGCAGACTGACGCCGGCAGGCGTTCTGACACCGCAACCTGCCGGCCAGGGCCGGCACTGCCCAATGGCGTGCAAAAGCAATCGCGCATGACCGGAGTCCGACCGTCCCGGACGATCATCTCGATGGCGTCAAGGCTGCCTTCCAGCCGATGAATGTCGATGTCGTCCCCGTCAGGCAGATCGGGCAGCGTTGACGGCGCGGTCAGCTCCACCTCCCGGCCTACACAAACAGGTTGTATCCGGCGCCGGTCTGTTTTCTGATGTTCTGCAAGTTTGGGGGATGTCATGTTGCGGTTTGTGTTCGGCGTTTTCGCCTGTTTCGCCCTGTTCGCCGGTCTATCGTCGGCCCGCGGCCAGATCATACCTGTCGAGACTTTCGCGGCGGACCCGGCGATGGCGCACGTCGTCCTGTCGCCCGACGGTCGGCGCCTCGCCTATACGAGCCATGTCAACGGCGCGCCGGTGGTGGTGGTCAAAGAGATCAGCAGCGGCGCGATCATTGCGGCGGATACCAGAAACTTTCGCACCCATGGCCTGCGCTGGGCGGACAACCGGCATGTCCTGGTCACGGCCAGCGACGTTACCGCTTTCTGGGGCGCCCGCGGCGATTATGATTTCTCCACCCTGGTCGCTCTCGACGCAGATGACGAGATGGAGTCGCGCCAATTGCTGCGCCGGTCGAACCGCCTCGGTCTCAACCTTGATGTCAGTCGTATCATCGGCATCGAGGCAGAGAGCGGACACCTGCTGATCCCGGCGCGTGACGAAAACCGCGAAAGCAATCTCCTCGCGGTCAACCCGGAAACCGGGAGCAGTGTGACAGCGGCAAGGGGCGCGCGCGACACACGCGATTGGGTCGTCGACGCTCGCGGAGAACCTGTCGCCCGCCTCGACTACAACAATGACCGTGACCGGCAGATACTGCGCGTACCGTCCGGGAGCGGGTGGAGCACTATCACCCGGGAAACGGGAGTTGAGCGGCCGAGCTACTCATTCGCCGGCCAGCTGCCGGACGGTCGCCTGGCGGTCACAACCCTGATGGTCCCATCCGATCCGGCGCACGACTCGCGCCGGGCACTTTACAGCCTCTCCCTCGAGACCGGAGAGCTGGACGATGTCGTGTTCCAGCACGCGCGTTTTGATATCGAGGATGTACTGATTGACCCCTACAGCAATCTCGTCGTCGGCGTTAGCTGGATCGAGGATTTTGAGCGCGTGCACTGGTTCGACGAACAGCTGGCCGCACACCAGGTGGTGATTGACGGAGCCATGCCGGACTGGCGACCACAAATTGTCAGCTGGACTCCGGATTTCACCCGCCTCGTTGTCCGCGCAGACAATCCGGCGACGCCGCCCGTCTATTTCCTTTATGACGTCGCCCAACGATCGATTGACCTTATCGGCGCCAGTCATCCCGATTTGACGGTGGACGCCCTGCAGGCTCGCCAGCACATCACCTATCAGGTAAGCGACGGCGAGACGCTGGAAGCCTACCTCACCCGGCCCGATGGCGACGGTCCCTTCCCGACCATCATCCTGCCCCATGGCGGACCGGAATCACGCGACAAGGGCGGTTTCGACTATTTCGCGCATTTCCTGACCTCGCGCGGCTACGCGGTGGTCCAGCCCAATTTCCGCGGCTCCTCCGGTTATGGCTATCGCTGGATGGAGGCTGGCTACGGGCAATGGGGCACCGGCGTCATGCAGCACGATCTGACCGATACGGTCGAACGCCTGGTGACGGCCGGGATTGCCGATCCGGATCGGGTCTGCATCGTCGGCGCCAGCTATGGCGGCTATGCCGCGCTTGCCGGCGCTGCTTTCACACCGGACACTTATCGGTGTGCGGTCGCCATCGCGGGCGTGAGCGACACACAGGAAATGCTCAATTATACCCGGCAGCGCTATGGGCGGTCGCATTGGTTCATCCGGTCATGGATGCAACGGATCGCCCAAGGCGAGGACAATGTTCGTGCTGCACTCAGAGCCGTGTCCCCCACACGTCATGCCGATTCCATCACCATCCCGGTCCTGCTGATCCATGGGCGCGATGACACAGTTGTTCCGATCGAGCAAAGCCAGTTTATGCGGCGTGCGATCAGCCGGGCCGGCGGCGATGTCGAACTGATCACCATTGATGATGGCGATCACTGGCTGACGGCGTCCTCCACCCGGCAACAAGTCCTCACCGAGCTGGAAACCTTTCTCGCGACGCATCTCGGCGAGTAACCTCGGACCGACCAATCCGGGCCCGAGACGCCGTCGCGACGGCCCCGCTCGGCTGGCAAGCTGCGAGGGCAGTAACCCGTCGCGCGGGCCGGACGGCTTTGCTGTCGAGCAGCACGCCAACGTTGATTCCCGCACCGACACCCTGCAAGCTCCAGCCCGCAGCCGGATGAGAGCCGGTCGTTTGTTTTGGGGGGAAATCATGTTTTCACGCGTTGTCGTCGCTCTTGCGGCGGTTTTGCTTGCGACCACCGTCTGCTTGGCCCAAACCCAGGCACCGCCCCCGGTCGAAGCCTTCAGCCGCCACCCCCAGATCGCCGCGCCGGTGATTTCACCCAATGGCCGCCGCATCGCCATGCTGTCGCTATCGGACGGGCAGCAGATTGTCCTCGTGCTATCGCGCGATGGCGAGGCTGCCACAGGTGCCAATGTCGAACGCGTCCGCGTTGAGCGCCTGTTCTGGGCCAGCGACGATCTCCTCGTCATGGTTGCCAGCATTCCTCAACAGCGGGGCGGGTGGGGCGTCAGCGATCACGCGACCATGTTCGCGCTGGACCTCAACGATCCGGGCCGTCTCCATGAATTGTTCGCCGGCGGTCGTCTCGCAGACGAGCTGCGATACAGTATCGACCGCGCCAACGTGGTCGGTCGGGTCCCGGAAACCAATGAGCTGATCGTGACCATGCGGACGAGCTGGACGGAACGCCGGCTGATGGTGATCGACGCGGGCACCCGGCTTTACCGCACCATCGACCGCACCACCGAGCCGGTTTTCGACTATGTCGTCGACGCCGATGGCCGCCCGCTCGCCCGCGCCAGTTATGACGTGATGGAACAGCGCTACGAATTGGCCCTGAAAGGCGAGGAATACTGGGACACCGTCGTTCAGCGCGAAGAACCGCTGCTCACCCAGAGCCTTTGGGGCCTGTTGACCGGAACCGACGACCAGCTGGTCGTCTCCGAGCGCCCCAGTATCGGCGGCCGACGCCTGGTTGCCATATCGGCGACAACCGGTGAGCGCTTGCGGGTGATTTATGAAAACGAGAACTACGATTTCAACGGGGTGATCCGTGACAACTACACCAACACCGTCGTTGGCGTGGATGTCGACGAGGACATGCCCACAACCGTCTGGTTCAACGAGACTCTGGCCCATACGCAGGCCTCGCTGGATGCCGCCATGCCGAATTCCTTCGTCGCACTGCTCTCCTGGTCGGAAGACATGACCCAGTTCACGCTGGCGGAGCACACCGCCGACCTGGGCCCGCGCTACTATCTGTACGACGCCACGGCAGGCTCACTGGCCAGCCTCGGCGATGGCTATCCCGAGCTCAGCAACTATCTGCTCCCGGTCCGCCAATCCGTTCGTTATTCGAGCCGCGACGGCGCGCGTATTCCGGCCTATCTCACCCTGCCGGAAGGCGAAGGGCCGCACCCGATGGTCGTTCTGCCGCATGGCGGCCCGGCCGCGCGCGATACCGGCGGGTTTGACGACTGGGCGCAATTCCTCGCGAGCCGCGGCTATCTGGTCTTGCAGCCGAATTTCCGCGGTTCGTCCGGTTATGGTCACGCGTGGGAGAGTGCCGGCTGGGGCGAATGGGGCACGGGCATCATGCAGGATGACATTACTGACGGGGTCAATGCCATGGTCCGGGCCGGCTATGCTGATGCCGATCGCGTCTGCATCGTCGGCGCCAGCTATGGTGGTTATGCCGCGCTCGCCGGCGCCGCCTTCACACCGGACCTTTACCAGTGCGCGGCCGCCATAGCGCCGCTCACTGACCTTTGGTTCATCGCGCGGGATGCGGACGGCTTTGGCGGCATCGACACGCCATACTCACGCCGCTTGGCGGAGCAGCTCACCGGGACCCAGACGCTGCCAACCCGCGCGGAGGCCGCTGCGATCTCGCCGCGCGACCACGCCGACGCGATCGAGATACCTGTGCTCTTGATCCATGGTCGCGACGACAGTGTCGTGGACGAGGAACATTCCATCGCCATGGAAGATGCCCTGGATGATGCCGGTCGGGACGTCACCTTCCACCGGGTCCGCGGCATGGACCACTGGCTGACAACAACCCAGAGCCGCCAACTCGTCCTCACCGAGCTGGAAACCTTCCTCGCGACGCATCTCGGCGAGTAGTCGTCCAGGTCCCGGTCAGGGCCTGCCTACCAAGGCAGGTCCTGGCCGGAGACGTGGTAGAAGCGACCGCTCATCACCGGATTGCCATAGGCACGGGCGATGAGGTCGAGCTGTCCCGATACGGATTCCTGCACTGTCAGCTGGCCATTGGGGCCGCCCATGGCGGTTTTCACCCAACCGGGATGCAGGGTCAGGACGACGATGCCGCGATCCTTGAGGTCGATGCTCAGCGATTTGCCGATGGCATTGAGGGCCGCCTTGGACGCGCGATAGCCGTATCCACCGCCGCTGCCATTGTCGCGGATCGAACCCATGCGTGAGGACTGCAGGGCGACCACTTTCATCTCGGACTCGGCGACGCGGTCAACAAAGGCCTCAACCAGCGCCAGCGGCGCGATCGAGTTGACCTTGAACTCTTCCAGCATCGCCGCACCGGCCGCGGCGCCAAAACGGCGCGTTTCGGGCGCCATCATGCCAGCATTGGCGAACAGAAGGTCGATCGGGCCGGTGACGACCTTGGCCAGGGCGTCGGCGCTGTCCGGATCTGCCGCATCATAGGCGTGAACATCCAGCATGCCCTTGCCGACCGGCAGAGCGGCCAGCTCGGTTGCAGCGGCCGGGTCGCGGACGGCGGCACTGACATGCCAGCCACGCTCGAGCAATTGCCGGGCGTGCTCCAGCCCCAGTCCGCGATTGGCTCCGGTGATGAGCGCGTGATGCATCGGTCGTCTCCTTGGTTGCACCCATGTTGGACGCGAGCGGCCCGGCGAGGCAAGAGGGCTGCACCAGTTAACGCCCGGTCAGCGCCAGCCAGGTGAGGCGCAGGCGACGTGCCAGCGGGTTGATGTCAGGCGCGAGGGCGTAGGGATTGTCAGGCAGGCGACGCAGATGGGTCGGGGCCAACAGGCAATAACCCATTGCCGGAACGACATCCGCCGGAAGCGGACGCGCCGCCTCGAGCCGGGCACAGGCGGCCTTGGCGGCCTCGACAATGCCGACGCGCGCCTGGGCGATTTTCTCCGCCCCCAGCCCCTGGGCCATCATCGCCGGCGTGGCGTCGACGGCGGCCAGGGCATCGCCGCCAATGGGGGCGCGCCCGATCTGTGCCCGGATGGGGAATGCCCGCAGCAAACCCGTCAGCCCCCAGGCCCGTCCGGCGACCTGCACCGTCTCCGGTGCCAGCGCGTCGCGCGCGCCGACCACGGCGAGCGCCAGAGAGACCAGTCGGCCGGCGGTGGCATCGACATAAGCCAGCAGATCATCAATATCCGTGAAGGGACGGGCCGACAGATCGTCGAAGCGGGCCTCGATGAGGGGTGTCAGATCAGCCAGCGAGATGCGGTCGGTCAGCGCGGCCAGTCCCTCGGTCACATCGTGACGGCGAACCTTGGGTGGATCGGCATAAAGATCAGCAACGGCGTCACGCCACCAGGTCAGCTTCATCTCGCCGATCAGGCTTTCCGAACTGGAATCGGCGGCGCGGCCAAGCTCGTGATTGAGGCCGTAGAGTGCCAGCAGACCGGCCCGGTGCTCCGGCTGCGCAAACAGGGCGCACAGATAGCGATCGGGGTCGGCGGCTTGCAGCAAGCTGTCGATTTCTTTGACCATCATGCGTCTCCCCGGTGGACATGGGCGCTGTCCACACCATATGAGCGGACATGAAAACGGCCCAACCGGCCTTCATCCTTCCCGCCTTCGTCACTGTAAGAGGTTCCCATGGCTTTCACCCTGCCCGATCTGCCCTATGCCAAAGACGCGCTGGCCCCCCATATCTCCTCCCAGACGCTAGATTTCCACCACGGGAAGCACCACAACGCCTATGTCGACAAGCTCAACGGCCTGGTCGGCGGAACCGAGTTCGCCGCCCTGTCGCTGGAAGACGTGATCAAGAAGACCGCTGGCGATGCCGCCAAGGCCGGCGTGTTCAACAATGCCGCCCAGATCTGGAACCACACCTTCTACTGGCAGTCCATGCGTCCCAATGGCGGCGGCACCCCGAGCGGTGATCTCGCGGCAATGATCGACCGCGATTTCGGCTCCCTGGACGCGTTCAAATCCGCGTTCGCCGATGCCGGCGCCACCCAGTTTGGCTCCGGCTGGGCCTGGCTGGTCCTGGCCAATGGCAAGCTGGAAGTGCGCAAGACACTGAACGCCGAAACGCCGCTGACCGAGGACGGCGTCACGCCGCTGCTCACCATGGATGTCTGGGAACACGCCTACTATCTCGACTTCCAGAACCGTCGTCCCGACTACATCACCACATTCCTCGACAAGCTGGTGAACTGGGAATTTGCGGCTGAAAACCTCGCTGCCGCCCAATAAGCCCCTCGTCAGAGCGGCGCTGGCGTCCTAACCTTCCCCCCGGTCGATAAAAATATCCCGAGGGGAAGGTTAGATGGCGTTCAAACAAGCCATGGCGGCGTTCGCGCTGGCCACGACGGCACTCATGCCCGTCACCGCGCCGCTTTTGGCGCAAGACATCCACACCGTTGAAAATCCCGCGGCGCTGGGTTTTGACCCGTACGCATTGTCGCTGCTCGACGCCCGGCTGGACGAACTCGCCGCCGAAGGCGCGCGCCCCGGCTATGCGGCGATCATCGCGCGCGGGGAACAGATTGCCTTTGTGTCCGAGGCCGGCGAAGCCGACCTCGAAAACCACACGCCCTTCACAGTCGACACGCCGGTGCGCATCGCCTCGATGACCAAGCCGGTCACGGCGGTTGCGATCATGATGCTGGTCGAGCGCGGCGAGATCGCGCTGGACGATCCGGTCAGTGACTACATCCCGGCCTTTGCCGATGTTCGCGTGGCCGTCTCGCCGATGGCCAATGAAGCCGGCGAGATCGAGACGCGCGCACCGGACACGGTGATGACCATCGAGCATCTGCTCACCCACACGGCCGGCCTCGGCTATATCTTCGAGGCCGAGAGCGATCTGGGCCGTCTCCATCTGGAAAACACCATGTATGATGGCGAAGGCGATCTGGCGGTCCGCGTCGATCGTCTCGCCAGCCTGCCGCTTTATGGCGATCCGGGCGATCGCTGGATGTATTCCTACGGTCTCGATGTCGCCGGCCGGGTGATCGAGATCGTTTCGGGACAGCCGCTCAACACCTTCTTCGACACCGAGATTTTCACACCGCTCGGCATGGAGGCCACCGGTTTTTTCTATGAGGATGTCAGTTTCAGTGAAGACGAGCTGGCGCCGCTCTATGTCCACGATGAAAACAGCGAGATGGTGCCTTACGAGTTCGGCGTTCCGACCTGGCCATCCGGGGGCGGCGGCCTCGTCTCGACGGCGTCGGACTATATCCGTTTCGCCATGCTGCTGGCCAATGGCGGCCATCTCGGTGATGTCGAGCTGATGTCGGAAGAGACCTTCGCGGTATTTGCCAGCCCGCACGCAACCGGGGAACAATTGGGTGACGGCTGGGACGGCCGCGCCTTCGCGCTGGGCATGGACATTGTCCTGCCAGCAGCTGAAGGCCAGCAGCCGGCCGGCGTGCCCGGGGATCTGAGCTGGGGCGGCTTTTTTGATACCGATTTCTTCGTCAGCCCGCGCACCGGTACGGCGGCGGTGATCATGACCCAGATCCAACCCTCGCAATACCGGCCCGAGCCGCGCACGCTGCGCGAATTCCGGCCGCGGGTTTACGCCAGTTTCGCCTTCGACTGAGGTGGCTGTACGTCGGCGCATTTTATGGCGACGGAATTGGAGGCGTCCGCGCGTTGTACGAAGGCAACGGGCGGCGTCCCTCCCTGTAAAGCCACCCGGATGCTCACGTACCCCCCGAACGTGAACAGGGCCCGCCAGTGTCTCCGGCGGGCCCTGAACGTTTCAGGCCATGTCTGTCCGTCTGGCGTCAGCCGAAAATGGTCTGCGCCATCGCCATCGCGATCAGCATCGGGAAGGACAGGAGCGTGTTGGTGCGCGAGAACAGCATCGCCGTGCGCGCCGCCTTCGGCTTGGCCTCGGCCTCCGCCTCGACAATGCCCAGGGCGATCTTCTGGTTGGGCCAGATCACGAACCAGACATTGATCGCCATGATGATGGCCATCCACATGCCGATGCCGATGAAGGAATATTGCGGCGAATAGGCATCTGCCATCAGGCCGAAGGAGAGGAACTCCATCGTCAGTCCGCGCGATGCGGCCACGGCAAGGCCGGTGAGCACGGTGAAGGCCGCCCCCCAGCGAAACCAGAACAGGGCCGCCGGCGCGATCACCTTGCCAATGGCCGGCTTCTGGTCATCCGGTATCTTCGGCATGTTCGGGATCTGCACGAAGTTGAAATACCAGAGCAGACCGATCCACATGATGCCGGCGACAACATGCGTCCAGCGGGCCAGGGCCTGCCAGAACGCCGCATTAATATCGATGGCCCCGGCCATCACATAGGCGCCCAGAAACACCGCCGAGAGCACGAAGGAGACGATCACCGTCGTGCGTAGATTGCTGAGTATTGCACCCATTTTTCCCTCCCCAATTGTCAGAATCATTCTGTCAGTGGGGCGAAAATACGGGTTATTCGCGTCTCAGGATAGTGGGCTCGGCCTTATACCCGCTCAGCTCTCATTGCTCTCGCGCTGGACATTGGTGAAGAGAAGGATCGGCGCAGCCACGAAGATCGAGGAGAAAGTCCCGATCAAGACGCCCCAGATCATCGCGAAGGCAAAGCCCTTCAGGGCCGTGCCGCCGATGAGATAGAGCGAGACCAGCGCCACCAGCGTCGTGACCGAGGTCAGGATGGTGCGGGACAATGTGTCATTGATCGACAGGTTGAGCACGTCCTGCAGCGGCATGCGCTTGTATTTGCGCAGGTTCTCGCGGATCCGGTCATACACGACCACGGTGTCGTTCATCGAGTAGCCGACAATGGTCAGGATGGCGGCCACAGTCGCCAGGTCGAAGGTCATCTGGGTCAGCGAGAACATGCCGATGGTGGCGATGACATCATGGGTCAGGGCAACAATGGCGCCGACCGAATACTGCCACTCGAAGCGGAACCAGATATAGACCAGCATCAGGAAAAGCGCGACGCCGATGGCGGTGAAACCGGTGACGATCAGCTCGCCCGACACGGCGCCGCCGATCACGGTCGTGCCGCGCATTTCAATATCCGGGAAAGCAGCAACGAGCGCATCTTCCAGCGCCTGTCGGGCCGTGTTCTGGGCGGCCTCGCCCTCAAGGCCCTCACCTTCCTGCAGGGGTAGCGAGATGAGATAGGTGGTGCGGTCAGCGCCGGAGGCACCGGCGCCCTGGACACGAGCTTCGCCGAGATTGAGTTCGTTGGCCGTACTCCGCAAATCCTCGATCGAAGTTGTGTTCAGCGCGGCGACCTCGGTCTGGATGCCGCCGCGGAAATCAATGCCGAAATTGATGCCGACCGTGGCGAACTCGAACATCGAGAATGCGATGAAAAGACCGGAAATCGCCAGCGCGATGAAGCGTCCGCGGATGAAGGGGACCTTGGCCGAGGTGGGCAGGTATTTGACGAGTGCGAGGGTCATGTTCGTTTCCTCCCCTTACAGCGGCAGCTTTTTGGGCTTGAAAGCCCGCAGCCAGACAACCGCCAGCAGGCGGGAGACAACGAAAGCGGTGAAGACCGAGGTCAGGATGCCGACACCGAGCGTCACGGCAAAACCACGCACCGGACCGGCGCCGAGCATGTAGAGCACGGCAGCGGCGATGAAGGTGGTGATATTGGCATCGAGGATCGCTGCCAGCGCCCGCTCATAACCCGCCTGAATCGCCTGGACCGGGGTTCGGTTGTTTTTGACCTCTTCGCGGATGCGCTCATAGATCAGCACATTGGCGTCGACCGCCATGCCGATGGTCAGGATGATACCGGCGATGCCCGGCAGGGTCAGCGTCATGCCAAGGCCGGACAGGCCACCCAGGATGAGGAAGACATTGACCAGCAGCGCCACGGTCGAGAAGACGCCGAACACGCCGTACATGGCGACCATGAAGACGATCACCAGGCCAAAACCGATCATTACGGCCAACTGGCCGCTTTCGATCTGGTCGCGCCCGAGCGAGGCGGTCACGACGCGCTGCTCAACCGGCGTCAGTGTCGCCGGCAAGGCGCCGGCATTGAGCAGGATGACCAGCTGATTGGCGCTCTCATAGGTGTAACCGCCCCCGATGACACCGGAACCGGACAGGATCGGTTCATTGATGGTCGGTGCGGTGATGATCTCGTCATCCAGCACGATCGCGAAGCGGCGGCCACGATTGACCCGCGTGAGTTCCCCGAAGATCAAGGCGCCTTGCGTGTCGAGGCGGAAGCCGACGACCGGTCCGACATAATTCGGATGGCTGGTGACATAGGCACTGTTGAGGTTCTCGCCGGTCAGACGCTGCCGGGTCTCAACGGCCAGCCAGGCCGTGCCGCCCGTGTCCGCCATGGTGTAGATGCTCACGCCGGGCGGGGTGCGCGCCTGCCCGTTCGGACCCGGATCGACGCTCTCATCAACGAGGTGGAAGCTCATCGCCGCCTGGGTGGCGACCAGGTCGATGATCTCCTGCGGATCATCGGCGCCGGGCACCTGGACCAGCACGCGGCGATCGCCGGAACGGGCAATGGTCGGGTCGGTCGTGCCGAGCCCGTCAAGACGGCGACGGATCACCGTGATCGACTGTTCCAGCGTGCGGTTGCGGATGGCTTCATACTGCTGCGACGTGACCGAGATGCGGATCGCCGAGAGATCCGACGGATCGGCAGCAATGTCATACATGTTGGCCAGACCGACCTGGCCGACACCCGTCGTCACCGGCGTATTGAGCGCGCGGACCCGCTCAAGTGCCGTCGCCCGGTCTTCCGGGCGGACCAGCAGGACCACGACTTCATCACCGATCACCGCGACGGAACGGTCCAGCACCGGCGGCGCTTCGCGCAGCGCGGTGCGGATATCCGAAGCCAGCGCTTCCAGCTGGGCATCACGGACCTCGTCCATGTCGACCTCAAAGACGATGTGCGAACCGCCCTGGAGGTCGAGGCCGAGATTGATCGTCCCGGACGGGATATAGCGCCAGATGCCTTTGGGCGTCGCCGTGCCATCCGCCTCATTGATCGTGTACCGGTCGGTTTCCGGCACGAAATTGGGGATGGTGTACATCACGCCGAGCAGCGTGATGAGGAATATGGAAAGCAGTTTCCAACGCCCGAAATGCAACATGTCAGCGCGGCCTCTTGGTCAGGGACGATCAGGGATGACGGTCAATCGGCTCAGCCGATTTCCTTGTCGTCCTTCTTGTCGTCTTTCTTGGCATCATTGGCCGGCTTCGGGGCGGTACGGCCCTTCACGTCAGCAATCGTGGAGCGGACGATACGGACTTTCACGCCCTCGCCGAGGTCCAGCGTCACTTCTTCGTCGGACACTTTGGCGATCTTGCCGATCATGCCGCCCTGGGTGATGACTTCGTCACCGCGCTTGAGGCCCTCGATCAACGCCTTGTGCTCTTTCATCCGCTTTTGTTGCGGACGGATGAGCAGGAAATAGAAGACCAGGCCCATGAGGACGAGCATCGGGATCGGGGATTGAAGAAACTCTTGCATGAAGAAGCGCGCTCCGCGGCTGCTGGGCGCGTAACGCAACAATGTTGCGCAGACGCCCCGAAATTCGAATGCGCGGGACTATATCGGGACGAGGCCTGGTTGCAACAAGGGTCGGCTGTAGCAGCGCTGCCGGACTGTGTGCCGCAAGGCACACACGGCGGTGGCCGGATCAGCGCAGATAGGACATCGGATCGACCGGATTCACACCGGACCGGATCTCGAAATGCACCTGCGGCCGGTCGACCGTGCCGGTCGCACCCGCCTGGGCAATGATCTGGCCACGGCTGATCTGATCACCCTCGCGCACGAGCAGGCGGGAATTGTGGGCATAAGCGGTCACGAAACCGCCGCTGTGACGGACCAGCACGAGCTGGCCATAACCGGCCAATTCGCTGCCGGCATAGACAACCTGGCCCGGCGCCGCAGCCCGGACCTCAGCCCCGGTCGCCGCCTCGATATTGATACCGTCATTGCGCTCGCCATTGGGGCGACGCCCGAAGCTGGACAGGACCTGGCCACGGATCGGCCAATCAAAGCTGGGCGCCCCCGCCTCCGCTGGTGGCGGCGTATGACGGTCATTGGTCGGACGAGAGGTCGGTGCCCGCGAAGAACCGCCCGATGTGGTCGACGCGACCTGGGCGCCATGCGGCAGGCGGATCTGCTGGCCAATCTCGATCTCATAGGGCGCACGAAGGCCGTTATGGCTGGCCAATTGCTGGAAGGGCACGCCATAGCGCAAGCCGATCCGGTACAGGTTTTCGCCGCGCTGGACGACATGCACCGGGGGCCGCGGCATTGCGACCGTCTGGCCGACGCGCAGCGTATAGGGCGCGCTGAGCCCGTTGGTGCTGGCGAGATCTGACATGCTGACGCCGCAGCGCTCGGCAATCTCGGACAGGGTGTCATTGGTGCGCACGGTATAGCCGGAGCCACAATTCATCGTGCCGCGTTGCGGGGAACGCGAGGAAGACGATGCCGATGACGATGGTGTGTTCGACCCATTTCCGAAGCTGCGATAGTCGACCCGGGCCGGCTCACGCGGACCGGAAGCACAAGCCGCAAGGCTCGCACTCACCACCGCAATGAGGCAGATCAGGGACGTGACACGCATTTCAGGCTCGACCTCCGACAGGATATTCGCCGTCATCAAGCCAGAGAAGGCTTAACCGCCGGTTATCCACACGCCGCCCTGCCCGCGCCTGATACAGATTTAATAAAACGGTGGCTCGACGCTTCGGATCAATCAGGCTGTTCAGCGATCCGGGCGAGGCACCAGGCGCGGGCCTGCTCAACATCCGTACACTCAGTGAAACAGGTTCCCCACTCGTCCAGCAGCAGCCTGATCATCGCCTGGCGTTTGGCGTTGTCATGACCGCTCGGCGGCACATAGGCAAAGGGGCGATGGCCGAGTCCGGACAGGAAATCTTCCCAGACTTCTTCGGAAAAACTGGTGCTGGCCGGCAGCTCCGCAGCGGATGCGTCGATGATCACGGCGCGCAATTGACCAGAGCGGATTTGCGCCCCAACCCGTTCGATAAGGGCGGCGTGGTCCGTTCGCGTTGGCAGACCGGTCAGCGTCACCCGCACCAACCCGTCTGCGTCGATGTCTTCATACGTTATGCCCATGCCGACACTCTAGCACATTTTCCGGGAAAAGGTCTTACAAAGCGCGGGCTTCGCCCTTTACCAGCGGCACAAAGCGGACATCCATCAGATCGGTTTCCGTGATCGTGTCGCCATCGCGGACATAACGGACCAGGACCTGCCGGTTTTCCCGGTCAACAGGCGCCACCGCGATGCCGCCATCCTTGAGCTGTCCGAGAATGGCATCTGGCCGGATCGGGGCGGAGGCCGTGAGAATGATGCGGTCGAACGGCGCCTGTTCCGGCCAACCCAGCGTGCCATCGCCGATCCGGGTGACGATATTGGTCAGACGCATGGCCTCGAACCGGGCTTCGGCCTCGCGCGACAGGGTGCGATAGCGCTCGACCGAATAGACCCGCCGCGCCAGGCGCGCCAGCACGGCCGCCTGGTAACCCGACCCGGTGCCGATCTCGAGCACCTTGCAACGGTCATCCAGTTTCAGCGCCTGGGTCATCAGGGCGACGATCAGTGGCTGCGAGATCGTCTGGCCGCAATCGATCGGCAGGGCGCGGTCGTCATAGGCCTGGTCACCAAAGCGCTGCGGCACGAAGAGATGGCGCGGCGTGCGTTCAAGCGCGCCCATCACCGTGGCGTCGGTGACACCACCGCCACGCAGACTCATCACGAGCTGGATCATGCGGGGATCAGGCAATTGCATGCGCGGTCGGCCTTTTTCGCGTCAGGTCAGGACTTGGGCGGCACGCCGCCAAGCATGCTTTTCAGATTGCCCAGGGTCTCGCCATGGGTAAGGTCCATGTGCAGCGGCGTGACGGATATCTTTCCGTCATAGATGGCCCGCAGATCAACCCCGTCCGGCGGATTGGACAACAGGCCCTTGAAGGCCAGCCAGTAATAATCCATGCCGCGCGGATCTAACCGGTGCTCGGCATGCAGGATATGCTGGTCGCGGCGCCCCTGGCGGGTGACCTCAACTTCCTCGACATCGTCCGGCTTGCGATCGGGGAAATTGATGTTGATCAAGACGTCGTCCGGCCATTTCAAATCGAACAGGCGACGCAGGATCGGGGCGCCATACAGCTCCGCCGTCTCCCACTGGATGGGATCATCCTTGCCAAAACCATAGGCCTGCGACAGGGCCACCGAGGGAATACCCAGCTGCATGCCCTGCATGGCGCCGGCCACGGTGCCGGAAAAGGTCACGTCTTCGGCGATGTTCTGGCCGCGATTGACACCGGACAGGACGAGATCGGGCTGCTTACCCGGGATCAGGTCCTGCACGCCCATCAGCACGCAATCGGTCGGCGTGCCGGACACCGACATGCGGCGCTCGTCATACTTACGCACCCGCAGCGGCGCATGCAGGGAGAGCGAGCGCCCCGCCCCGGACTGCTCCTCGGCCGGCGCCACGATCCACACATCATCCGACAGCTGACGGGCAATCTTTTCGAGCACTTTGAGCCCGTGGGCCCGGATGCCGTCATCATTGGTGAGGAGGATGCGGGGATTGTCTGGGATCATGATCGACCGGTCGCTTCGTTCTGGCTGTTCTGGTGGGCCCGCTTCTAAAGCATTTCGAGGCGCCTGCCAGTCCCCAAAGCGCGCAGATACCAGCGTCCGGACGTGCATCAGGCGGCCCTTTGGAGAGGACCGCCTGCGCACTCGTCGTACAAATTCGATGCGATGAAGCTACCAGCCCTCGACCGAGTCGATCACCGGCACGGTCATTGTGCCATCGAATTGAGGCGGGACGACAGCGTCCAGACCGGGCAAGTCGAACGCGTCCACCTGAACGAGCGTGGGGCTCACGCTTTCGAGTTCCATCGGCACATCCCCGGCTTCCGTCAGCGTCGGCAGTTTCACCACTCCGCGGAAGTCCGAGATGTCGAACACGCCATCGAAGCCGAAATCAGCGACATCGCCAGCCGTC
The DNA here is from genome assembly GCF_001924955.1 of Maricaulis sp. W15. NCBI lineage: Bacteria > Pseudomonadati > Pseudomonadota > Alphaproteobacteria > Maricaulales > Maricaulaceae > Maricaulis > Maricaulis sp. W15. The sequence continues at coordinate 268,296 of NZ_LQXG01000017.1, read as the reverse complement.
ATCACGGCCAGACCGTCATCATGCGACAGCGACACGAGGCCGTCGTCCGCACCGGTCTCTGCCAGCGCCTCGGCCACCGGCGCCTTGTCGAAATCGATCGGCTCCGACTTGGAGAAAGCTTGGACCTTCATCGATGCGGTGTCATCGGCACCAATGATGAAGAGACTGAACTGGAGCAGGCTGCTGGATGCACCGTCACTCAGCTCAACACCGATATTGATCATGACGCTATCGCCACCATTCAGATAATCGAAGACACTTCCATCGGCCTCGAAATTCCAGCTCAACACCCCGTCCGACGCGTCGAAGGTGAACAGGCTGCCGATATCAACACCCGCAAGCCCGGAATCCTGGCCGCGAACCTGCACCGAGCTGACCGTCACCGTATGGGTGTCGTTCGCGTCAGCGTCCGAATAGCTGATCGTCCCGCTATCGCTGAGCACCGCCGCATCATTCTCGCCAAAGGTGAGCGACGCCCCGCCATAGGCCGAGACCGCATCATTGGCGCCGTCGACAGTAATGGTCACAGTGCGTGGTGTGACACCGCCCTGCCCGTCCTCGACATCATAGGTCAGGGTGATGGTTTCCGTATCGCCTGCCGACAGGTCCTGGAAATTGCCCGGATAGATCGTGAACTGACCGCCCGAAGTGTCGAGATTGTAGACGAAGGACCGATCCGGATTGGACGTCTCCATGACAACATTGCTGACGGACAGGCTGTCGCCATCGGCGTCGCTGGCGCCTTCCAGAAGGTCGACATAGACGAAGAAGCTGTCCTCGTTCATCGCGACGTCGAGGTCCGGCGCGTCCGGGGCGGCGTTCTGCGGCGTGATCGTGATGGTGACCGGTGCCGTTACGCTGTCATGACCGTCGCTGATCTCGACCTGGTAGGTCAGGGTCAGGCTGCCGGACAATTGGCTGAACAGGGACGACTCAGCATCGAAGGACCAGGCGACCGAAGCGCCGGGCGCGCTTGCATCGAAACTCAACAGTCCCAGGACATCGGCTTCGGTCAGCTCACCGACATCACCCGACAGGACCACGCCCAGCGTCGCACCTGTATGGGTGTCGCTGGCATCGGGATCGGAGATGACGATCACACCGCTGGCGGCCAGCTGGCCGTCGCCAGAAGCTTCTGCGGTCGCGTCCAGTTCCGAATTCCACGGCTCGAAATACGGCACGTCATTCGAACCGATCACCGTGAAGTGCATTTCAGCCGGCACGATACCGCCATCGCCATCATCGATCGTGTAGCTGATGGTCAGGATCTCGCTCTCGCCCTCGGCAAGGTCTTCATACTGGCCGTAGGGGAAGAGGACCGTCCCCTCCGCCAGATTGACATCAAGCGCGACGACCCGATCCGGATTGTCGGTATAGGCAACCACATCCCGGATCGTGATGTTGTCGCTGTCGACGTCCTGGACACTGCCCAGAAGGTTGACCCAAAGCGAGGTGGTTTCGTCGATCTCATGGCCGAAATCGACAAAGGTGGGCAGATCGTTCGTCCCCTCAATGGTCACCGAAACCGTGGTCGAGGCCGTACTGTAGCCGTCATTGATCTCGACATCATAGGTCAGCGTGACGCTCTCGCCTTCCTGGAGATAGTCAAACACGCCGCTATCGGCCGAGAAGGTCCAGTTCAGCGACGAACCCGGCTCGCCGTCCGACAGGTTGAGCCGCCACATCATGGAAGCCGGGTGGAGCTCGCCGACCGTGCCCGAGAGGCTGACATTGGTGACGCTGCCATAATGATAGTCGCTGGCGTCTGGATCATCGAAGACGACGGTACCGGACGCGGTCAGCGTGGCCGCGTCATTCTCGTCGATTGTCGCGTCGAGCTGCGAGTTCCACGGCTCGATATAAGGCACGTCATTCTGGCCGACGACCGTGAAATGGAGCTCGCGCGCCACGATGCCGCCATCGCCATCATCGAGATTGAAGCTGATGGTCAGGATTTCCGTCTCGCCCTCGGCTAGGTCCTCATACTGGCCATAGGGGAAGGTAACCGTCCCCTCTTCCAGATTGACATTGGCCGTCACGACGCGGTCGGGATTATTGGTGAAGGCGACGACGTCGGTGACGGTCACCGTGTCGCTATCGACATCCTCGACACTGGCCAGGAGATTGACCCAGAGCGGCTCGCTCTCGCCCAGCGACAGGGTGAAGTCGACAAAAGTTGGGAGATCGTTCGAGCCCTCGATGGTGATCGAGACCGTCGTCTGGCCACCCTCGCGGCCGTCAGAGACTTCGACATCATAGGTGAGGGTGACACTCTCACCCTCTTGCAGATAGTCAAACAAGCCGCTGTCGGCATTGAAGGTCCAGCCCAGAGAACCGCCCGAGGCGTAGTCGTCCAAGCTTAGCAGACCATAGAGATTGCCCGGATTGAGATCGCCCGTGGTGCCCGACAGGGCGACATTGTTGATGTAGCCGTAATGCTGGTCGCTGGTGTCGACATCCTCGAACACGATCGAGCCACCCGTGGTCAGGACCGGCGCATCATTCTCGTCGACCGTGCCCTCGAGCGACGAGTTCCACGGCTCGATATAGGGTGCATCATTCTGGCCGATCACGGTGAAGTTCAGCTCGCAGGCGACAATGCCGCCATCGCCGTCATCGACATTGAAGCGGATGGTCAGGATCTCGCTCTCGCCCTCGGCCAGGTCTTCATACTGGCCATAGGGGAAGGTCACCGTGCCATCTTCATAATTGACGTTCGCCGTCACAACCCGGTCCGGATTGTTCGTGGTGGCGACGACATCGGTGACCGTCAGCGCGTCGCTGTCGACATCCTGGACACTGGCGAGAAGATTGACCCACAAAGGTTCGCTCTCACCGAAGGAGAACGGATAGCTGCTGAAGGTCGGGAGGTCATTCGAGCCCTCGATGGTGATCGAAACCGTCGTCTGGCCACCTGCCCGACCGTCGGTTACCTCGACATCATAGGTGAGAGTGACACTCTCACCCTCTTGCAGATAGTCAAACAAGCCGCTGTCGGCATTGAAGGTCCAGCCCAGAGAACCGCCCGAGGCGTAATCGTCCAAGCTTAGCAGACCATAGAGATTGCCCGGATTGAGATCGCCCGTGGTGCCCGACAGGGCGACAGTGTTGATGTAGCCGTAATGCTGGTCGCTGGTGTCGACATCCTCGAACACGATCGAGCCACCCGTGGTCAGGACCGGCGCATCATTCTCGTCGACTGTGCCCTCGAGCGACGAGTTCCACGGCTCGATATAGGGTGCATCATTCTGGCCAATCACGGTGAAGTTCAGCTCACAGGCGACAATGCCGCCATCGCCGTCATCGACATTGAAGCGGATGGTCAGAATCTCGCTCTCGCCCTCGGCCAGGTCTTCATACTGGCCATAGGGGAAGGTCACCGTGCCATCTTCATAATTGACGTTCGCCGTCACAACCCGGTCCGGATTATTCGTGGTGGCGACAACATCGGTGACCGTCAGCGCGTCGCTGTCGACATCCTGGACACTGGCGAGAAGATTGACCCACAAAGGCTCGCTCTCACCGAAGGAGAACGGATAGCTGCTGAAGGTCGGGAGATCGTTCGAGCCCTCGACCACGAAGGTCGCGGTATTGGTGGTCAGGCCGCCGTGATTGTCGCCGACCACATAGCTGATGGTGACCGTCTCCGTTTCGCCGGCCTGAAGGTCGGTGAACTGGTTCAAGTCCAGCTGCACTGCGTCGTAATTGTTCGGATCGAGACCCCAGGTGATCGCCCGGTCCGGGTTGGACGAGGCGACCGACTGGATCTCCTCGATGCCGATCACGTCACCGGTGGCTGTGGCCAACAGATCAACGGAGATGAAGCCGTCATCCTCACTCTGCGCACCGAGATCGATCGCCGTGATCAAGGGTTCATCATCGATACCGGTAATCGTGACCGCAATCGTGCCGGTCGTCGTGTCTGTGCCGTCCGTGGCGGTGTAGGTCAGCGTGACGTCAACGCTCTCCCCTTCCGCCAGATAGTCATAGTCAGCGCCGGGCGTGAGCGAAACCTCACCGGTGGCCGCATCAAAACTGACCGTGCCAGCAAAGTCTCCCGCATCGACCGACTGGAGCGAGATCACATCACCATCAAAATCAAATGCCCCGTCGAGAACGTTGACGATGACCGCATTATCATTCTCGCCGATCGTCGCCGCCTGGTCTTCAACCATCGGACCGTTGTTGCGTCCATCCAGGTAGACGGTCGCATCGTCGAACTGGATGGCCTCGACACCCTCCAGCGTGTCGCGACCATCCGAGCCACGAATTTCCGCCTGATTGCTGTCACCGGTGACCTGCGCATCACGAACACTGCCGCCATAGACAAGCGTGTCATGACCCTGACCACCAATGATGGTGTCCCGACCCGCACCGCCAGACAGGATGTCATCGCCGTCGCCGCCGAGCAGTGTGTCGCGCCCCGCTCCGCCAAAAAGAATGTCGTCGCCGTCATCACCAGACAGGAAATCACTTCCGGCGCCGCCATCAATGACGTCATTGCCGTCGCCGCCCAGCAGGGTGTCGCCGCCGCGCCCGCCGCTGATCTGGTCATCGCCGCTGCCGCCAAGGACAAGGTCGCTGCCGTCGCCGCCGGATATGACGTCATTCCCGCTGCCGCCGGACAGAAGGTCGTTGCCGCCATCACCGCTGATGTCATCATCGCCGGAGCCGCCAAGGACGATGTCATTGCCGCCACCGCCCGAGATGACATCATTGCCACCCAGTCCGAGGATCAAGTCATTGCCGCCACGCCCGTCAATGACGTCATCGCGCCCGGTGCCGAACAACAAATCACTACGCCTGGAGCCCTCGATATCGATGCCCGGATTGGCCGGCGCAGCGGCGTTGGCTACAGACTGTCGTGATTGATTGTTGGATTTTTTGGTCGCCATGATCATCCGCCGCCTGGGCGACGCCCCCGATTGTCAGCAATGCGCTAACGCAAAATTATCGGCAAACGGTCGGGGAAAGGGGCGGCGACAACAATCGCCCAAATGGGTGGCTCCGGTTTTTCACGCTCTTCTAAAGAACCGAGATCGGCAGAAACGTCTGATTACAATTAACTTATCACAGGAACCGCGGAACAAGCGACGAGGCAGATGCCGGCAAGGTCGCTCCGGCCACGCCCCTATCGGGCGAGCAGAATAAAGCGCCGAATCGTCAGGCGGGAAATTGAGTAGCGCACCGGCATCCGATACCGGGCTCAGCCTTCCAGGCGCTCAAGCCCGCCCATATAGGGCCGCAGCGCTGCGGGAATGGAGATCGAGCCGTCGGCATTCTGGTGGTTTTCCAGCACCGCCACGAGGGCGCGGCCGACAGCGACGCCGGATCCGTTCAGCGTGTGCAGGAAGGCGGGACGCTTCTCGCCCTCCTTGCGGAAACGAGCATCCATCCGGCGGGCCTGGAAATCGCCACAGGTCGAGCAGGACGAGATTTCGCGATAGCAATCCTGGCTCGGCATCCAGACTTCAAGGTCATAGGTACGGCGGGCGGCAAAGCCCATATCGCCAGTGCACAGCTTCATGACGCGGTAGGGCAATTCCAGCAACTGCAGGACCTTTTCGGCGCAACCGGTCATGCGTTCCAGCTCGGCATCGCTCTCGTCCGGCGTGACGATGGAGACCATTTCCACCTTCTGGAATTGATGCAGGCGGATCATGCCGCGCGTATCGCGACCGGCCGAACCGGCTTCCGATCGGAAACACGGCGTGTAGGCGGTCATGCGCACGGGCAGATCAGCCTCGGCGTGGATGGTATCACGGGCCAAATTGGTCAGCGGGACTTCAGCCGTCGGGATCAGCCAGCGATCATCCGTCGTACGGAAGAGGTCCTCGGAAAATTTGGGCAATTGCCCGGTACCGAACATGGCTTCGTCGCGCACCATGTAAGGCGGGCTGACCTCTTCATACCCGTGCTCGGTCGTATGCAGGTCGAGCATGAATTGCGCCAGGGCACGCTCCATGCGGGCCAGACCACCGCGAAGGGCAACAAAGCGCGAGCCGGAAATTTCCGCGGCCTTCTTGAAGTCCATCTGACCGAGGCCCTCGCCGAGATCGACATGGTCACGCGGGGCAAAATTCATTGCCCGGGGATCACCCACACGACGCACCTCCTCATTGTCGTTCTCGTCGGCACCTTGCGGCACATCGTCATGCGGCAGGTTCGGCAGCGCGGCGAGATGCTGGTTCATCACCTCGTCGAAATGACGCGCCTGCTGGCCGGACTCTTCGAGGACGGTCTTGAGGCGGTCGACTTCCGCGCGCAGCCGGTTGAATTCGGCTTCGTCACCGGTCGCCTTGGCCTTGCCGATCTGCTTGGACAGGGCATTGCGCTCGGTCTCGGCCTCCTGCTGCGCGCCCAGCGCCTCACGGCGGGAGACATCAAGCTCGATCAGGGTCGCGGATTGCGGCGCCAGGCCACGCTTGGCCAGGCCAGCGTCGAAAGCGTCGGGATTGTCGCGGATGAGCTTGATGTCATGCATGGGTCTGATCCGGTTGCAATGAAATAACGAGGCCGGGCTATAGCCCTGCCCGCGCGCGCCGTAAACCGGATCAGTCCTCTTGGCGCTCGTCTTCTGTGGTCTCGGAGGGCTGCATGAAATGCATGCCGCCGATCGAGATGAAGTAGAGCAGCATCAGCGCCCCGCCGAGCATGATCTGCGAGATCGGGTCGGGCGGTGTCGCAAAGGCGGCAAACAGGGCAATCCCGACGACCGCAAAACGCCAGCCTTTCAGCAGGGTTTTCGCCCTGAGGATTCCGGCCTTGGCCAGCAACATCAGGAAGACCGGCATCTGGAAGGAAATGCCAAAGACCAGCATCAGCGTGGTGATGAGGTTCATATAGTCGGAGACGTTGAGCAGAAGCTCGATCCGTGTCCCGACCAGTTCCGCCGATTGTTCCTGACCGAGCGAAAAGCGCATCACCATCGGCAGGACGAAGAAATAGACGAAACTCACGCCGAGGCCGAACAGGACCGGCGACATGGCCAGGAAGGGCGCGAAGGCGCCGCGCTCATTCTTGTACAGGCCCGGCGCGACAAAACCGTAGATCTGCCAGGCGATGACCGGGAAGATGATGATGATCGAACCGACCAGGGACAGTTTCAACCGCACGAAGAAGAATTCCAGCGGCGCAAAGAAATTCGCCGTCAGGTCGAGCTCCTCAACCGGAACCCCGCGCACGATCGAGGCCGCATCGCGATAGGGCAGCAAGAGCCATTGGTAGAGGGTCTCGGAAACGATGAAACAGCCGATGAAGCCGACCAGCAGGAAGCCCATGATGATCACGAGCCGCGAGCGCAGCTCGATCAAATGATCGATCAGCGGTGCGCGGCTTGATTCGACTTCATCATGCTCGATTTCGGCCATCCGGCTCAGCGTCCCTTGATCTGGTCGGCGTGTTTTTGCGGCGCCGGCGCGTCCTCGCCGGTCGCGGCCTCTTCGCCAGCCTCGGTCGACGTGTCCGCGTCTGCCTGCTCGAGTGCGGCGAGTTTGTCGGCCTTGGCGGCCTCCAGAACGGCCTGGTCTTTTTCGACCTGTTTCATCTTGAGCTGGCGGATATCATCATCCTGCGCAGCGCGGGCGGCCTTGTTCAGCTCGCCACCAATCTCGTTGACCGGATTGGACTGTTTGAGGGCCTCGATCTCGCGGCGCAGCTCGGACAGCTCGGTCTCACGACCGATTTCCTCGAAACTGTTCTGGAAATCCTTCGCCATGGCGCGGGCCTGGGCCATCATCTGGCCGACCTTGCGCATCATGACCGGCAATTGCTGCGGCCCGACCACGACCAGAGCGAGGACCAGGACCACCAGCAATTCCGGCATGCCGATGCCGGGGCTCATCGCCTAGCTCCCGGTCTTTTCGTCTTCACGGGTCTCGGTATTGAGCGCGCCGGCCGGCGTGTCCGATGCCGACTCTTCGCCCTCACCTTCATCATCCTTCAGCCCCTTGCGGAAGCTGGTGATGCCCTTGGCGAAGTCACCCATGACCGAGGCAATCTTGCCGCGACCGCCAAACAGCAGCACCGCAAGCAGGACCACCAGTAGAATTTGCCACATGCCGGGAGCCATTTGCCCCTCCGTCTGAAACGCGCCAATTGGGTCTACTGCGTTTGTCCAGCGCCGTCCAACCTGTCAATCAGGCAGCACTGTCCGGATCGTCGTCGCCGTCCATGAAGTCGACGTGGAAGGCGTGTGCCTCGTCGTCGCTGAGCGGGTCTTCCAACAGGTCCGGCTCGACACTGCGGGTCGGGTCCGGAACCGAGAAGTCCGGCGGTAGGCGGGCATCGAGCAGGCCGGCCGCCTTGAGATCGGACATGCCGGGAAGATCGCCGATCGATTGCAGTGAGAAATATTCCATGAAGGCCTGGGTGGTGCCGTAAGTGACCGGACGGCCCGGCGTGCGGCGGCGACCGCGCGGACGCACCCAGCGCAGTTCGAACAACAGGTCCAGCGTGCCACGCGACACCGCAACACCGCGGATTTCCTCGATCTCGGCCCGCGTCACCGGCTGGTGATAGGCGATGATCGACAGGGTTTCGAGCGCCGCCTGGGACAGTTTGCGCGGCTCCTGCTTGACCTCGACCAGCACCTCGGCGAGGTCCGGCGCGGTCTCGAACCGCCAGCGACCACCAACCTCGGCCAGCTGTACGCCGCGCTCGGCGTATTCCACCTGCAGCTTGCCGAGCAGGTCCTGGACATTCGCTTCCAGCGGCAGGCGGCCGATCAGTGTCTCTTCGTCGAGCGGTTCCGCGGCAGCGAACAGGAGCGCCTCAAGAATGCGCAGATTCTGGCGCTCGGTATTGACCGCGAGATGCACGCCCAGCGCTTCCGATGCCTCGGCATCGGCAGCAACGCTCGGCCCCTGATGGGCGGCGCGCTCACGCAAGGCGGAGATCGCGCTGGAAATTGCGTCCTGCGGCTCGTCTGTCGTCGTCTCGTCAGTCATCCTCGGCGCCCTCTTCCCCGGACAGCGACCGCATGAATAGCGGTGCATAGGCTTCATGCTGGCGCAATCGTGCATGGCCCTCCTTGGTGATTTCAAGCGCGGCCAGCATCGAACTGGCCCGCACTGACCGCATCGGAGGTGGATTTGCCCCCAACTCCCCGGCCCCGGGAAGCAGGCTATCCAGTTCTCGCCATTCACTGATTTGCGGCATCAGCGATTCAAGCCGGTCTCTTGCAGTTTCCAGGCCATAAACCTTGGGAGTCGGTGGCCGGTAGACCGAACGCGCCTGCTTGACCCGGCGGCTGGCATAGGCCGACAGCAGATCATGTAGATCGGCTTCGTAGACCACCGAGCGTGTCGCCCGCACCCCTTCCGGCATGCCGCGGACGTGAATATCGGTCGCCAGCAGCGGTCGCGCAAACAAGGCCTCACCGGCCGCCCGCATCGCTTCAAGACGGCGCAGCCGGAAAGCCAGGGCCGCGGCCAGCACTTCCGCCGGCTGGTCCTCCTCATCCTTGGGCGGTTTGGGCAGGAGGAGTTTCGATTTGAGATAGGCCAGCCAGGCGGCCATCACGAGATAGTCGGCGGCGAGGTCGAGACGCTTCTGGCGCGCCGCCTCCATGAAGAGCAGATATTGCTCGGCCAGTTCGAGGATCGAGATCTTGGCGAGATCGATCTTGCGCTTGCGGGCGAGTGCGAGCAGGAGGTGGAGCGGTCCCTCGAATCCGTCGAGATCAACGACGAGCGCATCGGTCTCGGCGTTCTCGGCGGCTTCAAACCGGACGTCTTCCTCGAATTCCTCGCTCACGATGCTCCCGTTTCAGCCAGCTTGACCAAGTCACCCAACCCGGCGGATCAGGCCGGAAGCCTGTCCAGCCAGTCATTGAGCCGCGATTCGGCCTCGACCGGGTCAAATTCCTCGATCACATCACGCGCCGCTTCCGCTGCCTCGGCCCGCTCAAGCGCACGACCGGCCAGCGCCGCTGTGCCTTCGGCGACCCCGATCATCTCGCTCATATTGCCATTGCAGTGCAAAAGCATGTCGCAACCGGCCTTGATGGACAGTTCGCCACGCTCGCGGAAAGTACCGCTCAAGGCCTTCATGGACAGATCATCGGTCATCAGAAGACCGTCAAAACCGATCTCGCCGCGAATGATCTTGCCGACCATGTCAGGCGACTGGGTGGCGGGCTGATCCGGGTCGATATCGGCGTAAAGGATATGGGCCGTCATCGCCATCGGGGCGTCATTGAGACCCTTGAACGGGGCGAAATCGGTTTCCGACAGCAGGCCGTGCTCTTCCGGCACAACCGGCAGCTCGAGATGACTGTCGGCCCGAGCCCGGCCATGACCGGGAATATGTTTGATGATCGGTGCCACACCGCCCGCCATCAATCCGTCCATGGCAGCCCGGCCCAGATGGATGATCGGCTCCGGCGTCGTCCCGAAGGCGCGATCACCGATAATGTCGTCAGCGCCCTCAATCCGGAGATCGGCGACCGGCGCACAATCGACATCAACCCCGATCGTGCGCAGCTCATGCGCCAGCAAACGGTGATTGGTGCGCGTCGCTTCGATGGCCAATTCCTCGTCGACGAACCAGAGATCGGCAAAGCGCTGGGCCGCCGGCGAAGCGCGCCATGTCGGCGGCCGCAGACGGGCAACACGGCCGCCTTCCTGGTCGATCAGGATCGGCGCATCCCGGCCGACGCAATCGCGCAATTCCAGCGTCAGGCGCGACACTTGCCGAACGTCGTCGATATTGCGGGCAAAGAGGATGAAGCCCCACGGATCGATATCGCGGAAAAAGGCTTTCTCGTCCGGGCTGAGCTTGGTCCCGCCGAGCCCGTAGATCACCGAAGCAATCGTCATCGCCGCGCCACCAGACAGTCCTGACCACGCGATTGCAGGGTCGTGCAGAAACTCACCGCATCACCGCGCTCGCCAAAGGCGGCAATGCGCAGGCGGTGATAGGTGCCGCGCCCTTCGATCTCGACCGAGGCGACGTCTGGTGCCATGCCGGCGGAGATGTCCGAGAAACGGGTGCGGAAGGCGACCCAGGCGGCCTCGGCATCTGCTTCGGTGCGGAAGGACGCGATCTGCACCACCCAGCTGCCGGACAGGTCGACACCAGCGGTCGCCGTGCCTGCCGGTGCGGCAGGACGGGTATCGACGGGCGCCGGGTCCGGTTGGCGGGCCGGTTGCTGCACCTCGATTTCCGGTTCCGGATCGGGCTGGCGTTCCGGGCGCTGCGGCGCCTGGCGCGGCGTCGCGTCCGACAATTCCGCGGTCTCGATCGGTGCATTTGCGGACGCATCATCGGCGTCAACCTGCTCGACACGAAGCGCCGGACGGCTGGTTTCTTCCAGCGGTTCTTCCGGCCCCGGACGGACGGAGACCGGATCATCGGCCCCGTCTTCGCCGGTCAACCGGTCATAGACTTCCAGATTGGTATCGGGCGTCTCTTCGCCGCCAGGGTCGACGGGACGCTCGCGATAAGGTTCCTCGTTGGGAATGAGGCGCGGCGCGCCATCGCGACCGCTATCGCGCAATCCTTGATTATAGGCGCTCCAGACAACACCGAGGAACAGCACGAAGGCCGCCAGCGCCGTGGTCAACAGGAGCAGCCCGCGCCGGGCATCCTCGTCACGCGCATCAAAGGTGGCGAATTCGTCGGCGGGAGGGGCATAGGCCCCGATCCGGCTTTCCTCGTCCTGGTCTGTCATAAAATCCGGTTCTCACACTTGCCCGGCGGCCACGCGAATCGCGACCCGCCGCAACACGATAACACTGCGGTCGATATGCCCTTACCGCCGCGACAGTTTAGAAATACCCCTGCACGGTGAAAAGCCGTCTGTGCTCTTCCACTGCAAAGCGATCTGTCATTCCGGCGATATAGTCACAAACGCCACGCGCCGTCTGCGCCGTTCCGGCCCCCGTCATGCCTGCCTGCACATCGCTGGGCAACACGCCGGGATCGCCGAGATAGAGGTCAAACAAGTCGCTGGTCACCCGCCGCGCCTGGCTCATCATCCGGTTGACCTTGTAGTGCTTGTACATGTGGGCGAAGAGATGGCGGCGCAGCGCCGCCAGATGCATCAGCATCGGTTCGGAGAAAGCGACGACCGGATGGTCGAGTTCGCGCAGGGCCTGGGCGTCATCGGGTTTGGCAAGGTCGAGCCGGCGGCGGGTCTCGGTGAGCACATCCTCGACCATCACCCCGATCAACTCGCGCACGGCCTCATGCACGATGATCGCCTGCGGCTTGTCCGGCCAGCGTGTCCGCACCCGGGCAAAAATCTCGCCGACGAGGGGCAGGTCCAGCAGCGGGTCCATTTCCAGCAGGCCGGAGCGCAAACCGTCATCAATGTCGTGATTGTTGTAGGCGATATCATCGGCCAGCGCCGCGATCTGGGCTTCCAGGCCGGCATGCGTGGCGAACTCCAGCTCACGCCAGCCGTCATAATCGGTGAAGGCCCACGGCAGCTCGGCCTCGCCCTGACCGGCCGTCAAAAGCGGGCCGTTGTGCTTGACCACGCCTTCGAGCGTCTCCCAGGTCAGGTTCAGCCCGTCGAATTCAGGGTAGCGGACTTCCAGCTTGGTGATCACCCGCAAGGTCTGGGCGTTGTGATCGAAGCCGCCGAAATCCTTCATTTTCTGCGCCAGAACGCGTTCACCCTCATGGCCGAAGGGCGGATGACCGAGATCATGGGCGAGTGCCAGGGCCTCAGCCAGATCTTCATCGCCGTGCAGCGCCCGCGCCAGGGTGCGAGCGATCTGTGAGACCTCCAGCGAATGGGTCAGGCGGGTGCGGTATTGATCACCCTCATGGGCCACGAAAACCTGGGTCTTTTCCTTCAACCGGCGGAAGGCAGCCGAGTGGATGATGCGGTCGCGATCGCGCTGGAAAGCATTGCGCATCGCACTGTCGGGCTGGGGATAACGGCGGCCGCGCGATTGCGAGGGATGGCAGGCATAGGGCGCGCGGGTACGGTCGGTCGCGGCAATGATCATGTCAGCGGGGCCTTTTATCCGCGCGGAGGGAGGTCCATATAGGACGACACAGGTACAAAACCAAAGGCCCCGTCGGGGCAAATACAGGCTTCATCATGTCCGCCAATGTCACCCTCTCGGCCTCGGCCGCGAAACAGATCAACGCCATCATCGCCAACCAGGCCTCGGCCGGCCTGTTGCGGATCGGCGTGGTCGGCGGCGGCTGCTCCGGTTTTTCCTACACGTTCGACCTGGATGAGGCGGTCAATGGCGACGACATGGTCATCGAACGTGACGGCGCCAAGGTCGTCATCGACGAAGCCTCCCTGCCCTTCCTCGACGGCTCGGAAATCGACTATGTCGACGAATTGATCGGTGCCAGTTTCAAGATCCACAATCCCAACGCCACAGCGGCTTGCGGTTGCGGTACGAGCTTTTCAATCTGAGCTAGTCGGCGGCGTTCGGCATTGGAAACCGGTCCGGCAGTGGAAACAGCGCCGGCAGGGCTTCGGCAAGCGCCCGGTCACCGGTGACCGTGACTGCGGCATCGGCCTCCAGCGCTGCGAGCGGCACCCCGCCATAGATGAAGCCGGCCAGCGCCGGCCCCTCCCCGGTCATCACCACATCCGGCGCATCGAACTCGCCCGGCGCGATCTCCAGCACCCCGTCGGCAATGCGGCAGGCGAGCCTGGTATGGCCGATGACGAAGTTCAGACGACCGCGATAGGCCTTGCCGCGTTCGGCATCGAACATGGTGCGCAGCGACAGCATGAAGGACGCAGCCGAGAAGGCCTGGGTCGGATCATGCCAGGGTGAACGTGCGGCCCAACGCCCCAGGACCTCGAAGATCGGCTCGCTCTCGCGCCCCCATTCGGTGAGTTCGTAGACGCGCGACGCCGCCGGTGGTGGCAGGTCACGGCGCTGGATGACGCCGGCCAGTTCCAGCCCTTCAAGTCTTTGCGTCAGCACATTGGCGCTGATGCCCGGCAGCGAGGCGCGGATATCGGTAAAGCGGCGCGGGCCGGTATGGAGTTCGCGCACGACCAGCATGGCCCAGCGCTCACCCAGCAATTCCATCGCATGGGCAGCGGCGCAGGCGTCGTTATAGCGTTTGGCCGGGCGAACAATCGTCATTTAGTTATTTTTTCTAACTTCACTGTTGCAATTTATAACTCGGCGCGGCAGTCTGGTCAAAGTCGCATGAGGGACGACCATCAAACAGCCCGAACACCACAGGGACACTCAACCATGACTCAGATGATTTTCGTCAATCTTCCGGTCACCGATCTCGACCGGTCGAAGGACTTCTACACCGCCATCGGCGCCGTCAATGATCCGCGCTGCACCGATGACAGTGCCGCAATGATGAGCTTTTCCGAAACAATCAGCATCATGTTGTTGACCCACAAACGCTTCGCCGACTTCACCGACCGCACCATCATCAATGCCCACAGCCAGGTGCAGGTGCTCAACTGCCTGTCGCGCGAAAGCCGCGAGGCCGTCGACGCGATCACGGAAAAGGCGCGCAAGGCCGGCGCCAAACTCGACCCCACCCCGGTGCAGGAGCACGGCTTCATGTATGGCCGCAGCTTTGCCGATCCGGATGGCCATATCTGGGAAGTGATGTGGATGGACATGGCCGCCGCCGAAGAGGCGATGTCCGGCACGCAAACTCCCGAACCCGTTTAGCAACACAGGAAACCAGCCATGACTTATGTTTCAGGACTTGTCGCTGCCGTGCCCAATGCCAACAAGCAGGCCTTCATCGACCATGCCAGGATCGCGGCCGAAATCTTCCGGGAATTCGGCGCGATCAAGATCGTCGAAAACTGGGGCAATGATGTCCCGGATGGCGAAGTGACGTCCTTCCCGATGGCGGTCAAAAAGGCCGACGACGAGACCGTGGTCTTTTCCTGGATCATCTGGCCGGACAAGGCGGCCTGCGACAAGGCCATGCAGGCGATGATGGAAGATCCGCGGATGGACCCGGCGAAAAATCCGATGCCGTTCGACGGCAAGCGGATGATCTTCGGCGGTTTCGATACGGTATTGGAGGTTTGATGTGACGCAGGTTGCCACCTGTCTCTGGCTCGATGGTGATGCCGAAGCGGCGGCCCGTTTCTATGTCTCGCTGTTCGCGCAGGCCGAGATGGGCGATATCCAGCGGCTCAATGTCGACACGCCCGGTGGTGTGAAGGCCGGCGAAGCGCTGGCGGCCTCCTTCACCCTCGCCGGCACGCCCTACATGCTGCTCAATGGCGGCCCGCACTTCACGCTCAGCCCGGCGGCCTCGATCATGGTCACCTGCACGGACCCGGCCGAACAGGACAGGCTGTGGGACGCGCTGTTGGACGGTGGCACGGCGATGCACTGCGGCTGGCTGACCGACCGCTACGGCGTCAGCTGGCAAATCATCCCGGACGGGCTGCAGGCCCTGCTGGCCGATCCCGACCCGGAGCGGGCGCGGCGGGCCACCGAAGCGATGATGGGCATGGTCAAGCTCGACCTGCCCGCCATGCAGGCCGCCGCCCGCGGCGACTGACCGGGCGAACCAGCTCCCGCGCTCCCCGGCACAGACGGGAGGCCGGGGCTTCGGACCGGTGCATGCGCCCGCATGCCCGCGATGAAGCCCCGGCATTTCCGCCAGCTGCACCACTGACGCCTTTACGCCACGGCGAACCCGCTTACTCTCCCCGGAACACTGACGGGGACGACATGAGCAGCTCTTTTTCCGATATCGCCCGGCGGCGCATCTCGACACGCGCCTTTCTCGACACGCCAGTCAGCGAGGCCGAGATACGCGACATACTCGACACCGCCCGCTGGGCCGCGTCCGGCGGCAATCTCCAACCCTGGACCGTCCATGTCGTGACCGGCCAGGCGCGCCAACGCATCATCGACACGGTCCGCATGCGCCTCGAGGTCGATCCGTTCGGTGACGAGAATGATTTCGGCGCCTATCCCAAATCGCTCTGGGAGCCCTTCCGCACCCGCCGCCATGCGCTGGGCGAGCAGATGTATGAGACGATGGGGATTGATCGCGACAACAAGCCGGCCCGGCTCAATCATCTGTTGAAGAATTTCGAATTTTTCGGCGCCCCGGTCGGCCTGTTCTTCAGCCTCGATGCCCGCATGAACCCCAATCAATGGGGTCATCTGGGCATGTTCATCATGTGCGTCATGCTGGCGGCAGAGGAAAAGGGGCTGGCGACCTGCGCCCAGGAAGCCTGGATGACGCGCTGGAAAACCGTCGGCGCCGCAATCGGCCTGTCACCGGAGGAACGCATCTGGTGCGGCATGGCGCTCGGTCATGCTGACCCGGATGCGGCGGTGAACACGCTGCGCTCGGAACGCGATGCGGTCGACAGCTTCACCACCTTCCTGGAACACTGAGCCTATTCGGCGAGGATCGCTTCGAAGGCGGTCCGCGCCTCGGCCCCGGCGACCGCCTCGAACACGTCCAGCATTTGCGGGGTCGTCGAGACACGCGCTTCCATCGCGGCCTGGATAAAGCGCTCAAACGCCTCACGCCCGATCAGCGCCTCAGCACGGGAGAGGGCGAGCGGCCCTTTTCGATAGGCGACCAGATAGGGCGGACGCTCGGTCGTTGCGGGCGTCCACACAGGCGGCAACGCTACTGATGCCGTGTCGAGCTGGGTCTGATAGCGAGCCAGGCGCTCCTCGAAAGCTGTTTCCCCGAGCGCATCGCGCATGCCCATGATGGCAACATAATCGGCGAAGCTCTCATTGAGCCAGTTCTCGACCGTCATCGCATTGCCATGGCTCCAGTAATGGCCCAGCTCGTGGCAGATGAACTGGGTCAGGCTGGCCTCGGAACTCTCCGCGATATCCGTCAGGGCGATCAACGTACCCCGCGAATACCCGCCCTCATTACGGCTGGTCACGACGATCGACGCGTCCGGCAAAGGTCCGGCCGGGCCCGACAGCGTGTTGAGATAGCTGGTGCAATGATCAAGCGCCGCCACCGCCGCCCCGATATTCGCGCCGGCTGGATCGCGGGTGTCGTAAATGGCATAGCCCGGCGCGGCATGACGCTGATAGTCAGCCATCAGGGTGAAGGCGAGATCGAGCGTGGGCGTTTCCTGGACGACCTGGAATCCACCCGGTACGCGCTCGATCGACTGCATGGCGACCCCGGCCCACTCGCCGGGCAACCATACATCCAATTCCGCTGTCATCAGGGCATCAAAGCCCGCATCAAATGGCAGCCAGAAACTGTCGACCGTGAATTCAACCTTGCTTGTATCCAGCGTGTTGATCGCCGTTTCAGGGGGCTCTGGAAACAGTGCTCCGGCATACCTCACCCGGACCTCGCGCCTGTGCCCTTCGGCTTCAGGATCGAGGATCACCGTGTAGGCGCGCATGGGTCCGTTGAAACCATCAACCAACCGGCTTGAAACGGATCGGACCCTCTCGCCACTGATTTCCGCCTCGCCGAACGCCGCATTGAGGAACAGGGTCAATTCGGACCGTTCGCCGTCATTCACTGTCAACGTCCAGTCGGCGTCCAACATGCCGGTCTCCGGGCTGAGCCGAAGGTCCCCGTCATAGTGGTAGCTGGCCTCTTGGGCCGATGCCGCCGATGTCAGACCGATAATGATGGCGGCGCTGGCCGCCCGAATGGCGTGTTCGACTGTCATGATGCTCCCCGGCTTGTTGTCAGCCAAGGGATGCGGCAACCGGCCGGATCAGATGCAAACGGGATCGCCTACCAAACGCCGCCCGGCACCATTTCATCAGCGTCCTGCCGCGAAATCCGCTGGAATTCGATCTGCATGACAACCTCCCCATCCTCGCTGGTGACGACGGAATACCCGTCCGGCCCGGTGATCTCCATCACCGTCGAAAAGACACGTTCCTCACCATCCTGCCCACGATGGGTCTCGTCGGGAAAGAGCATGCGGTCGCCATCAGGTGTCATCGTGCCGTCGGACACGCCGCCGATGGAATTGTAATAGCGATAGGTGATCACCTCCGCTTCGGCATCCCAATGATAAAGCGTCTCGCCGCGATAGACATCTGCACCTTGCGGCACGGCGTGCACATCACGCAGATACTGGCCGCCATAGACCGGCTCATAACAATGCACGTCGAAGGTCTCCGAGCCGGGAAACACGCCGGTCCAGCAAGACCCGGCGAGAAAGGCGAGCGGCATCAATTCCTCGCGCAGGACAGGCGCGTCATCCGCATCGGCGCCCTGCGCCTGACCGGTCGAGACCAGCAGCATCACACCCAGTCCCGCAATCAAAACCTGTCTGTGCATCTGCCGCGCTCCTGCGTCTTTTCTCATCGCCGAAACGGGTTAGGCTGAACGCTCATTCGCCAACAAAGACCCGTGATCCATCATGACCCTGACCGTTGCTTCCTGGAACGTCAATTCCGTCAAGGCCCGCCTGCCCAATGTGCTCGACTGGCTGAGCGAGGCCAAGCCGGATGTCGCCTGCCTGCAGGAGATCAAGACGGTGGATGAGGGCTTCCCGCGGATGGAGATCGAGGATCTCGGCTATAATATCGAGACCCACGGCCAGAAGTCCTACAATGGCGTCGCCATCCTCTCCAAACACCCGATCGAGGAGGTCCGCTGCGGCTTGCCAGGCGATGAGAGCGACGAGCAGGCCCGCTATATCGAGGCGGTGATCTCGGCCTCAAGTGGTCCGGTGCGCGTGGCCTCGATCTACCTGCCGAACGGCAATCCGGCGCCCGGCCCGAAATACGACTACAAGCTGGCCTGGATGGAGCGCCTGCGTTTACACGCCAAGGACCTGCTGGCCTTCGAGGAACCGCTCATCCTGGCCGGCGACTATAATTGCATCCCGCGCGACAGTGATTGCTGGGACATCGCCGAATGGGAAAGCGACGCGCTTGCCTTGCCGCAAACCCGCGCCGCCTTCCGGGCGCTGAAATGGCTCGGCCTGACCGAGGCCTTCGAACAGCTCGACGGGCGCGGTCACCAATACACTTTCTACGACTACCAGGCCGGGCGCTGGAACAAGGGCCACGGCATCCGCATCGACCACTTGCTGTGTTCGCCGCAAGCGGCTGACCGGCTCGCGGGCATCGAGATCCACACCAAGACGCGCGGCAAGGAAAAGGCCTCTGACCACATTCCGATTGTCGGCAGTTTCGACCTCTAGACACAGTTCGCGTCGGCGATCCCTTTGACCGCCCCCTTCGGGCACGGTGTCGAAGGCCGGCAGCCCGTCTGCCACCAGCCCCCATGCCGCCGCCGGGCTCGCAGGGACCGTCCGCATCGGTGCGCCCCGCCTCTCGCCCCTGTGACGAAATTTTCGCCCAATGCCTGCTTGGGTCGTGTATGGTCGGGGAGAGGGACCTGCCTGCACGGACGAACACATGCGAATTCTTCTGATTTCGACCTTTACCATGGCCCTCTATGTCGGCCCGGCGGACAGCCAGCCTCCGGCGTCCGAACCCGCCCCGACGCAAGCCGAACACGCCGAAACCGACGAGGCGACCAGCTCGGGCCGGCTCCACGCCCGGGCCGCCCAGCGCATGGCACGGGCGCGGCACAATTCGGACAATGCACCCGGGCCGGATCGCCGGCGCAGCGGTCTTCCGGTTACTGACACGGTGGTGAATCAGCCCACCTCCGACCCCGATCCGGATCGGTAAGATGTTTCGCCTGATCGCGTGTTGCCTGTTTTTCCTCACCCTCCCCGCCCCGGCGCACGGTGACAGCGATGCCCGTCCGGTCGATCATTTCACGCTGCGCGAAGCGGCCGATTTTTCCAAACAGGTCGAGCGAGAGCTGGCCGGGCGCGGCGCCTATATTGCGCTGGTCTTCCGCTCCGGACGGCCGCGCGATGACTTGCCCGACGGGGTGCGCTACACCCATGCCGCCTTCTGGGTCTATGGCCCGGTCACCGAGTTTGACGGGTCACAAGGGCATGGCTACGCCGTCTATAATCTCTACCACGGCCAAGCCGATCCGACGACGTCCTACCTGGCGCAGGACTGGCCGCTCGACTTCATGCGCGGCGACGCGGTCGGTGAAATCGGGGTGATCATCCCCAGCGAGGCCATGCAGATCCGCCTGCTCGATGTGCTGGCCTCGGACCAGTATGACAATCTGCACCAGCCTGCCTATTCCCTGCTCTCCAACCCGTCTGACCTGCGCTATCAGAACTGCACCGAATTCATGCTCGATGTGATCGCAGCCGCCGCTTGGCTGACCGATGACCGCACCCGCATCAAGGTCAATCTCGACGCCTATTTCGCCCCCACCCTCATCCGCCTCGGCTGGTGGCAACGCCTGACGGCCAGCTGGTTTGACCCGCGCATCCGCCTTGACGACCAGGCAAGCGGGCCGGTCGAGATCGCAAGCTTCACCTCGATCGCGGATTTCATGCTGGCGTTTGAGCTGGCGGAGGAAAGTTTTGAAGTACAAGCGAATCATCTGGAATAAGGCTTCGTTGATGGCAACGTCCACTTCCGGGTAGGAACAGCTGCCGAGGCCCGCGCAATCTCGAACATAAATACCTGTATTTAAATAAAAAATCGCAAATTGATTCATTAAGTCAATTTGCGATTTGCACGCGCCCGCCCCTTGCGGTAAAAGCAGCCTATGAATGTTGTGTTTTCTGATAAGTCGCTTGCCGACATAGAAACGGATCAAGCTGGAAGCACCTGCTTACCAGTGTCGGTCATACAGTCCGCGCGAAAGAAGCTCACAATCCTACGGGCCGCACCTAATGAGCAGTCACTAGAGAGCTGGAAGAGCTTGAACTACGAAAGGCCTGATGAAAAACCAGATGGTCGGAGATTTGTGCGCCTGAGTGACCGATTTAGGATGCCATTTACGCTGGATGAAAGGACCAAGCCGCTGACGGTCACCATATTAAGTATCGAGGATTATTACTGATGGCTAGTTACACTAGTTTGCCCTCAGAGCACCCTGGGACCTTTATCGCCAGCGAAATCAAGGCGAGAAACTGGTCACAGGCAGATTTGGCATTCGTGTTGAACTGGGATGTCAGCCAATTGAATCGCCTGATCAAAGGCACCACAGATGTCACACCAGATTCCTCCAACATGCTTGGAGATGCGTTTGGTATGCCCGCAGAATTTTTCTTAACGTTGCAGAAAATGTACGACCTCGGGCGAGCGAAAAAGGCAGACCCAGGAGTAAAAACACGCGCCTCGTGGGCCGTATTTCCATTGCGTGAAATGATCAAACGAGGCTGGATTGAAGATACTGAAAGCAGCCTACTTGATGTCCAAATGTCTCGTTTTTTTGGAGCAAATCGGCGGGAAGACATACCTTTCGTCAGCGATGCTCCATTAGTCGCACATGCCGCTCGAAAGTCCTCCTACTCAGAAACTTTGCCAAGCCAGTACGCTTGGTTGCACCGCGTTCGAAGCATAGCAAGAACTATAGAATGCGATAAGTATTCAGAGAAAGCATTGCGCGACACGCTGCATACCATTAGGTCTCACTTTATTGATGCCGACGACCTACCAAGAATACCAAACCTGCTTAAGAAGTGCGGAGTTCGATTAGTGCTTGTTGAGCAACTACCCGGCTCTAAAATTGACGGCGTTTGTACTTGGGTTGATGACCAACCTGTTATTGGAATTACCAATAGATTAGATCGAATTGATAACTTATGCTTTGTTCTTCGCCACGAAATCGAGCACGTGCTACGGGAAGATGGCCGCGAAGACACATTCTCGCCAATTGATGATTTTGATGGAAATTTGAAATCAGGAAACCTAAGCCTTCCCGAATGTGAAGTATTAGCAAACGAAGCCGCTGCTGATTTCTGCGTAGATCAGAAAATGCTTCACTCATTCATCCTGCGAAAAAGCCCTTATATATCAGAAAGTGATGTACGTGCTTTTGCCGCACGAGCTCAGATTCATCCGGCGGTAGTAGTTGGGCAAATTCAACACAAAACTCAAAAGCATGGATGGCTCCGAAAATACCAGACTAGCATTCGGCCTCTCTTGAAAGAATGGGAAGCCGTCGACGGGTGGGAAAATATCGCCCAGGTTGATCTTTAAGGAGGCCAGCACATGGCAAATTTCGATGATCAAGTTGTTCAGCTGTGGGAAGAATGGTTTGCGGCAATAGGACATGAGTCCGCCGACCCAGGGGACTTCGTAGAATGGGCACTGGTTAACCACCGCCTCTCCCCCAATCCGTTGGATGTAAAACAGATGCTGCGACGTCAGGTGACAAAATCACTTCGACAAGCAAAGCGGTGGGACGCCGATGGCCACTTCACTTACAGGGCGTTTCAATCGGCGACACTCTTTGAAGGTGGCGAAGCCATAAAACACTATTTTGATACCGATACAGGGGGTTCGCCGTCGCTGCGTCAAAGGTCTGTCAAGGAGCGGCGCGACGCTATCGCGAAAGGGGTGTATAGGGCGGTTTGCGATGTCGAAAGAATGAACAAGGTTCACCGGGATGATCCGCAATTGCACCTTTTCACTGACTTCACAGACGATGTGGCTGAACTACGAATTGCCGAGCACGTTCATATTGATGATCAAGATGCGGCGTAGGCTAGGCCAGTAGAGGTCACTTGCTTAACCCAACCGCTGGTGGTTTCGCGGCGGGCGCATCGCGCCCGTCGCCGGCGCTTGCCTGTCAGATCACCTCAATGCCGGCGCCCGTCTCGATGCGGCCGATCACGGCGGCCTCGACATGACCGGCACCATGAAAATGCGCCAGCACCGCCTCGGCGCTATCCGGCGCACAGCTGACCAGGAGGCCCCCCGAGGTTTGCGGGTCACACCACAACACCTCATCCATCGCGGCCCAGTCGGCCGGTGTCTGCACCGCGCCGCCGACCGCCGCCCAGTTCCGCCCCGAGGCGCCCGTCTTGACGCCGTCCGCCGCCAACGCCCGCGCCTCGGCAAAGACCGGAACTTTCGACCGCTCGACCACGGCGCGCACGCCGGCGCCATCGCACATCTCGGACAGATGCCCCAGCAGGCCAAACCCCGTCACATCGGTCGCGGCATGCACCCCGCCCAGCACAGCCAGGCCGGCACCGGGCGTGTTGAGACGGGTCGTCGAGGCGACCATCGCGGCATAGCCCTCGTCTGACAGACGGTCCTGCTTCAACGCGGCCGAAAAGACGCCGATCCCGATCGGCTTGCCGAGGATCAGGACATCGCCCGGTTTCGCGCCGGCATTGGTCAACAAACGATCAGGATGCACCGTCCCCAGCGCCACGAGCCCATAGATCGGCTCGGCGGCATCGATGGAATGCCCGCCCGCAACCGGTGCGCCCGCCGCCTCGGCGACCGAGCGGCCACCGGCGAGAATGGCGCGGATCATCTCGGCCGGCAGCTTGCCGACCGGCATGCCAACGAGGGCGAGGCAGAAGATCGGGGTGGCGCCCATGGCATAGATGTCGGACAGGGCATTGGTGGCCGCGATCTTCCCGAAGACCTCCGGATCATCGACAATCGGGGTGAAGAAATCGGTGGTGGCGACCAGCGCCGCCTCGTCATTGATACGCCAGACGGCGGCATCATCGCGGGTCGACGCGTCGACGATCAGCTCTTTCGGCAAGGGGATGGCCGAGGGCGTACCGAGAATGTCGCTGAGCACCGCCGGATCGAGCTTGCAGCCGCAGCCGCCGCCATGGGCCAGTGAACTCAGGCGGATCGGTCCTGTGTCATCCATCATCGCGAACCTTCCATTATTGGCTAGTCTGGCCCGATGACCGGGATCGACACGCCGATGCAACGCATTGCCACCACTGATGACCTATCCGGGCGCGGATTGGAACGCTTTGATGCCATCATTGATGTGCGTTCGCCGTCGGAATTTGCTGAAGACCACCTGCCCGGTGCCATCAACCTGCCCGTCCTCAATGATGCCGAACGGGCCCAGGTCGGCACGCATTACACGCAGGTCTCGGTCTTCGAGGCCCGCCGCATGGGCGCCGCCATCGCCGCCCGCAATATCTCGCTGCATATCGCGACCGCCC
Organism: Maricaulis sp. W15; assembly: GCF_001924955.1. Taxonomy (NCBI): domain Bacteria; kingdom Pseudomonadati; phylum Pseudomonadota; class Alphaproteobacteria; order Maricaulales; family Maricaulaceae; genus Maricaulis; species Maricaulis sp. W15. The sequence continues at coordinate 244,367 of NZ_LQXG01000017.1, read as the reverse complement.
TCGCCGAAAAGGACAAGACGTTCAGGCCGCTGGTCTATTGCTGGCGTGGCGGAATGCGCTCGCAATCCATGGCGACCATTCTCGCAGCCGTCGGCTGGAAAACGACGCTGGTTGATGGCGGCTACCGGACCTGGCGGCGGCAGGTGGTGGCCGAGTTGGAGCGCGAGGCGCCGCTGCCTGTCGTGCTGATCGACGGCCAGACCGGCACCGCCAAGACCCGCCTGCTCCACCATCTTGCCGAACGCGGCGGGCAAGTCATCGACCTGGAGGGCCTGGCCCGGCATCGCGGCTCGATATTCGGCGATTTTACCGACCAGGCCCAACCGGGGCAGAAGGCATTTGAAAGCGCACTCTGGTGCGGCATCCGCGATCTCGACATGGATCGCCCGGTCTATGTCGAGGCGGAAAGCCGCCAGGTCGGCCAGCGCCGGGTGCCGCCGCGGCTTTGGGCCGCGATGCAGGCGGCGCCGCGGCTTGAAATCCGCGCCCCGGTCGCGGAACGGGCGCGCTATTTGATGACGGCCTATCCCGATCTTGCCGCCGACACGGACAAATTGCTCGCCGCCATCGACGTCCTGCGCCGTTTTCATGCCCGCAGTGATATCGAGACTTGGCAGACAATGGCCGAGACCGGTGACTTCCAGACCCTCGCCGCCGCCCTCGTCACCGCCCATTACGACCCGGCCTATGACCGGGCGCGCAAGCGCGATGGCGCGCCGAAGCGGCGATCAGTGCTGGAAACCGCGACCTTGGATGACGCTGCGCTCGAGACATTGGCCGACCGGATCATCGCTGGCGGCTGAGCGCTATTCGCCCTGCCGCTCCTCATGCTCATCGAGCTTGGCCGGCGCGATCAGAAGCTCGATCAGCCCGGTGACATGGCCCAGTTCCTCGACGATCTTGGTGAAGCGTCCCGGCTGGGTCAGCGGCGTGGACATGGAGCCGATCTCGAACAGGTTGCCGGTCTCGGCGGCGATCAATAATTCACCCTCGCCGCTATACTGATCGAAAGCAGCGCGGACATTCTTGCCCTTCAGGCTGGTTTCCAGTGCCAGGAGACGCTCCATGAAGGACGGCGTCAGCATGTAACGCGCAAGGACCTGGTCATTGCCATAGACCTCGAAGGCTTTTTCAAACACCGGATCAACAAGGCCGATGCGTTCAAGCTTGTTGCCGCCGAAGGATCGCCCGAAAGCCTGGAGACCATTGAACCAGCCCTGATCGCGGGTGATGACAGTGATGCCCTCAACCTTGCGCGGGAAATTGATGCGGATGATGACGCCACGGAACACCGTGACGTAATAGGTCCGCTTGTTCGACCGGCGGCGCTGTTCCAGATGCGCCTCATAGAGTTCGAACTCGCAGCCGTCCTGCGTGCCGGAATAATGGTCTTCAAAAGCCTGCCGGGTCGAGGACGGCAACAGGCCGAAATCGCGCAGGCGGTCGAAGCGGGCCGGTGATTGCGGCTTGGGTCGGTAGACCAGCCCCAGCGCGCCCGCGATGGTGGAATTGAGCTCCAGCTTGATCCGCTTGGACATCTTGTGGAGCGCGTGGCTGCCGATCATGTAACCCAGGAAGGGGCCAATGATCAGGGCCATAATGATCGGCACAGCCTCGGCGCCCTGGTAAGCCAGCACAGTGGCGAAGGCGGCGCCCAGCGCCACCCCACCGGTCGTCCAGTACCAGCGCAGACGGACAAAACGGAGCCGATCCCCCTCCAGCCCGGACAGCCAGGGTTCGAGCTTGTCGTCCCAGAGTCTGCTGAACCGCGCGTCCATCACATCGCCTCAAGCCGGGCCAGGGCTTCGGCCATCTTGGCTTTCTGGCCGGCATAGTCGGTGAGCTTTTCGCGTTGTTCGGCGACGACGCTCTCCGGCGCATTGGCGACGAAGCGCTCATTGCCGAGCTTCTTTTCAAGACGGCCGATTTCACCGTCCAGCTTGGCGACCTCCTTGGCGAGGCGGTCTTTTTCGGCACCGAAATCGATGACGCCTTCCAGCGGCAGGGCCAGTGTGGTGGTGCCGAGCACGGTCTGGGCCGAAGCCGGTGGGACGGCGTCAGCCATCGAGACTTCGGACAGGCGGGCCATACGCTGGATGAGCGCGTCGTGGCGAGCCAAACGATCCGCCACTTCGGCGTCAGCACCAACGGCAACCAGCGGCAATTTTGCGCCGGCCGGGATATTCATCTCGGCACGCAGGCGGCGGATATCGGTGATCAGGTTGATCAACCAGTCCATCTCGGCGGTGGCATCGACATTCTGCAACCCGTCAAGCTGCGGCCAGTCGGCAATGATCAGCTGGGTCTCACGCTGGCCGGTCTGCTGCCACAGCTCTTCGGTGACGAAGGGCATGAAGGGGTGGAGCATTTTCAGGGCCTGGTCGAGCACATAGGCGGTCGTCGCCCTTGTCTCGGCCTTGGCCGCCTCGTCCTCGCCATTGAAGAGCGGTTTGGCGAATTCCAGATGCCAGTCGCAGAACACGTTCCAGACGAAACGGTAGGCGGCGGCAGCGGCGTCGTTGAAGCGATAGGTGTCGAGGCTGGCATTGATCGCTTCGACCGCCTGGGCGGCCTCGGACAGGATCCATTTATTGACGGTCTGGGTCACGGATTTCGGGTCGAACCCTTCCGGCACGACGCATTCATTCATCTCGGCAAAACGCGCCGCATTCCACAGCTTGGTGGAGAAATTGCGATAGCCTTCAACGCGTTCCTTGGACATGCGGATATCGCGGCCCTGCCCGGCCTGGGCGGCCAGGGTGAAGCGCACGGCGTCGGCGCCGTACTCGTCGATCAGCTCCAGCGGGTCGATCACATTGCCCTTGGACTTGGACATCTTCTGGCCCTTCTCGTCACGGACGAGGGCGTGGATGTAGACGTCCTTGAAGGGCGCGACCTTCATGAAGTGGAGGCCCTGCATCATCATCCGGGCAACCCAGAAGAAGATGATGTCGAAAGCCGTGATCAGGACCGAAGTCGGGTAAAAGCGCTCGACCATCTCCGGCGTGTCGTCCGGCCAGCCCAGCGTCGAGAACGGCCAGAGCGCGGAGGAGAACCAGGTGTCGAGGACGTCGGGGTCCCGATATACGAACATTGTATTCTGATCGAGCGTGGCGTTCGAAATCGCGGCATCCCAGCGGTTGCAATAATCAGGCGCCCCGAACTCGTCACTGACCTCTACAACCTCATCAACGCCATATTGCGCCTTAATTTTCGCGACCACGTCTTCGAACGATTCTTCACAATAGATGGTCTCGCGGGCTGACGTATCGTCCTTAGTCGCTGCAACCCCGTCCTCACCGCGTCCCGGCAAGTACCAGGCCGGAACCCGGTGCCCCCACCAGAGCTGGCGCGAGATGCACCAGGGCTGGATATTGCGCATCCATTCGAAATAGGTCTTTTCCCAGGTCTTGGGATGGAAGGTGGTGCGGCCATCCTCGACGGCGGCGATGGCATCCTTGGCCAGCTCGCCGGCATTCACATACCACTGATCGGTCAGCCAGGGCTCGATGACGACTCCGGACCGGTCGCCATAGGGCTGCTGGATCACCTTGTCCTCGACGGCGCGGAGCAGGCCGAGCTCGTCCATCTTGGCGACCAGCTTCTTGCGGGCCTCGAAACGGTCCATGCCACGCCATTCGGCGGGAATGCGGTCGAGCCCACCGGTGCCGTCATCTTCGCTCAAGAGGCGGGCCTGCCGGTCAAGGATGTTGACCTTGGGCAGGTCGTGACGCTTGCCGACCTCGAAATCGTTGAAGTCGTGCGCCGGGGTAATTTTCACGCAGCCCGTACCCTGCTCGGGATCGGCATGCTCGTCGGCGACGATCGGGATTTCCACGTCGGCGATCGGCAGTTTGATCATCTTGCCGATGAGATGCTGATAGCGCTCATCCTCCGGATGGACGGCCACAGCACTGTCACCCAGCACGGTTTCCGGGCGCGTGGTCGCAACGACCAGCTCGCCGGAGCCATCAGCCAGCGGATAGGCGAAATGCCAGAAATGGCCTTGCGTCTCACGGTTCTCGACTTCGAGGTCGGAGATCGCCGTCTGGAAATGCGGGTCCCAGTTCACCAGGCGTTTATCGCGATAGATCAGGCCCTGCTGGTGCAGCTCCACAAAGACCTTCAGGACCGCCTTGGACAGGCCCTCGTCCAGGGTGAATCGCTCGCGCGACCAGTCGCAGGTGGCGCCGAGGCGGCGCAGCTGCTGCATGATGGCGCCGCCGCTTTCCTCTTTCCATTCCCAGACACGCTTGATGAAAGCCTCGCGGCCCATGTCGCGGCGCGAGATATTGCCTTCATCGGCCAGCTGGCGCTCGACCACCATCTGGGTGGCGATGCCGGCATGGTCGGTGCCCGGTTGCCACAGGACGGAACAGCCCAGCATGCGCTTATAGCGGACCAGCACGTCCTGCAGCGTGTTGTTCAGCGCGTGACCGATATGCAGGCGCCCGGTGACATTGGGCGGCGGGATGACGATCGAGAAGGCCTCGGCATTGTCGTCATCTTTTGGCTGGAAAGCCCCGCTGTCTTCCCAGGCCTGATAGATCCGGGTTTCAGCGTCGGTCGGGTTGAAAGTCTTTTCCATGAGGGTCCGCATGAGCTTGGGGCGCACGAGCGCGCGCGTTTGCCACCTTTATGGACATCTCACCCGAATTGTCAGCCCGCAAACTGCGGATCGGTTCCGTCAGCAGACCGGCCAATACGTCGCTATTCGCTTTTCTGACCCAGTTCTTCCTTCACCTTCTCGGCCAGCTGGGTGAGCGTGAAGGGTTTGGGCAGGAAGGAGACATCCTGTTCCTGGGACAAGGTCTCGGAGAATTGCTCCGCGGCATAGCCGGAGATGAAGACGACGCGGGTGTCCTTGAGCAGGTCGCGGGCCTTCTTGAGCAGGCCCGGCCCGTCCAGTCCCGGCATGACGACATCGGAGATCATCAGGTCGAACCCCTCCTCCTCGTCTTCCAGGATTTCATAGGCTTCCTCGCCATCACAGGCCTCAACGACCTCATAGCCGCGCTTGACCAGGGTCTTGGCAGCGATCTGACGGACGGCGTCTTCGTCCTCGACCAAAAGGATGCGGCCACGACCGGAGAGATCGGACGGGGCTTTCTCGACCGTCTTGGCGACCTCGGCCTGTTCCAGCTCGACCGCCTCTTCCTCGGTCGGTTCGTGGCCGGGCAGGTAAATGGTGAAGGTGGTGCCGACGCCGACTTCACTGTCGGCAAACAGGAAGCCGCCCGACTGTTTGACGATGCCATAGACGGTGGCGAGGCCAAGTCCCGTGCCCTTGCCCGCCTCCTTGGTGGTGAAGAAGGGTTCGAAAATCTTCTCCATCGTCGCCTTGTCCATGCCGTGACCTTCATCGGTCACCGCAATCGCCAACCAGTCACCCTCACGCGGATTGGGAGCGCCGGCATTGCGTACGGTGTCGGCATCGACGCGCATCGTCTTGACGACCAGGGAGCCACCGCCATTGTCACGCATGGCGTCGCGGGCATTGGCGGCGAGGTTGATGATGGCGGTCTCGAGCTGGCCCTTGTCGGCCTTGATCAATGGCAGCTCCCGGCCGTGCTTGATGTCCAGCCGCACCGTCTCCTCGACGATCTGGCGCAACAGGACTGCGACATCGGACAGGAGGTCGCCGATATCCAGTGTTTCCATGCGGAAGGTCTGCTTGCGGGAAAAGGCCAGCAGCTTGCGGACCAGGCCGGCCGCGCGGGCAACTGTCTGGTTGATCGATTGCAGCTCGGAATAATCCGGATCACCGACCGGGTGACGGTTGAGCAGTTCGTCGCAATTGAGCCGGACAGCCGTCAGCAGATTGTTGAAATCATGGGCCACACCACCGGCGAGCTGACCAACCGCCTGCATCTTGTTGGCTTGGCTGAATTGGCGTTCCAGCTCTTTCCAGGCGGTGACGTCGATGACATAGGCAACACGCTTGCCGCCGCGCGCCGGCGCGAAAGCAAGGTGGACATAAATCGAGCGGTCCTCGCGGTCGAGGCGCGCCTCGGCCGGGTCGCTGCTGCCCGCCATCGCCGCAGCAAAGGCATCAGTGGGTGAGCGACCATCCTCCCAGTTGAACAGGTCACAGAATTTGATCCCCGGCAGCGCCTTGCCACCGGAGAGCTGGACCAGGGCGGGATTCACATCCTCGATCATCGCGGTTTCCGGATCGGCACCATCGAGGCGCACCACGCCGAAGGGGGCGTTGCCGAACATGTCGTCCAGTGTCCGGCCCGCCGCCGGGCGCGCTTCGGCATCACCGGACGCCATCGCCTGCGCCACCCCCGGAGGTGCCCCCGTGATTGACAGGCCGTACATGACCGCACGGCCGGTACCGGGATCACCCGGCGCCCACTCCACGGCGATCGCGACCGGACTCTCAATCCCGTCACGCGCCTTCAGACGGGCATCGATGCGGGCAATGCCCTCGCCGCCACGCGATTGCAGGACACGGCGGGCGCCATCGCCGGTCAGCATGTCCTTGAGTGGCGGGAAGGCTTCGCCTTCCGAAAGGCCCAGCCAGTCGCGCAGCGTGGCATTGCCCATCGGCACATCGCCATTCGGCCGCAGCGAAAACAGGGCTACCGGGGAATGCTGTGACCAGTCCGACAGTGCGGTCGACGCCCCGCTCTCGCGCTCACCCGTCGGCATTAGCCGCCACAGGATCAGCCCGCCGTCCTGCGGCGCCGCCTCCAGATGGAAGCGCTGCACGCCATGTTCCCCGAGATCGAGCGGCGGCAGAAGTTCACTGGCCCCCTCGCCACGCGCGGCTGCGCGGGCCAGGCGGTAAACCGTGCCGTCGCCGCCGCCGGACCCGGCCCACAACCGGTCAACGGTGGGCAGTCCGAAACTCTGTCCGAAACCACCCGCCTTGCGGGCCAGTTCGCGATAGGCGGCATTGGCCCAGCGGGCGGCGCCGCGCTGGTCGGAAATCAGCACCGGGTCGGGAAAGCCGTCCATCGCCGCAAAGCCGAGATCGGTCGTGCTCGGCGCCTGGTTGCGGGCCACCTGTCGGCGCATGGTCTGGCCCGCGGCCTCGCCGGCGGCGATCGCAAACAGGATCAGGACGGCAATCACCGCGAGCCCGAACAGATAAACCAAGCCATGCCCGCCATCCTGGCCGGCACCGATCAGCGCCACCGCCGCCGCGGCCACGGCAATCACCCCGCAGATCCAGAAAGCCACACGCCCGGCCGGTTTCGACCAGAAGGATTTGCGCTCGATATTGGCATCGACTTGCGGGGTGGGCGGGGACGTGTCGGCCATGCGGCTCTCCGGCGCGAATCAGGACTGCAAAGGGGAAGTCTACTCGCTCGGGCGATAACGCGCGCGTTGTCCCTGGGCGAGTGACAGGACATAGCCGACAACCTTGGCCACGGCCTGGAAGTGTTCGGTGGGAATTTCCTCGTCAAGATCGGCCGTGGCGTGCAGCGCCCGGGCCAGCGGCGGGTCTTCGACAATGGGAACCGAGTTTTCCTCGGCGACCTCGCGAATGCGCAACGCGACCTCGTCAACACCCTTGGCGACACAGACCGGCGCCGGCGTCTCGCCCTGCACATAATAGAGCGCGATGGCGTAGTGGGTCGGGTTGGTGACCACGACCGTGGCGTCGGGCACCTTGGTCATCATGCGCCGCTGGGCGCGCTCATGGCGCAGCTGGCGAAGCTTGGCGCGAACCAGCGGATCGCCCTCGGACTGCTTCATCTCATCCTTGATCTCACGCCGCGACATCCGATTGCGCTTCATGAAGCTCTGGCGCTGGAAGATATAATCGAGCCCGGCGATCACGGCGTAGACCGTCAGGGCTGCGAGCAGCAGCTCGATCGCGCCCTGGCGCACCAGCACCAGCAGCGCCGAGATATCCAGCGTCGGCATGCCGGCCAGGATTTCGCGCTTGGGATAGATGACGATGAAGGCGGCCACACCGACCAACGCCATCTTGCCGACACCCTTGAGAAAATTGGCGACACCCTGCGGTCCGAAATTGCGCTTGAATCCCTCGATCGGATTGAGCTTGTCGAGTTTGGGCTGGATCTTCTCGGTCGTGAACAACAGGCCCTGTTGCACATAGTGACCGGCAAAGCCGGCGACGGCGAGCAAGGCGATCGGAAAGCCGACCACGGCGACGACCTGCCAAGCGACGCTCCGCATCAGCGTCATCATCGCGCCCGGCTCCAGCGCGAAGCGGTGGGGTTGTTCGAAGAAGACTTCCATATTCCCGGCCAGCGCGCGCGACATCAGCGGAAAGATGAAGCTCAACAAGGCCAGGCCCGCCGCCAGGATGAACCAGCCGGGAATTTCCTGCGACTTGGCGACATCGCCCTTCTTGCGCGCGTCATCCAGCCGCCGCTGGGTCGGTTCTTCGGTTTTCTGGCTGTCGTCTTCGCCTTCGGCCATCTGCGCTCAGCCCCTCAGTTCATGTCCGTGGCGAAGCGCTGCATGCGCTCCAGCCAGACCGCACTCATCGCGCCGAGCGAGATGGTGAGGATGAACAGGCCCACCATGATATTCGAAGGCATGGCGATAAAGAAGATCTGTGCTTGCGGCATCAGACGCGAGAGCACACCCAGGGCGAGATAGAAGAGCAAGCCATAGAGGATCAGCGGCGAGGCCAGCTGGACCCCGATGCGGAAGGCATCGGAGAAGGCCGACAATGCCCATTCGGCCGCGTCGGCCATTGACGGCATGACGCCCGGCTCGAACAGGGAGTAGGAGTTCACCGCCATTTGCAAAAGCATATGGTGCGTATTGGTCGCCAACAGAACGAGCAGGAAGGTCAGGTTCAGGAAGGTCGCGATCAAGGCCCCTTGCGAGCCCTGGGACGGATCGAAGGACTGGGCCATGGCCAGACCGGACTGCATGCCGATCACCTGTCCGGCGACAGCCGCCGTCGACACGAATATCCGCGCCACGGCACCAATCATCAGGCCGGTGATGACCTCGCTCATCACGATCCCGGCCATCGCCAGCGGCTGCGCCGGCATGGCCGGCAACGAGGGCGCGATGATCGGTCCCATGATCAGACACAGGAGAAGCGCGAAGGCGAGCCGGATGCGGACGGGAATCGAGGGTTCGCCAAAGCCCGGCAGCAGCATCAGGATCGCGCCAAGGCGGGCAAAGACCAGTCCGGCCGCATAAACCAGCGCGGGAAGTTCCGGGATCATGGATTGGCGATCCGGTCGAATATCATCGTCATGAAGCCGGCCATCAGCCCCCCCATCAGGGGCAAAAAGAGCAGCAGGGCAATGAAGATGGCGATGATCTTTGGGACGAAGACCAGCGTCATCTCCTGCACCTGGGTCAGGGCCTGAAACAGGGCGATGGTCACGCCGACAGCCAGGCCGACCAGCATGATCGGGGCCGCCATGGCGAGCATCAGCCAGATGGCCTCTCTTGCGAAATCAAGGACTTCAGGTCCGGTCACGGGTCTCGCCTCTGCACGTGCGGGGAGAATCGGTCTTACGGTTAATTATATTTACGCATGCCCTTGCGGCGTTAAGAAATAGTCAATTCTTGTAAACGGGGACACCCAATATGCGCATCCAAGCCCTGCTCGCCAGCGCGAGCGCCTTCGCCCTGCTGGCCGCCTGCACGCCTGCCGACGAAGCCGAAACCACGACCGCGGCCGGCTCCAGCCAGGTCGAGAACACCAGCACCGATACGACCGCAGCGAGCGAGCAGAGTGAAACCGAGCGCTTGTATGCCTGGTTCCAGCAAGAGTTCGAAAGCGAAATCGAGTTCTCGCCGATCGGCAAAACTTATCTCGGGATGATTGATGATCTCGATGCCTATGGCCGTTGGGACGATCCCAGCGAGGCGGCTTTCCGAGCCGGCCTGCAACGCTCGGCCGACCGGCAACGCTACATGCGCGAGAATTTCGACTATGACGCCCTGACGCCGGAAGCCCAGGTCACCTGGCGTTTCTCCGAATTCATCCACGAGAACAATGCCCAGCAGTCCGAATTCTGGGACCACAACTATGTGTTCTCGTCCTTCTTCGGACCGCATACCGGCCTGGCTTCGACGCTGATCGGCTATCACCGGATCGACAATCTCGAGCACGCCGAGGCCTATCTCAGTCGTCTGGAAACAGTGGGCGATGTGCTCAATGTCTACACGCAGCAGGCCGATGACCGGGCGCAGGCGGGGGTGATCGCTCCGGCTTTCGCCTATCCCATCATCATCGGAGCGGCCGAGCGCTTCATCACCGGCGCCCCGTTCGACGATAGCGGCGAGGATTCGCCGCTCTGGGGCGATATCCAGACCAAGCTGGCCGGGATCGACATTGACGACGACACCCGCCAAGCCCTGCTCGACCGCGCCGAAACGGCCCTGCTGACCAGCGTCGGACCGGCCTATGATCATCTGATTGCGACAATGCAGGCCCATGGCGAATTGGCCGGCGAAGCGAATAACGGCGCCTGGGCCCTGCCGGACGGCGAGGCTTTTTATCGCAGCCAGCTGATGAACTACACCACCCGCACGGACATGACGGCGGACCAGATCCACCAGACCGGTCTGGACGAGGTCGAACGCATCCATGGCGAGATGCGCCAGATCATGGAGACGGTCGGTTTTGAAGGCTCGCTGCAGGACTTCTTCGAGCACCTGCGTACCAGCGACGAATTCTACTACGAAGACTCCGATGAGGGCCGCCAGCGCTACCTGTCCGAGTCCGCCGCGATGATCGATCAGATCAGCGAAGCCGCGCCGGAATTTTTCGGTCAGCTGCCCCGGGCAGAGCTCGAGGTCCGCGCGGTCGAGGACTACCGCATCACAACCGCGACCGGCGCCTTCTATGAATCCGGTTCGCTCGATGGAACTCGACCGGGCGCCTATTACGTCAATCTCGCCAATATGCGCGAAAATCCGACTTATTTGATGGAATCCCTCGCCTATCACGAAGGCGCACCGGGTCACCATTTCCAGTCCTCGCTGGCCCAGGAACTCGAGAACGCGCCGATGTTCCAGCGCCTGCAATGGTATTCCGCCTATGGCGAAGGCTGGGCGCTCTATGCCGAAAACCTCGGCAAGGACATGGGCTTCTTCACCGACCCCTATCAGGATTTTGGACGCCTCTCCTATGAGGTCTTCCGGGCGGCGCGCCTGGTCGTCGATACCGGCATCCACCACCTGCAATGGACCGAGCAGGAGGCGGCCGACTACATGCTGGCGACCACGCCGATGCCGGAAGGCGATATCGCCAACGAAGTTCGCCGCTACATGGTCTGGCCCGGCCAGGCGGTGTCCTACAAGGTCGGCATGCTCACCATTCTCGATCTGCGCCAGCGCGCCATGGACCAGCTGGGCGATGATTTCAGCTATGGCGAATTCCACGATATCGTGCTGACCAATGGCTCGATCCCGCTGACCTTGCTCGAGGAGCTGGTCGACGCCTGGATCGCCCACAAACTGGCCGAGTAGGCGCGCCTGACGCGCTTGTGGTTTGACAGGCCGGGCAGACGGCGGGCTATTCTGCCGCCGGCTCGTTTCATCAGCCGCCGCACCAAACTTGGTGCGGCGGCTGGATTGCTTTTGACGAGGGTCCGTCTGGTCTGGGAGAGAGACCGGGCGCACTCGGGGAGATCAACATGACCAAGCTTTCAACCTGGCTTGCCAGCGCATCCATGGCGGCCCTGATCGCCGCCTGCTCGCCGCAGGAACCCGGTAGCGACACTATGGCGAGCGAGACCGCTGCGCCCGCGACAACCAGCGAGACCACCACAGCCGCAACCGAGCAGACCGAGAGCGAACGCCTCTACGCCTGGTTTGCCGAGCTGTTCGAGGCCGATCTCGCCCGTTCGCCGCAACAACAAACGGGCCTTGGCCGGATTGACGACCTGGAGGCCTATGGCCGCTGGGATGATGTCAGCGATGCCGCGGCAGACGCTGCTCAGCAACGCCGGATCGAGCGTCTCGCCCACATGCGCGAGACCTTCGACTTTGACGCGCTGGACCGCGACGCGCGGGTCTCCTGGCGGGTCTTTGAATACCTGCAGGAAACCGGCATCCGCCAATATGAGTTTCGTGATCAGACCTATGTCTTCACCCAGATGTTCGGGCCGCATACCGGCATGCCGTCGACCCTGATCGGCCAACACCGGGTCGACACCGCCGATCATGCTGAGGCCTATATCTCGCGTCTTAACGGGATCGGACCGGTCTTCGACCTCCTCATCGCACGCGCCGACGGGCGCGCCGAGGCCGGCGTCATGCCGCCGCGCTTCGCCTTCGACTATCTGACCGGCAATACCCGGGCCGTGATCACCGGCGCGCCCTTCGACGACAGTGACACGGTCTCTCCCCTGCTGGCCGATTTCACGGCCAAGGTGAATGCGCTGGAGATCGATGATGAAGCCAAGGCCGACCTGATCGCCCGCGGCACAGCGGCCCTGACCGATGTCGTCGGTCCGGCCTATGAGCGTTTGATCGCCATGTTCGAGCGCCACGAACAGATGACAGATGACCGTGATGGCGCCTGGAAACTGCCGCGCGGTGACGCTTATTACGAAAGCCAGCTCGCCGCCTTCACCACCCTGCCCGACCTGTCGCCGCAGGAAGTGCATGATACCGGCCTGGCCGAGATCGAGCGCATCCATGGCGAGATGCGCGGCATCATGGATGAGGTCGGCTTCGAGGGTTCCTTGCAGGACTTCTTCGAGTTCATGCGCACCGACGAGCAATTCTACTACCCGTCCACCGACGAAGGCCGCGCGCGCTACATCGCTGAAGTTTCAGACGTGTTCGACCGCGTTCGCGACGTGATCCCGGACTATTTCGACACCTTGCCGCAAGGCGAGATGGTGGTGCGTGAAGTCGAACCCTATCGCGCCGCCGGCTCGCCGACCGCTTTCTACAATACCGGCGCGCTCGATGGTTCGCGGCCCGGCATCTATTATGCCAACACCCTGAACATGCGGAACCTGCCGATCTACCAGATGGAGACGCTGGCCTATCACGAGGGCATTCCCGGCCACCATTTCCAGCTGACGCTGGCGCAGGAACAGGAAGGCACGCCGATGTTCCAGCGCTTCCTGTACCTGTCCGCCTTCGGGGAAGGCTGGGCGCTCTATGCCGAAAGCCTGGGCAAGGATATGGGGATGTTCACCGACCCCTACCAGGATTTCGGTCGCCTCGCCTACGAGCTCTGGCGCGCTGGCCGACTGGTCGTCGATACCGGCATCCATTCCCTGCAATGGAGCCGCCAGGACGCCATCGACTATCTCACCGAGAACACCTCTTTCACCGAGGAGGAGATCACCCGCGAGGTGGAGCGCTATATCGTCTGGCCGGGACAGGCGACCTCCTACAAGACCGGCCAGATGCGGATCCGGCAATTGCGCGACTTCGCCCAGGCCGAACTGGGCGACGCCTTTGACTATGGCGAATTCCATGATGTCGTGCTGACCAACGGGTCACTGCCACTCGCCGTGCTGACCGAGCTGATCAATGATTATGTCGATGATAACCGGGCCGAAACGGCCGAATAGAACTCAAGAGGGGTAATACAATGCGCATGTTCCACCTGGCCGCCGGCGTCTCCGCCCTGGCCCTGCTGACCGCCTGCAACGCGACCGAGGACGAGGCTGTCGTCGAGACGCCTGCCGAGACCGGCGCGGCCACCGAAATGGCCGGTGAAGACGCCACCACCGAGGTCGCGGAAGCCGCTGGCGAAGAGACCGAGTCCGACCGCCTCAATGCCTGGTTCCAGGAAGTCTTCGATCGCAATGTCGCGCGCTCGCCGATGACGCAGACCTTCCTCGGCATGAAGACGAATTACGACCAATGGTCTGACGCCTCGCCCGAGTTCGCCCTGGAAAGCTATGAGATCGGCCAGGCCGACCTGGCCCATATGCGCGAAACCTTCGACTTCGACGCGCTCGACGATAGCGCGCAACTCTCCTGGCGCCTGTTTGAATACAATGGCGAACGCGCCGCCGAAGGCCAGCGCTGGCTCGATCACGGCTACACCTTCACGCCGCGGTCCGGGCCGCACATGAATGCGGCCTCCTTCCTGATCAACAATCATCGCGTCGACACGGTCGAGGATGCGCAGGCCTATATCGGCCGCCTGCGCAATCTGCCGACCTATATGGACCAGAACATCGCCAATTCGCGCCGCTCGGCCGAACTCGGTGTGCTGACGCCGCTGTGGACCTATGAGCCGATGATCGCGACGGCCCGCAACATCATCACCGGCGCGCCGTTTGACGATGGCGATGCCAGCCCGATCCTCGCCGACTTCACCGGCAAGGTCGAAGCGCTGGGACTGGACGAGGCCGAGCAGGCCCGCCTGGTCAGTGAAGCCGAAGCCGCCCTCACCGAGGCTGTCGCGCCCGCCTATGAGCGGGTCATCGCCCTGTTCGAAGAACAGGCACAAATGGCCACTGATGATGACGGCGTGTGGAAGCATCCCGATGGCGGCGAGTTCTACAACTATCTGCTCAACGGCTATACGACGATGGATCTCTCGGCCGAAGAGATCCACCAGCTCGGCGTCGCCGAGGTGGCCCGCATCCATGACGAGATGCGCGGCATCATGGAACAGGTCGGCTATGAGGGTTCGCTGCAGGACTTCTTCGAATTCATGCGCACCGACGAGCAGTTCTACTACCCCAATACGGATGAGGGCCGGGCCGATTATCTCGCCGACGCGACCGCGCTGATCGACACGATGACCGAGACGCTGCCGCAAATGTTCAACACCTTCCCGCGCGCCGAATTGGAGGTTCGCCGTGTTGAAATTTTCCGTCAGGACAGCGCCGGAAAGGCCTTCTACCAGCGTCCGGCGCCGAATGGCTCACGCCCCGGCGTCTACTATGCCAACCTGCGCGACATGTCGCTGATGCCGACCTATCAGATGGAAGCCCTCGCCTATCATGAAGGCAGCCCGGGCCATCACATGCAGCTGGCCATCATGCAGGAACTCGAAGGCGTGCCGGCCTTCCGCCGCTTTGGTGGCTACACCGCCTACACCGAGGGCTGGGGTCTCTACACCGAATACCTGCCGGTCGAATACGGCTTCTATTCCGACCCCTATTCCGACTTCGGTCGCCTTGCGATGGAGCTGTGGCGCGCCTGTCGCCTGGTCGTCGATACCGGCCTGCACTATCACCAATGGACGCGCCAGGAGGCGATCGACTATCTCACCGAAAACACGCCCAACCCGGTCGGCGACAATATTGCCGCCATCGACCGCTATATCGTCTATCCGGGCCAGGCGACGGCCTACAAGATCGGCATGCTGGAAATCCTGCGCCTGCGCGGCGTCGCCGAAGAGGCGCTGGGCGAAGCCTATGACATCCGCGATTTCCACGATGTCGTCCTGACCCAGGGCGCCATGCCGATGTCGGTGCTGGAAGAACGGGTGAATGCCTGGATCGAGGACGCGCAGGACTGACGCGAAACCTGATCTGACGGGATAAGGCCCCTGGCGCACAGCCGGGGGCCTTTTTCATGTGTTGCAATCACATGCCCTTTCGCTCCGCACGCTTTCACGCCGGAGAGATGGGAGGAGAACGGGATGTCGGCCAATGCCGATAACCGGTTTGATTTGAAAAACGTGACATCGCCGACATCCCGTTCGCGGAGTTTTCCCGGACCGTCTCCGGACCGATTCCAATGCGTCAGGTAGATGGGGTCGGTCGTTTAGTGCCCCGCGACCTGACCGCACGCCCTGCCGGAGTTTCGGGTTGTCACCCCCGAGACGCGGACAGGCTCCGCAAGTTTCCGGGCGCAAGTGACAGGGCCCGCGCCTCCCGTCCCGAAAACCGAGGGTATTATCGGGCATGGCCGAGGGGGTGCGGATAAGTTTTGTGATTATTTCCACCCCACACACCGTCATCCCGGCGCACGCCGGGACCCAGTCTGCGACGCAAGCTGTTGCCAAACTTGGTGAAATCGGGCCTGCGAGGCTGGGTCCTGACTTTCGTCAGGATGACGGTTTTTGAGGCGCAGGGCGGGGATAAGCGGCGCGTTTCTCCGCCTTGCCTCCACAGCCCCCGCAAATCCAAACACATTTTTCCCGGCCGGAGCCCCGCAAAAGCGGGGCGGAGAGCCGGGACCGACGAAACCCTCCGGCAAGCGATGCGGTTCCCGTCAATCCCGGATGGCGCTGTGCGCCTCCGGGAAAAATATAGGGTGGTGCGACCTTGCCCCCCAACGCCCCACCCAGACACGAAAAAGCCCCGGCCTGGACCGGGGCTTTTCAGCATTGCGACAAGGCCTTGCCGTCAGATCGGCATGCGCAGGATTTCCTGGTAGGCCTTCACGACCTCATCGCGCACGGCGACGACGGTTTCCAGCGATATTTCGGCCGCCGAAACGGCGGTGACGACATCGATCAGCTCGGCTTCGCCGGCGGCACCGGCGGCCGTCATCTGCTCGGCCGCGCCCAGCGACTGGCTGGTGTCCGCGATGGCGGTTGAGACCAGTGAGCCAAAATCAATGCCGGCGCCGGACGCAGCAGCGTCCTGGCCCGACCCCATCGCCGATTGCTGGGCGGTGCGGATTGCGGCCTGATAGGCCTGTACGGCGGAAAGATCAGCGGCCATGGACTTTGTCCTTCATCCTGGTTCTGGCGTGCGCGTGTGCTGTTCTAGCGGCGCAGGAGATCAAGCGCCCGCTCCTGCATGCGGCGGGCGTTCTCGATCATGTTGAGATTGGCTTCGTACGTCCGCATCGCTTCGCGCATATCCATCATCTCCACCAGCGTCTGCACGTTGGAGTATTGGACATAGCCTTCGGCATTGGCGGCCGGGTGACCGGGATCATATTCCAGCGTGAATTCACTCTGGTCATGCGCCACATCGGTCATGCGCACGGCATTGAGGCCGGTGGCACGGTCAAGTTCGGCCTCGAACACGGGCACCTGGCGACGATAGGGGTCGCCACCCGGCTCGCGGGCGGTGGAATCGGCGTTGGCGATATTCTCCGAGATGATCCGCATCCGGGCGGCTTGCGCCCGCATGCCGAAAGCGGAAATCTGCATCGCGTCTGAGGCATTACCCATCGGTCACTCCTATCGGCCCGGCGCACGGATTGCCGTGCGCAGCAAGCCAAGGCTTTTCTGGTAAAGGGTCAGCGCGCTCTCATAGCGCATCCGGTTTTCCTGGGCCCGGACCATCTGTTCTTCGAGTACGACCGAATTCCCGTTCACTGTCGTTTCGGAGTCCGGACTGTCGACCGGCTCCCAGTTTTCCGAGGCACCCGCGCCCGTGCTCGAGGCCGGGATGTGGCCGGCATTCGTCGTGGTCAGCCCGACGGCTCCACGCGGCGCTGACGACCCGCCGCTCATCTGCGAGCGCAGCGCCGCATGAAAGTCGGACTCGTCCAGGTCCCGCGGCGTGTAGCCCGGCGTATTCGCGTTCGCGATGTTTTCCGCGATCACCTGTTGGCGATCCGCGTGAAAACTCATCGATTGTCGAAGCAGCGCCAGGACCGGCACGTCATCGGGTCGCATGCGCGAATCCCCTTTCTCGGTTATGAATGAAGGTGGTCGCGCACGGTTAACGCCGACTTAACCGCAGCACCCCAGACCATGGTTATTGTTTATGAGGCCGCGCCGCGATGTCCGATATCGTCAACTGGACCAGCTACCTGTTCGCGATCGCCATTCTGGTGGTCCTGCTGGGTGGCCTCGGCCTGTTCGGCTATGCCGTCCAGAAGGGTTGGCTGTTGCAGCAGATGACCGGCTTGCGCCAATTGGGCGGTCAGGTCCGACGCCTGAAAGTCCGTGAAACCCTGGTCATTGATCCACGCCGGCGACTGGTCATTCTCCAGGCCGACGATCAGGAGCATATCGTGTTGATGGGGGCGGAACGGGAAACGGTGTTGTCGACCGGCCCCGCCAAGCCGGAACCTCTCAAGATGGAGCGGCCCGCATGAGTGCCCGCAAAGGCTTCTGGACCTGCCTCAGCCTGTTCCTGCTCGGCCTGATCACGCTGGCCGGTTTCCAGGCCGACGCCCAGACCGTCACCATCGACGCGGGGCAGGAAGGCGCTCTGACCGAACGCGTGCTGCAGCTCATTGCCTTGCTGACCGTCCTGTCGATCGCGCCCTCGATCGTCATCATGACGACCAGTTTTGTCCGCATCATCGTGGTGCTGTCGCTGCTGCGGACCGGGCTCGGCCTGCAACAAAGTCCGCCCAATGCCGTTCTGGTGTCACTGGCCATCTTCCTGACCGGCTTCATCATGGCGCCGGTGTTCACCGAGTCCTACGAACAAGGCATCCAGCCGCTGCTGGAGGAAGAGATCGAGCTGACCGAGGCCTTCGACCTGTCGACCGGGCCGTTGAAGACCTTCATGCTCAGCCATGTCCGCGAGGATGATCTCGCCCTCTTCATCGACATGTCCCAGCAGGCCGTCCCGGAGACGCCGGAAGAGACCTCCTTCTGGATCGTCGCACCGGCCTTCATGATCTCCGAACTGCGCCGCGCCTTCGAGATCGGCTTCCTGCTCTTCATCCCCTTCCTGATCATCGACCTCGTCGTGGCCTCGATCCTGATGTCGATGGGCATGATGATGCTGCCCCCTATCGTGATCTCCCTGCCCTTCAAGCTGATTTTTTTCGTGCTTGTGGACGGCTGGCGACTGGTGACCGGATCGCTGGTGCAGAGTTTCGGGACGTTGAATTGACCGCTTGCCATCAATCGTCTCAACTTGTTGTTGAGCAACGAAGATCAAGCGCACCATGCTAGTTCACAACGCACCGAGATTGATCGCGCTGGTCATCCTGATCGGACAATTGCTTTATACGGGTTACTGGTGGGGTGCGGAACTCCTGATACGGACGACCAGCGCCAGTCATGCCTGGTTCTCACCCGAAATGATCCAGTTCGTTCAATCCGTCGGGATTGTTCAGCAAGTTTCGTTCTACACGGCCGTTTTGTTGACGCTCGGAACTTTGGTTTTGCTGATCCGGCGCAACCGGCAATACCTGCCAACCTATGCTGTGGCGGTAGTGCTTTACAAAATAGACTGGATCGTTGCCGGACTGGATGGCTTCAGCTTCATAGATGTGAATGGATTGATATCCTTGATCTTTGAAGCTATTTGCCTGCTCCAGCTGATCTACCTGTTTTGGCACGATCGACCTGCCGTATCGCGGGATTGACCTAGCTCGGCCCGCCACCATTCACGAAACGCGCCCGGAAGGGTTCCATGAAGGCGTCCAGCGTGTCGATCGAGGCGATGCGGGACGCCATGTCGGTGAAGCGAACATTGCCCGGCGTGGCATCGTCATTGGTCAAAAGGCGGAAGGCGGCGGCGTGGTCGGTCTCGGCCATGGCTTCGCCATAACGCTCGCCGAGACGGACGGCGCTGGTGGCGTCGCGCGCCAGGCTGTAGGCGATGGCGGCCCGCAGGAGATCGTCTTCCTCGGTCGGCACCAGCGGGCTGGGGTCGTTGAAACGCGTATCCAGAATGCCTTCCAGACGCCGGCCAGCATTGCCCCAGTCGCGCTCGTTCCATGCCACATCAGCGCGCAGCCGGTTGGCGGCGTCGGACCGGTCGGACGCGATCAGCTCAAGCGCTTGATCCGATCGCCCCAGCTCAGACAGGGCACGAGCCTCAAGAAGATAGCGCTCATCGACCAGCTCTTCGGGAAGGCCGGCAATGCGCGAACGCCGGATCGTGTTGAGGGCGTCCTCATAGCGACGGTCCATCAGGTAGACGATGGCGAGATCCGTCGCGACACGGGCGCGGGCCAGCGGTTCACGCAGGCGATTGTCGACCTGGTGCTGCAGGAGTTCCGATGCCGGGTCGAGCAGGTCAAAGGCGATCAGACGGTCGGCGAGGCGACGGATCATGCGGTCGCCATCCGCACCGATCGGTGCCAGGTGCTGGTATTGATAGAAGATCGCGACCGCTTCGACCGGGTCCATGCGATCCGCCTCGCCGTCCAGGAAAAGACGGCGGAAGATCGACACCATGTCCTCACCGATCCGGCGACCGGCCTCGGTGCCCGGGAAGCGGGCCTGAGCCGTCGCCATGGTTTCCAGTCCGCCGGCGAAATCACCGGCCTGGACGTAGAGTTCACCCAACGTGCGGACGGTTTCCAGCTCGATCGTGTCGCCGCGCCAGCGAAAGCGCAGGTTTTCCAGGCTCTCAATGGCTTCGTCGCGGCTGAGCCGACCGTCGGCCAGCTGCAGGCGGTAAAGGTCAAACAGGGCGCGGGCCTCAGCCTCGGGGTCACCCGAGGCCGCCAGATCGGTCAGCCGCTCGATGGCGTCATCAAGATCACCGCGGGCCTCGGACAGGCGGGCGGCGACATAATTGGCGTCGAGCTGGGTATGTCGGTCCGGCTCGCCGGACTCGACATCATAGAGATGGCTCTGGGCCGCCGCCGTGTCGCCCAGCTCGAGCGCCGTCAACGCCTGGGCCACATTGAACCGTGCCTGCCATTCCGGCTGGTAGTAATAGATTGTCGAGGCGCCCGTGTTGAAACGCCGGCGGGCATCCGCCCAGCGCTCCTCCTCGACCGCGATCATGGCGCGCCACAGATCGGCAGCCACGTCCTGGGCCAGGCCGGCATGGGCGAGGAAGGTCTCGGCATCGTCGAGCCGGTGCATCCGGTAGCTGGCAACGCCTTGCAGGGCGCGGACATGCGGATCATTGACGAGCTCGGGTTCGGCATCCAGTGCCAGCTCGACCATGCCCAGCGCTTCCGGCGCCAGATCGCGTGCCAACAGGAAACGGGCCAGGGCAAGCTGCCCGTCCGTGCCGTCTTCCAGGGCCGCGCGGCGCAGGCGTGCCGACCATTCATCGGGGAAGGTACCGGCGCCGCGCCAGGCGTCGAAATACATCAGCGCCGGCGAGGAAATATTGGACAGGACGGAACCGTCGGCGGCATTGCGGCCTGCGGTCGCCGTCGGCGTCAGGTCGAGCCCGCTGGGCCGGCTGATAGCGACACCGGCGCCGATCAACTCGATCTCGATATCCTCGGCAATGGCCTGCACGGCGCCGCCCTGGGCGCTTGGCAGCAAGGCCCCGCCAACAAAATCCCGGCGCGCGGTCAGGCCCTGGACGGGCCCCATCGCCGTGATCACACCAATGCGGTCACCGACAACAGGATCATCGACCCAGCGGATCGCATTCGCACTGGCCATGTCCATCAGTATCCGGCCCGGCCGGTCGCGACGGGCATCGCGGCGGACGATGATCGGACGGGGTGGCGAGGCGATGCGTTCGGAGAGGACGACTGTCCAGCGATTGCCGTCCAGACGGGCCTCGGCCTGGGAGGTCGATGGAGCGATTATGCGAGCGGCAACAAAGTCTTGGCCATTGATATCGGTATGACCGCTGACATGGCGACCATTGGTGCCGTCGAGTTCGCGGAGGTCGAGTTGGGCGGCGGTGTCGAAGACGACCCAAATGGCGTCTCCGCGGCGGAACACGGCCATGCCGAGGGGCGCTGCCCAGTCGAACTCGATGCGCAGGTCACCATTGAAATCAGACACTTCCGCTCGAACAACGCCGCCCTCGGGCACCGGGTTGGCGCCGGGCTCCGGGTTTTGCAACCGTGTCGGACCGGTCGGGGCTGCGTCCGTGATATTGGGGTTTTCCGCTTGATTGTCAGCGACTTGCACAGGCGCGGGCGTGGACGGCGTGCGCGTCGGTGCCGCGACGGTGCTTTCGTCGGTATCTTGGGGGGCATCTTGGTCGGCATCTTCGTCGGCGGTGGCGCGATTGATGGCCGCGGCATCCGACGCGTCGCCGAGTTCGGCCAGCAGGGTCGCCGCATCGACATAGGCGGGATCGGGCAGATCGATCACGACCCGGCCATCCTCACCCCAGGCGCGGACCTGGACACCCGGATCGACCACCAGGCCGAGCACGAATTCATCGCCTTCACGGCGCGTCGTGAGCCGGTTGAGAAAACGCGGCGGCGAACCGGAGACGCGGCTGAGATCGATCTCCGCCGGCGCGTCGAAACGAACCTCGGCGCTGTTGCCGGTCTGGCTCAGCTGGAACCCGACCTCGCGCGGCCACATGAGTTCAATGCGGGTATATTCGGTCGCCTGCCCGACCCTGTGACGGACCGGCAGGGCCTCGGCGGGCGGTGGCGGCGGTGGCGGCAGGGCGGCGCGCTCGGCGGCCAGCCGGGCCTCTTCGACCTCGCGGGCTTCGCGCGGCGAGACGATAGCGTCCGGACGTCTGCCACCGACCGGCACGAAATCAATCGCGATCTGGTCATAGCTGGCGGAGGTATAGGCATCGACCGTCTGGTTGAGGGCAATCCGCAGGGTTGCCCCGTCCGGATCAAGCCGGGCCCGGGCCGCCAGGCCGGACAAATCCCCGACCAAGCGCGACACATCGGCATCAAGCGGTTCACTGAGACGGGCAATCAGGACGGTATGTTCAACGCTGATATCGGCGGTCGGGAGATTGTCGCCAACGCTGTCCTCATAGTCGATCACAAGGCGCAGGGCATTATCGCCGCGCTCGACACTCAGCGTGGCCGGCGTCTGCGCCAGCGCGGTCGAGGCCAGGAGAAGCGGAACAAGGCTCCCGGCCAGACAGCCAATATGTCTAGCCGCCTTCGGCAATCCGCGCCTCCAGCTCGGCAACGGTTTCCGGCAGGTTGGACCGGCTCGCCATGCGCTCGGTCAGCGCGGCAGCCGCGCCCGTATTCATCTCGGCCAGGATGGCCCCGAAGACCCGTTGCGACATGCGCGAGGCGATCTGCAGCTGGGTTTCCATGTCGAGGGTCGCGATCCGCTCGGAGGCGTCACGCGGTTCCATCGCCGAATACCAGGCCACGATGACCGCCATGTCCTCGTCCTCGCGCTCGGAGAGTTCGCCGGCCAGGCTTTCGACCTGGGTGCGCAGCTCGTTGAGCTCGGTGATCTTGGTGTCGACGCGCTGTTCCATGGCCAGCATCAGCGCTTCACGGGTTTCCAGCTCACGTTCGCGCGCATCAAGCTCGGTCGAGCGCTCGCGCAGACGGTAGATGACGCGCTCTTCCTCGGCAGTGCGGACACCGCTGGCGATGCGCTCGGCGAAGGCGGCAGAGACGTCGGACGCGCTCGGTGTCGGCTCGATCGGCGCCTGCACGGCATGTTCGGCCGGCATGATCGGCGCGTCGGCCTGGGTCTCGTCTTCGTCCTCGGCCCCGCGGGTCACGGCGACGGCCGCCATGGCACTGCCCTGGGCTTCCCACCAATCGGCGGCGCCATTGGCGATCGACAGGGTTTTCAGGCCCAGCAGACCGCCCATCAGGACGGCGAGCACGGTGAGAAAGCGAAGGGGCTCGCGCATGGCGCTACCTCACATCCTTGAGATCATTGATGACGCGCGAACCGGCACCATCGGGGAAAATATCGGCAGCGCGGCGACGCGGCGTGCGGCGCTGGGCCAGGCTGTCGGCCTTACGATCGGCATTGCCGGTCACCAGACGCAGCTCGTCGGCCAGGGTCCGCGCCTCGCCGACGCGCTTTTCGAGCACTTCGGCGGACTGGGCCGTGGCGCGCTCGAGCGCACCGAGGCTGGCCCGGGCCCGATCGGTTGCCTCATTGAGGGCGATCACGGATTCGCGCACCCCGTCCTGGCCCTTCTTCAAGGCGTTCAGGCGGCGATCCACACGCCAGCACATGACCACAGCCACCACCAGCAGGGCAGCGACGAGACCTTCGAAAATCAGGGCAGCGAGCGTCATGCAAACCTCATCATTGCTTTTTTCGCACCCGGCGAGAGCGGTCCGCTCAGTCGCAGGGCAACATTATGTCCGATACGGCCCATGCGGCCGCGTGTCAGGGGAACCTGGCCGCAACGCAGCTCAACATCACTGGTCGGCGATGCGTCGAGATAGAGCGTGTCACCGACTTTCAAATTGGCCACCGTGCCCAGGGAGACGCGCTGTTCGTCGAGCACGGCCTGGACCTCCATCTTGGTCGACCAGAGTTCGGTCGCCAGGTGGCCTTCCCAGATATTATCACGTCCGAACTTTTCCCCCATGAACTGCTGGAGCAGCATTTTCCGGATTGGCTCCAGAGTCGCATAGGGCAGCAAGAGCTCGATTCGACCGCCGCGGTCTTCCATGTCGATCCGCAGCTTGACCAAGATGGCCGCATTGGCCGGACGGGCGATGGCCGCAAAGCGCGGGTTTGTCTCGACGCGCTCGAGGTCGAAATCGACATCGGTGAGCGGCTGGAAGGCCTGCTTCGCATCGCCAAGGACGACCTCGATCATGCGCTGCACCAGCATGCGCTCGATCGTCGTGTAGGGGCGCCCCTCGATCCGCATCGCGGACGTGCCGCGGCGACCGCCGAGCAGAACGTCGACGATGGAGTAGATCAGGTTGGAATCGACCGTCAGCAGGCCGTAATTGTCGAGCTGCTGGGCACGAAAGACAGCGAGGATGGCCGGCAGCGGGATCGAATTCAGGTAATCGCCGAAGCGGATCGACGAGATATTGTCGAGCGAGACCTCGACATTGTCCGAGGTGAAATTGCGCAGCGAGGTCGTCATCAGTCGCACCAGGCGGTCGAAGACGATCTCCAGCATGGGCAGGCGTTCATAGGAGACCAGGGCGGAATTGATGATGGCGCGGATACCGGACTTGTCCGCAGCGTCGTCATCAGAAAGCGAGAAGCCCAGCAGGCTGTCGATCTCATCCTGGTTGAGGATGCGCTCGGCGCCACCGCCGACCGTCGGCAGGTCCTGCTCGTCATCCTCGGCACCGACCATGGCCTCCCATTCGGACGCCAGGTCGAGGTCGTCTCCGTCCTCGGCCATGGCCTCCCATTCGGCCGCCAGTGCATCTTGGTCCATATCGTCAGACATGCGTGTGCTTTCCGTTGGTCGTCTCGGGCCTAGTCGACAATCATGAATTCCTGGATCCAGACCGCATCGATCTGGGCCGGCTCGATCGCCAGGTTGACCCGGCGCAGCAATTCCAGCTTCACACGATGCATGCCGGCCGATCCGTAGAGATCGTCTTCACGCAGCTCGCGCAGGAACATGATGAATTGATCCATGATCGGATCGACATGCTCTTCGAGAACCGGGCCGAGATCGTCGCGGCTGGACTCGAAGGTGATCTTCAACTGAACGATGACCGGGCGACCGGTCGAAGACCGGATATTGGTGGTGATGGTCTCTTCGGTGCCGTCACCCTCGCGCAGGTCATAATAATATACTTCTTCGGTGGCGTGGGCGTCAGCGGCCCCATGACCGTCTCCGGCCTCGCCGTGACCAGCGTCCGCATGCTGTTCTTCATCATCGCCACCACCGGCGAACATCATGAAACCGCCCACGCCCGCGAGCAGCAGGATGAGGACCGGCAAACCGATAAAAAGAACCAATTTCAATGGGTTCTTCTTCGGCTTCTCCTCGCCTTCGGTCTCTTCTTCGATGTCGTCGTTCTCGTCAGCCATTGCGTGGCTCCCATTCGGGGGAATCGTCTGACCCCATTAACGGTGAGCGCGGTTAACGTTTCGTAGTGATCGGGCGCGACCCGGCAACTTCTTCCCACCGCTGTGACGGTCTTTGCCGGAAAGGCTTGCCGGTCGATTTGACCCCTCCCCGTCAACCTCTTGTTTTCCATCAAAATTAACCTTGGCACGCCGCGTGCAGCTTGTCGGGCAACTGCCGCGCAATGACGACGGCGGACCCCCGGCTCCAGAAAGGAACCACCCGATGGACAACGCAATGATGATAGGCCTGTCGCGCCAGATGACCCTTCGCCGGTCAATGGACGTCGTGGCCAACAATATCGCCAACGCCAACACCGCCGGCTTCAAGGTTGAATCCCTGCTGCTGGAAAACCGCGCTGCGCCCACCGCCGAACATGCCGACGGACCGTCGGACATCCAGTTCGTGAATACGTGGGGCATGGCCCGTGATTTCCGCCAGGGTGAGCTCGCCTTCACCGGTCGTGAATTCGATCTCGCGATCGAGGGCGAAGGCTTTTTTGCCGTCGAAGCCAACGGCAATGAACAATATACCCGTGACGGTCGCTTCCGCCTCGATGGCGCCGGCCAGCTGGTCGCCTCCGATGGCGCGCCGGTGCTCGACGCCGACACGCGCGGCCCGATCCTGATCGACGCTTCTGCCGGTGACATCCAGGTCATTGATGGCGGCATGATCATGCAGAACGGCCAGCAGATCGGCCGGATCGGCGTGTTCGAGATCGCCAATCGTGCGGAAATGTCCAAGCAGGGCAATGGCCGCTACACGATTCCGGAAAGCGACGACCCCGCCGACGCCCCGCTGGCGATGCTCGAGCCGAGCATCAACCAGGGCTTTGTCGAACAGTCGAACGTCCAGTCGATCCTCGAACTTACCGACATGATGGCTGTCATGCGCAGCTATCAGTCGGTCTCGAAATTCCTTGAACAAGCAGAAGACCTGAACAAGCGCGCCATCGAGCGCCTTGGCCGGATCTGATCGGAGGAGAACGAATATGCGTGCTCTCACCACCGCCGCCACCGGCATGCAGGCTCAACAGCTCAATGTCGAAGTGATCTCGAACAACCTGGCCAACATGAACACCACCGGGTTCAAGCGCCAGCGGGCCGAGTTCCAGGATTTGCTCTACCAGAATGTCCAGCAGATGGGCATGGACTCATCCGACGCCGGCACCATCGTGCCGACCGGTGTCCAGGTCGGCCTGGGTGTCCAGACCGCCTCGATCTACCGCATCACCGAACAGGGCGCCCTGTCCAACACCGGCAACCCGTTCGACCTGGCGATTTCCGGCCATGGCTATTTCCGGGTCCAGATGCCGGACGGTTCGGACGGTTATACCCGCGCCGGCAACTTCTCGATCAGCCCCGAAGGTGAGCTGGTGACCACGGACGGCTACACCGTCGCGCCGGGCATCGCCATCCCGCAGGGTTCGCGCGAAATCGCGATCAATGCCCAGGGCCAGGTCCAGGCCCTGATCGACGGCCAGACCGACCCGCAGACGCTCGGCCAGCTCGAACTGGCAACCTTCTTCAACCAGGCCGGCCTTGAAGCCCGCGGTGACAACATCTTCCTGGAAACCGCCGCCTCCGGCGCCGCCAATACCGGCACGCCGGGTTCGCCGGGCTTCGGCACGATCCGCCAGGGTTTTGTCGAGACCTCGAACGTCAATTCGGTGTCCGAGATCACCGCCCTGATCCAGGCCCAGCGCGCCTATGAAATGAATGCCCGCGTCATCACCGCGTCTGACGAGATGATGGCCGCTTCCTCCAACCTTCGCTAACGGGAGAGATAGATGATCCGCACAAGCCTCATCGCCCTCGCCTGCCTCACCACGGCACCGTTGGCGACCTCGGCGGCCCTGGCATCCGAGCCGGTCGTGTTGCGCGAAACCATCCGCGTCGACAGCGCCCACATCACCCTGGGCGATCTGTTCGAGATCACCGGACCGCAGGCCGACATCGTCGTCGCCCGCGCCCCGGCCCCGGGCAGCCGCACCGCGCTGGACGTCAATTATGTCCGCCGCATCGCACTCGAGAATGATCTCGACTGGGCCAATGCCGCCGGCCTGCGCCGCCTGTCGATCGAACGCGCCAGCCGCGTCGTCACGGCCCAAACCCTGGCCGACATGCTGGAAGGCGAACTCTTCGCCTCGGAAGGTCGCGTCCACGACGTCCAGCTGTCGAACACGGCGATGTCCCTGCACGCCCCCCTCGACAGCGCCGGCGGGCCGGAAATCCACGATCTCTCCTTCGACAGTCGCTCCGGCATGCTGGCGGCCGAGATCGCGCCCTATCACGGCGCCCAGACCGTCCGCGTCACCGGGCGCGCCTATGCCACGATCGAACTGCCGGTTCTGGCCCGTCCGATCGCCGCCGGCCAGGAAATCACCGCCGGTGACATCACCTGGATCAGCCATCGTGCCGACCGCATCCGGCCCGACGCCATTCTCGACCCGTCCGAACTGGTCGGGCTGGAGACCCGTCGCGCCCTGCGTCCGAACGAGCCGGTGCGCGGCTACGACCTGCAGCGTCCGCTGATGGTCGAACGCGGTGACCTGGTCACCTTGATGTTTGAAGTCCCCGGCATCCAGCTGACCGTGCGCGCACGGGCGATGGAAAATGCCGCCGACGGCGAAGTCGCCCGCTTCGTCAACCTGCAATCGAACCGTACGATCGAGGCCCTTGTCGATGGTCCGGGCCGCGCCCGCGTCGGCGCCTCACCGGCCACCAGCTTCTGATCGAGGAGATCCCGTCATGATCCGCAAACTCGCCGCCCTCGTCATCGCCGCCGCTGCCCTGCAGGCCTGCGCGACCTCCGACCGCCTGTCCTATATCGGCCAGGCCCCGCCCATGACCCCGATCCAGAACCCGGCCGAGCTGGCCGGGACCGGACCGTCGCAACTTCCCATGCCGATGCCGCGCATGCCGCAGCAGCGCTATGCCCAGAACGCGACCGCCAACAACTCGCTGTGGAACGCCAATTCGCCGACCTTCTTCGGTGATCCGCGGGCCGACCAGGTCGGCGATATCGTCACCGTCAATATCGATATTTCCGACAGCGCCCAGCTGAACAACACGACGAACCGCTCGCGCAGTTCAGCCGAAGACAGCGATCTGACGAATTTCCTCGGGGCCGACCTGACCGGCTTCTTCAACGACAATATCGACCCGACCTCGCTGACCAGCCTCGGCTCGACCTCGTCACTGGCCGGCTCCGGCTCGGTCAACCGCACTGAAAGCATCTCGCTGACGGTTGCCGCCCTCGTCACCCAGGTCCTGCCGAACGGCAATCTGGTGATCGCCGGGCGTCAGGAAGTCCGCGTCAACAACGAGGTGCGCGAACTTCTCATCACCGGCATTGCGCGTCCGATGGACATCGGATCGGACAATACGATCGCCCACACGCAAATCGCCGAAGCCCGCATTTCCTACGGCGGCCGCGGACATCTCTCCGATGCCCAGCGCCCGCGCTACGGCCAGGAACTCTACGACATCCTGATGCCGTTCTAGGACACGAAACCCCGCCACCATCGGGATCAACTGGGCCGTTACGCCACGCGCGTGACGGCCCTCTTTTTTGTGTATGCGGGCGCTTGCCGGGCCGACGGCGACGGCTAATCTCAACGCCATGACCAGTTTCGCGCCTTCGCTTCGGACCAGCCCGGTCCGCCGCTTCACCCTCGCCTGCCTGGCCCTGCTGGCGCTGGCCTATGGGGCTGTGCTGATCCTGTCCGCCCCCGGCTGGCCGCAGATTGCAGGCCTGTGGCCGATCAGCATCGTCGGACTCGCCGGAGCGCTGGTCGCCAGCGCGACCGGAGTCGGGGGCGGCGTCGTCTTCGTGCCGGTCTTCTCGGTCCTGCGCGAGAGCGGCCTGCTCGACCTGGGACCGCTGCAAACCGTCGGGACGAGTTTCTCGATCCAGTGTTTCGGGATGGGCGTCGGCGCGCTGACCTGGCTCAACCGCTATTATCGTCCGGGCGTGCGCCCCGACGAGATCGCGCACCGGCCCGTGGTCGGGCGAGTCGTGGTGATGGCGCTCGCCACCGGCCTGCCGGCTCTGGTGGCGACCCAGTATCTGGCCGGCATGAATGGCGAGCTTGCCTTCCTGCTGTTCAAGCTTTTCTCGATTGGCTTGGGCTGTGCGCTGATCATCCAGCTCATCGTCCTGCGCAGCCCGCATGCCGAGCGCGAACGGCTGGAGCCGCTGGACCATGTCCTCATTTTGCTGATCGGACTGGCCGGCGGGGCAGCAACCGCCCTGTTTTCGGTCGGGATCGGGGAATTGCTGGCGCTGACCCTCTTCCTGCGCCGCTTCCCGGTCGACATTTGTGTCTCGACGGCGGTGATCGTCTCGGCGGTTTCAGTGTGGGTCGGCAGTCATTACCACTTCGAGGCGGGGCATCTGGACTGGGGTGTGCTGGTGTTTGCCGCGCCCGCCGTGGCGGCTGGCGGTTTCTTTGCCCGTCGCTTGGCCCATGCCCTCGGCGGGCTGCGCCTGAAGCTGATGACCGCGCTCTGGATCACCGGATCCGGCGCAGCACTGCTGGTGCTCTGACGGCCCGCACTATTCGTCGCGGTGGACGCGTTCCTTGCGCTCGTGGCGCTCCTGGGCTTCCAGGCTGAGCGTGGCGACCGGGCGGGCATCGAGACGGGCCAGCGAGATCGGCTCGCCGGTCTCGTCGCAATAGCCGTACTCGTCTTCTTCGATGCGGCGCAGGGCCTTGTCGATCTTGGAGATCAGCTTGCGTTGACGATCACGGGCCCGCAGCTCCAGCGACCGGTCGGTCTCCGTCGAGGCCCGATCCGCCAGGTCCGGCAGGGCGCCCATGTCTTCCTGGAGATTGGTGATCGTCGAGCGGCTCTCCCGGAGGATGTCGTCCTTCCAAGCCATGAGTTTCCGGCGGAAGTATTCTTTCTGCCGGTCATTCATGAACGGCTCGTCTTCCGACGGGAAATAATCCTTGGGTAATTCGATCGGTTCAGCTTGGCTCATCGCTTTCCACTCAACTCCACGCGGTACAGCGCTCTCCCCCAGAAAGCGGGCCGGAGAATATGCACCGAGCCGCCCAAGTCAATGTGGAGACGCTGTTGCCACACCATTTAGACGCAGCAAATAGCGAAAAAGCTTGAATGATTTGTGTCGAAGTGGCGAGTTTAGCTGAACTTGGCCAGCTCAACCGCAGCACGGGTCTCGACCTCATCGAGCGCCGCTTCAAGCCGCGCATCATTGGTGGCGTCGCGGCGCGTCTGCAAAAGGTCCATCAGGGCGATCAGCTTGGCCCGCGGAAGACCGCCTTCCAGCAGGGCGATTTTGAGCTCGTCGAGCATGTCCAGCATGTCAAAGGCGCGGTTGGTGGCCTGCTTGCGGGCCTGCGTGAAATCCTCCACGCCCTGCAGCGCCAGAATGGCATCGACCGACTGTACGGACGAGACCGAACTGGCCGTCATCGAACCCGCAGTCTTGGCCGGCGTGTCCAGCGAGAATCCTTCCCCGGAGGCGCGCGACGTGGTCTTGCGCTTGCCGGCTGAGACGGAGCTGGTTGAGCTGGGTCCGGAGACTTTCATGGCGGGAATCATTTCCTCGTGATGACGTGTCATGGATGCGACCGGGGCGCTTAACAGAAGCTTAACCCGGCACCCCGGATCGGCAAAAACTGCCGGTCCGGGATTGCAGGTGGCGGGATTTTCCGCCCCTGCGAGAGCCACCCTACTCGCCAAGCCATTGTTTTTCAGCGTTTTATTTTATTAACCAAATCCGGGAAACTGGCACGCCACTGGCAAGGTCATCCGCGAACACGTTCCGGAGACCGCAAAATGCGCCTGATCATCGCCCTTCTCGCCACCCTGTCCCTGGCCGCCCCCGCGCTGGCCTCTTCGCGTATCAAGGACATGGTCGATGTCGAGGATGTCCGCGACAACCATCTGGTCGGCTACGGTCTGGTGGTCGGTCTGGACGGGTCGGGCGACAGCCTGCGCAACTCCGCCTTCACCAACCAGTCGCTCAACGCGATGCTGGAACATTTCAACGTCAATACCCGCGATGCCAACCTGAACACGCGCAATGTCGCGGCCGTCATGGTGACCGCCTCATTGCCGGCCTTTTCTTCGCAGGGCAGCCGCATCGACGTTACGGTCTCGGCCATCGGTGACGCCTCCAGCCTGCAGGGCGGCGTCCTTGTTGCCACGCCGCTGTTCGACAGCCAGAGCCGCGCCTGGGCCGTCGCCCAAGGCTCGCTCGCGGTCGGCGGTTTTGAAGCGGCAGGCGACGGCGCCAGCATCACTCGCGGCGTGCCGACCTCGGGTCGGATCGCAAACGGGGCCCTGGTCGAGAACCCGTTCGAAGGCTCGGGCGTCGACCCCTGGGCCGAGCTGGCCAATCGCGCCAGCCTGCGCCTGTCCCTGCGCAATCCCGACTTCACCACCGCCCGCCGCATGGCCGACGCGATCAATGCCTATGTCGGACCGGGCGCCGCCCGCGCCACCAATCCGAGCACGGTCACCCTGTCGCGTCCCGGCCATTTCGACGGCGACATGATCGACCTGTTGGCCGAAGTCGAGCAGCTGCGTGTCGAGGCCGACATCCCGGCCCGCGTCATCATCGACGAGAACACCGGCACCATCGTGATGGGCGAAAATGTCCGCGTCTCCACCGTCGCTATCGCCCAAGGCAATCTGACCATCACCGTCACCGAAAACCCGGTCGCCAGCCAGCCCGCCCCCTTCTCGCAGGGCGAGACGGTGGTGCTGCCGCGCACCGATGTCTCGGTCACCGAGGACAATACCCGCCTGGGCGTGCTGGACGAGAGTGTCTCGCTGAGCCAGCTGGTTGATGGTCTCAACGCGATGGGCGTCAGCCCGCGCGACATGATCACCATCCTGCAGGCGATCAAGGCCGCCGGCGCCCTGCAGGCCGAGATCGAGGTCCTCTAGGATGGACAATTTCCTCGAACTCCAGCTCGCCAACGCCACCGGCACCGGCCGCGCCCAGGGCGCGCCGAATATCGGCGGTGCCCGCAACGAGACCGAAGCCCGCGCCATTGCCGAGGATTTCGAGAGCTTCTTCCTGTCGCAGATGATCGAACAGATGTTCTCGCAGGTCGGCGAGGAAAATCCGTTCGGCGGCGGTTCGGGCGAGCGCGCCTTCACCGGCCTGTTGCATGAAGAATACGCCAAGGTGATGGCGCAGTCCGGCGGGCTTGGCCTCGCCGACCGCCTGACATCAGAAATCCTGCGCTACCAGGAAACCGGGGAGATTTAGCGATGACCGAACTTGCTGCCGCCAGTCCTGCCGAACGGGCCGAGGGCCTGCTCAAGCTGACCACGCGCCTGACTGATCTGATCAATGAGGAGACGCGCCTGTTCAAGGACCGCCGTCCCCAGGATGCACTCGGCCTGCAGGACGAGAAATCGCAACTGGCCAATATCTACCGCGCCGAGGTCGCGCGGGCCCGCAAGGAACCGACCCGCTTTGCCGGCGCCCCGGCCCCGCTCAAGGCGGCGCTGCGCCAGGCGACCCAGA
Source organism: Maricaulis sp. W15 (assembly GCF_001924955.1). Lineage (NCBI taxonomy): Bacteria > Pseudomonadati > Pseudomonadota > Alphaproteobacteria > Maricaulales > Maricaulaceae > Maricaulis > Maricaulis sp. W15. The sequence continues at coordinate 211,431 of NZ_LQXG01000017.1, read as the reverse complement.
GCTTCCATGAATCGCTAGCCGAGAATGGCCGCATTGTCGGCGCCCTGAAGACGGTGACCGAAGGCGTGGTCAAGGCCATCGCCGACGAAGCCGCGCGCCAGCGCTCGACAGCGGGCGGCTATGGACCCGGCGCGGCCCAGCAAGCCGGTCGCGGCGGCAATTTTGCGATCGCGGTCAACCGCACAGCCTGACGCACAACGACAAACGCGTATTTACGAGGCGGCTTCCGGCTGGCATTCCAGCCACAAGGGAGCCGCCTCATGTCCATCTCGACACCCCGCACCGCCGACGACATCCCCGCCCGAACCGCCTATCGCGACTGGGCGGCTGTCTATGACAGCAATGACAACACGACCCGCGATCTCGACGCCGCCTGCCTGATCGCCGCCGACCTGCCGCTGGCCGGCGCGATCGTGATCGAGTTCGGGGCCGGCACCGGAAAGAACACGGCGCATCTGGCTCGGCACGCCGCCGGTGTGATCGCGATGGACCTGTCACCGGACATGTTGGCAAAGGCCCGCGAGCGTGGACTGGGTGCGCATGTCCGCTTTATCGAGCATGACATCACCCGGGAATGGCCGGTCGAACCCGGCACGGCGGATGTCGTGGTTGGCAATCTGGTTCTGGAGCATGTCCGCGAGCTTGGGCCTGTAATGGCGCAGGCTGCGCGGACCCTGCGTCCGGGCGGACGGCTGTACCTGTCTGAGCTTCACCCTTTCCGGCAGCTGCGCGGCAGCCAGGCGCGCTTCGACCGGGCCGATGGCAGCGAGGCAATGGTCGAGGCCTATTATCACGGAGTGTCGGATTACCTTGCCGCCGCGCTGGCAGCCGGCCTGTCACTTCGCAAGCTCGAAGAACCGGTCGAAGACGGCACCGCAATCAGCGCCGGAACACCGCCGCGCCTTCTCGTCCTGCAATTTGTGAAGACCACCTAGAAGTAGAGGCCACCGGAGCTGGAGCCGGAGTTCAGTCGGTCGAGCCCGGCCTGATAATTTGCCAGCTGGGAATTGTAATAGGCCGGAACCGTGCCGCCCGTCTTGCCCGCCTGCGGGCCATTCAGCAAATCCTTGAGCGCCGGGTCCATGGTCAGGTCGCGATAGGCGCGCTGGATCTTGGACAGGGCGTCCTGGATCGCTTCCATCGCCTTTTCAGCCGAGTCCATTTCTTTCAGCGACATGCTGCTCGGCAGGTCGAGCGCGAAAAGCGGCGGTGCGTCCGTCGTCTTGCTGTCCTTGTCGAGCAGTGAGCCCGTGTTGACGATGGCCCCCGGCTCGATCCCGAGTGACTCGAGCAAATCACGCCCTTCGCTACCGGCAAACAACTCGATCGTAGAGCCTTCAGCCGCCTTGATGCGCAGCATGTCGCCCTCGGTCGAGCGGCGCACATCGGCGGTGCCCTTGAGGACCAGCGTGGCGTTGATCTTGAAGGTCAGCGACCGCATCGTGTCATCGGCGTCGATGGTGATTTTCTTGCGGCGACCCCCATCCACCGAAATATAGAAGAAGTCGTCCTCGCGGGCCGAGCTGCGGTCGGTGACCACGCGGCTGTCTGAATAGGTCAGCGTCCCGGTCGGCAGGCCAAGCGCGTCGAGCACGCTGTCATCGGTGGTCGAGAGCGCAATACCCTTGGCATCGGCCAGGCCGCCGCGTCCGGAAATCTGGGTCGACCAGTCCAGCGCACCCGTGGTGCCGTCGAGCTGGGCGGCAAAGGCGTCGCGCTCGCCATTGAGCGTGTCGCCATTGATGCCGCCGAGCGTCTTGCCGGCGATATAGATTTTGCCGTTGTGGACCTGGATACCGGCCGCCGCGTCATCCTTGTCGGATCCGACAAAGGTCAGGAAGTCAGTGGTCGGCGTGCCGCCATCGGTCAGCTTCATCACGAAAGCGTCGCGCACGCCGCCGGCATGGGCCGAGACTGGTGCCGTCGGCGCGAAACTGCTGCCGGCCGCGCCGGTCACGTAAATCCCGCTGGCGTCAATCGCGAGACCACCGATACGGCCGTCAGCGAGATCGCCGAAATCCTGTTCCCAGATCGCTGCCGAGGTGTCGTCGGAGACGTCAAACTTGCGCAGGACGGCGCGGCCATCCTCCTCACTCGCGACCACCAGATTGCCGTCTTCCGCGATGGCAATCGCCGAGACGTTTTCCTCGCCGGTCGACCCGACGCGTCGGGTCCAAAGGGTCGTGCCACTGGCATCAATGGCGCGGATATAACCGTCCGTGCCGCCGCCTTCGTGGGCATCATCGCCAAAAGCGCTGGCCGACTTGCCGGCGACATAGACGGTGCCGTCATCGCCGATCGCGACAGTGCCGGCCTGGTCGTCCTTGGTGCCGCCGAAGCGCTGGTTCCATTGCTCGACGCCGCTGGCCGAATATTTCACGACAATACTGTCACTGCCGCCGATCTGGGTACTGTCACCGAGGCCGCCCTCGACCTTGCCGGCGACAACGACATTGCCGCTGCTGTCTGTCGCGATCGACAGGCCCTGGGCACTTTCGGCCGCGCCGAGCACACGGCTCCAGACGCGATTGCCGGTGGAATCATATTTGGCCAGCACCAGGTCCTGCTCGCCCTTGAGCGTCTGACCATCCGTCGAGGCCGTGGTGTGACCGACAACAAATATGCCGCCATCGTTCGAGGCGACTGTGGCGTGGATCTCGAGCGGATTGTCTTCCTGCTTGATCCGGGTCTCGCCTTCCTCACCGCCGACGACGGCAACTTCGGTCTCATTGGGATCGGCGCTGAAGCGGGTCGTATAGCCGGTCTGCGGATCGCCGCTGGCGAGGTCTGTCAGCTTGACCACCTGCCCGCCAGCGGTGTCATTGATGCCGGAGACACCGGCCATGTAGAGCGCCGGCTCGGCGGCCGAGGCCGAGAAGGAGACTGTCTCGGTCGAGACGCCTGCAATCAGAAACCCGTAATTATTGCCCGGCACGACACCGACATCATTCTCCTGACCGATCTTGGTGCGTTCGAAGCGCGTGATGACACCGGCGGCTTCGAGCTGGGTGTTGATGTGGTCGGAGATGTTGTCGAGATTGCGCGTCGTCGCGCCCATGTCGGCCAGATCGATATTGATCGTCTGGGTGACGCCGCTCTTCTTCACCGAGATGGAGAACTGCACGTCACCGGTCAGGCTGGCGACCTCGGCATCGAAATCGCCGCTGTGGATGGTGTCGGTCTTGTATTGCGACGTGCCACGCGCGATCGCGACCTGGCTTTCGACCTTGGTCAACTCCTCACCCTTCAGAAGGGTCAGCCCTTCCAGGTCCATTTCGTCAAAGAAGCTGTCGAACTGGGCGAGGCCGGACTGGAAGCTCTTGTTGAGGAAGTCGCGGCGGCTGTCGGTGGTGGTCTTTTCCTTGGCCTCTTCGGCCAGCGACGCCAAGCGCTTGAGGCCCTGATGCAGGGAGAACAGTTGCTTGTGGTCGTCGGGCGCATCGAGACCGGAGAATTCGCGGTCGGGGTCGTTGAAGAAGACGCCATTGGCGAGAACCTTGCGGCTCATCTCCTCCAGCGTCATCAGGTTCGGCGACCCGACCTCCCACGGTGCCGGGGCCGTCGGGGCCTGGTTACGGCTGGATGCACCCGCCGACGACAAGGCCGTCGACGAGGCAAGCGAGGCGTTGATACGGGAGTTGTACCACCCCGTCAGAACGCTCATGTCCAACCCGATCACGCTCACGGCGAGAATCCTTTTTTCCTGATTGCCGAGATTGGACGCAAAACACAAAGAAAGTGTTGCGAGACAAGGTAAACCGATTGCCGACAAGTCGATCCAATCAGCCTTTCCAGGCCCACTGCTCAGCCCGCGAAAAACCTGCTAGTCTGGGCCGCGTCGTAACGGGCCTAACTGACCGTTAACCTTGGCGGCGCAGCGTCGGTCACTGGATACGAATCGCGAGGCCCAGCATGTCGAACAAGACAGCGCCCGAAGCGTCTTTCGAGGAAATGATGAACCAACGCTCCTTCCTCGATCCGCGCATGCCGCTCGACGGCAAAACCATTCTCGTCACCGGCGGGACGGGTTCGTTCGGCCGCAAGCTGACCGAGACGATCTGCGCCGAGTACAAGCCGAAGAAGCTGATCATCTTTTCGCGAGACGAGCTGAAACAGTATGAAATGGCTCAGGATTTTTCGCCCAGCGATTATCCCTTCCTGCGCTATTTCATCGGTGATGTGCGCGATGAATCGCGTCTCGACCAGGCCATGCGCGATGTCGATATCGTCATTCACGCCGCCGCGCTGAAGCACGTCCCGATCGCCGAATACAATCCGTTCGAATGCATCAAGACCAATGTCATGGGTGCCGAGAATGTGGTGCGCGCCGCCATCAAGCGCGGCGTCAAACATGTCTGCGCCCTGTCGACCGACAAGGCCGCCAACCCGATCAATCTCTACGGCGCCTCGAAACTGGCAGCGGATAAAATATTCACGGCGGCCCAGCACATGGGCGGTGAAGGCGGACCGGTTTTCTCGGTCGTGCGCTATGGCAATGTCGTCGGATCGCGCGGTTCGGTCATTCCCTATTTCCGTCGCCTGATTGACAGTGGCGCCAAGGAGCTGCCGATCACCGACCCGCGCATGACGCGGTTCTGGATCACGCTCGAACAGGGCGTCAATTTCGTGCTGTCCAGCCTGTCCATGGCGCGCGGCGGCGAGATCTTCGTGCCGAAAATCCCCTCCATGAGCACCGCCGACCTGGCCCGCACCATGGCGCCGCATCTGCCGCACAAGGTGATCGGCATCCGGCCCGGCGAAAAGCTGCACGAGATCATGATCCCGGAAGATGATGCCCGCACGACGATCGAGCTGGATGACCGGTTTGCCATCCTGCCGGCACACGGCGCCAAGGTGACGGCGCGCTACATGGCGTCCGGCGGACATCTCGTGCCGGATGGCTTCGCCTATGCCTCAAACACCAATCCGGAGCAGCTGACCGGTGCCGCCCTGCGCGCGCTGATCGGCATGGCGGCAGCGGCCTAACCTCCCAGCACCTCTGCCAGCATCTCGACCACAAAACCCGGATCCTCATCCGTCATCCCGACATAGAGCGGCAGTGACAGGGTGTGTTCGTAATAATGACGCGCGCCCGGCAGTTCCTGCTCACCATGGCGGGCCTTGTACCAGGGTTGGTCCGGCACCGGGATATAATGGACCTGGCTCCCGACACCGCGCGCGGCCAGCGCCGCCATCACATCAGCTCGCGAAACACCCGCCGCCTCGAACGCGATCCGCACCGGATAAAGGTGCAGGCAAGGCTCGCAGTCAGCCGTACGGGCCAGTGGCGACACTGGCAGCTTGGTCCCGGCCAGGGCCGCATCATAGGCCTGGGCCAGCGCGCCGCGCCGTGCGGTGAAGTCGCCGAGCCGTTTCAGCTGTGACAGGGCCAGGGCTGCCTGGATATCGCTGAGCCGGTAATTCCAGCCCAGCATCTGCATCTCATGCCACCAAGGCTCACCGGCCCGGCGTTCATGACGCGACGGGTCGCGCTCGATGCCGTGACTGCGCAATACCCGCATCCGCCGCGCCAGTGCGGCATCATGTGTCGTCACCATGCCGCCCTCGCCCGCGGCAATCGTCTTGACCGGGTGGAAGGAGAAAGTCGCGGCGCGCGAATGCGTGCAATTACCGACCGGCTGGCCCTGCCAGCGCGAGCCAACGGCGTGGCAGGCATCCTCGATGAGGACAGCGTCGGCCGCTTCGGCGTGTTCGGCCATCACATCAAGCGCCTCGCACTGGCCGGCCAGGTGGACCGGCAACACAGCGCGCGCCTTGCCGCCAGCGCGGCGGAGCGCATCGGCGAGTGTGTCCGGCGTCATCAGCCCGGTATCAGGATCAACATCGGCAAACACCACCTCAGCGCCGCAATAGATGGCGGCATTGGCGGTCGCCATGAAGGTCACGGCCGGCACGATGCAGACATCGCCCGGCCCGACACGTTCGGCCGCCAGCGCGAGATGAAGCGCGGTCGTGCCGTTGGAGCAGGCGACCGCGTGAGCGGCGCCCACCGCGTCGCAGAAGGCCGCTTCGAGCGCATCAATGGTCGGGCCGGTGGTGAGCCAGTCACCACGCAGCACCTCGACGACGGCCTCGATATCGCTCTCGTCGATCGACTGGCGCCCATAGGGCAGGAAATGTTGGACCATGCGGGACACTCCACGGGGCGGCGCCGGCCGGCCGGACGCTCACCGCAATCATGCCGGAAATGATGGATTGAGTCGCGCAAACGGAAACGGCCCCGGAAATCCGGGGCCGCGCCGTGGTGGTGGAGGTGGGTGAGCGGTTTAACCGCCGAACAGGTTGAGGATGATCTGCGGCTGGCCGTTGGCGATCGACAGCGCCTGGACACCCAGTTGCTGCTTGACCTGCAAGGCCTGCAATTTCGCGCTTTCGACCGCGAGATCGGCATCGACGAGATCGCCGACACCGCGGGTCAGTGAGTCCATCAGCTTGCCGACGAAGTTGGAGTGGGCCTCCAGCTTCTTGGTATCGGAGCCGAGATTGGCGAGCGCCTGGTTGACGTTTTCCAGCGAGGTCTTGATCGCGGTGACGGCGTTGGTGGCGAGCGTCACCGAGCCGAGGCTGGCAGTCGCAGCGATCGTCAGGATCGTGCCGCCAATGCTCATGTCCTGGGATTTCAGCGTGACCGAGCGGGCGGCGTCAGCATCGGCGAGGAACTCGATTCCGTTTGTGATCGAGCCGTCGAGGATATTGGCACCGTCGAATTCAGCGTTCTGGAGAATGCCGCTGATCTGGTCGAGCAGGGCCTTGAAATCGGCGTCATAAGCCTGGCGCGAGAATGTATCGAGCGACGGGTCCATCGCAGCGGTCGCCTTTTCGCGCATCTGGACCAGCAGGTCGGAGATCGACTCGCCGGCGGCCAGGGCGACATCACCAATGGTCGACGCCCGGTCGAGCCCGCTTTGCACGGCTTCGAGGGCCCGGATGTCAGCGCGCATGCCCTGGGCAACGGCGTAGATCGCGGCATTGTCCTTGGCACCGGCAATCTTCAGGCCGGTATTGATGCGGTTCTGAACACCCAACATGTCGTCATTGGTCTTGTTCAGGTTCTGCAGAGCGATCATCGCTCCGGTGTTGGTGTGGACGCTCATAGTCATGCGACATTCTCCCGCGTTCTCAATCACCGCCCTTCAGCGGCTGTTCGAGGGGATATGCGCAAGTGGCGTGCCGTTTTGGCACGACCTGAATATCAACATTAAATCAAATGCTTGATAGTGAATTGTGGCGATGGGGCTGGATTGCATGACCACCGATTGCCGGGACACATGTGCCCGGGGGGTCAAAATTTGCCGGGTCGGGGGCCGGGCATTCCAGGCGCTTCAGGCGCGCTGGTCGAGCAGGCCTGCGGTGCGTGTGCGCAGGTATTCCATCAGGTCTGCGTGTTTTTCGGGCGGCCAGCGACGGACCGTCTCGCCCGTATCCTGGTCGACCAGGAGATAGATATAATCGCCGGAGGCATTGTCCTGAAGGATTTTCAGGCGCGAATTGCTCAGCGTCTCGGCCGCCATGCGTTCGATATCGGCCGTCCGGTCCTGCGGGTGATCGACGATGGATGCGCTGCGGTCAGCCTGGTCAACAGGCTCGACCCGCCGCACGGCTTCGCGTGGGCGGTCGGAGGAGATGTCCCTGTTCTCGGTGATGGGTGCCACTGGAACAGATCTCGGATTGAACCCCGTTTCTGCCATTGTCCTAATCGCTGACGCGGAGGCGTCGGCGCCTCACTTGATCTTCGCGTCAACCGCGGAGGCGGGTAGCGGAGCCAGGCTCCGCTACCCAATCCGTGATTAACGGAAGTAACCCAGGATCGTGCTCGGAGCCGAGTTGGCGATCGACAGGGCCTGAACGCCAAGCTGCTGCTTGACCTGCAGGGACTGAAGACGCGCGCTCTCTTTGGCCAGATCCGCATCGACCAGGTTGCCGATACCCTTTTCCAGGGTGTCAGACAGCTTGCCGACGAAACCCTTGTGGATCTCGAGCGACTTGGACGCGGTGCCGAGCTTGGCCAGCGATGCGTTCAGGTTGTCGAGCGAGGTTTCGATGGTGGTGACGAGCGTAGAAGCGTCACCTGCCGAAGCGAAGGAAGCCGCAGCAGCAACCGTCACGGTACCACCAGCCAGCGAGAAGTTCTGGTCGGAGATGGTGATGGTGTTGGTGCCGTCAGCATTGGCCAGGGCGGAGATCGAGGTCACCGAGCCATTGATCAGGTTTGTGCCGTTGAATTCAGCATTGCTGACAATGGTCGTGATCTGATCGCGCAGGGCCTTGAAGTCTTCGTTCAGGGCAGTGCGTGACGCCGTGTCGAGCGAAGAGTCAGAAGCGGCCAGGGCCTTTTCCTTCATCTCGACCAGGATGTCGCCGATTGCCTCACCGGCGGCCAGGGCCACATCGGTGGTCGAAGCAGCCAGGTCGAGCGAATTACCGACAGCGGCATAGCCGTTGACGTCAGAACGCATCTTCTGGGCAATCGCGTAAACGCCGCCATTATCCTTGGCGGAAGCCACAGCCAGACCGGTGTTGATGCGGCTCTGGACTTGCTCCATGTCGCGGTTGGTCTGATTGAGGTTCTGCAGCGCAACCATGGCGCCGGCATTGGTGTTGATAGTAGCCATTTCTTGGCCCTTTCCATTCTGGTGATCTACGGACGTTCTGCCCGCCGGGTCTTCTGACCCTCACCAAGGAAGAGCAAGCACGGTGCCAATTGGTTGTTGACCGCAAGGGTTAATTCCGAGTCGCGTGATTCGCCGGGATGTTTTTGCCGAGTCAAACTTTCCCAGGTAACCATTTGGTCGGCAAATATTGCCGGGCACAGGGCGGATTTCGCTAGGAAATTATTGCCGGTCGGCAAGAATTTATGATTAATATCAGGTTAATGGGCGATTTTGGACATGACTGTTCGCCAGCGCTGGCGAACCTGAAAAAAATGACCGGGACCGCCATGAAGGCGATCCCGGCCGGACGAACTTAGCCGAAGAACGACAGGATGGTCTGCGGCGCCTGGTTGGCAATGGAGAGCGCCTGGACACCCAGCTGCTGCTTGACTTGCAGCGACTGGAGCCGTGCGCTTTCCTTGGCCAGGTCGGCGTCGACCAAATTGCCGATCCCCTGCTCCAGCGTATCGGTCAACTTCGACACGAAGGTGTTGTGCACCTCGAGTGACTTCGAAGCCGTACCCAACTTGGCCAGGGACGAGTTGAGGTTGTCGAGAGACGTTTCGATCGTGGCGACAAGCGTAGATGCTTCACCAGCCGTCGCAAAGGAAGCCGCGGCCGCCACCGTCACGACACCACCGGCCAGGGTAAAGTTCTGGTCGGAGATGAGGATCGTGTTGGTACCGTCCGAGTTGGCCAAAGCCGAAACCGAGGTCACCGTCCCGTTGATCAGGTTGGTGCCATTGAATTCGGCGTTTGAAGTGATCGTGGTGATCTGGTCACGCAAGGCCTTGAAGTCTTCGTTCAGAGCCGTACGGGAGGCTGCATCAAGCGATGCATCAGATGCCGCGAGCGCCTTTTCCTTCATTTCGACGAGAATATCGGAAATCGCCTCACCGGCAGCCAGGGCTACGTCGGTGACGGAAGTCGCAAGGTCCAGACTTTGAGAGACCGCGCCATAGCCGACGACCTGTGAGCGCATGCGCTGGGCAATGGCGTAAACGCCACCATTGTCCTTCGCACTGGCCACTTCCAGTCCGGTGTTGATGCGGGTCTGAACCTCGTTCATTTCCATGTTCGTCTTGTTCAGGTTCTGCAGGGCGATCATCGCCCCAGCGTTGGTGTTTACTGAAAGTGACATTGTTTTGCTCTCCATTCTGGATGCGTTTCAGGCCGAGTTTTTCAGCCGCGAGCGTTTTGCTCGCATCAGGTATCGCAAACGGCATGCCGCATTGGACGCGCAATTTAGTCAATGATTTGAATGTTTTAGGATATTAAAAAAGGCACCTTCCGGAGAAGGTGCCTGTTCCTGCCTGCCTGTTATTGCCGCCCCGGCAGTTCTTACCCTACGGCCTGATCCGCGCCGGCACCGGCCTGTGGCATCAACCCCTGCATGACGGTCCGGTTGATATCGACGAGATCATCGATCGCCTCGGGATTGCGCATGGCGTGACTGCCGTGTTTGGAGACGAAGATCGACAGGGAAATGATCGCCGCACGGAGCGCTTCCGGCAGCTGGTTGTCCTGACTGGCGCAGTCGAGCGCCAGATTGCTCCAGACGCGCCGATTCCAGTCAATGGCCTCGGCCCGGTCACGGACCGCTTCCATGGGGAGCGTCTTGGCGTTCATGAGCGACCGCGTCACCTGGGCAAAGAGCCGGTATTCGGTGGCACGGGGATCCTCCGCGCGTGCGGCGGTCTTCTGATAAGCTTGAAAGGACATCAGCCCAGCCTCTCGGCTTCGTAGGTCATGAGTTTGCGGCAGCCCAGAAGCGCCTTGTAATGCTCGCCCGCCATCACATCACGACTGACATTGACACACAGGGCCAGCAATTCCGGCGCCGAGACAACGCCCATGAACTCATTCATGCGCAGCACGAATTCGTCATAGAGCTTGTCGTCATTCTTGTCGGACAGATACATCATCATGATCGGGAAATAGATCCGCTTCACGGGCGTATCGACATCAGCGGCTTGCAGGATGTCCTTTTCGCGGAGCACCGAAGCCTTGTTCTGCAGCACAAGATTGGCCCGCCGGTCACCGTTTTCGACAACGGCTCCGTTCAGGACAAACTTCTCGCCGGGTTTGAGCGAGATTTTGAGCGGCATGGGGTCCCTCCGGTCCACAAGTGAAGCGAGCGATGACGTTCGCGATCTGCAGGTTGGCAATACGGGGTGAAGAAAAGGTTTCCGTCCCGACTTGTCGGCATCATCGAATATTAGCGAGTTCTTAAAGCGAATCCCCTGCCTTGGCTCACAGAATCGAGGCAGGATTGATGACCATGCAGGAAGCCACAGCGCTCGACCTTGATGCGGAAATTTCCGCCGAGGCCGAAATCGAGAAGAACGAAACCCGCGATGCTGTGCCCCTCGGCGCGCAGGCGGTTCGTGTGGAGGTCCCGGTCGACCGCATGCCGGCCGACCGCCGCCGCATCTATCAAAAGGTCGCCGCGCTTGCCAAACGCGCGATGAAAACCTCGGCAGAAGGCGAAAATGTCGCCGCAGCCCGCCTGGCTCACAAGGCGTGGCTTCTCGCGCCCGACATGGCCCTGACCAATCATGTCCTCGGGCTGATGCTGTATAATCTGGGACGATTGTCGCGGGCGCTCGATTTTTTCGAGACCGCCTGGAAGATTGATCCCAAGGACGCGGAAATCTACCAGAAACTCGGCCTTGTCGCCTGGAAGCTCGACATGCTGGAGGCGGCCGAAAAATTCTATCGCCTGCAATACAAGCTCGCGCCGACCGCCGTCGATGCCGCGATCAATCTGGGCGGCGTGCTGCGCGATGCCGGCAAGTTCGAGGAAGCAATCGAGATTCTGCGCACCGCCATCTATGCGCACCAGGAAAATTATGAACTCTGGAACTCGATGGGCACCGTCATCAATGACAGTGGTGACCCGATCCAGGCCCGCACCTTCTATGAGGAAGCGCTGCGCCTGAAGCCGGATTATGGCCGCGCCCACAATAACATGGCCAATATCCACGAACTGCTCGGTGAACCGGAACTCGCGATTCCGCATTTCGACGCGGCGCTGAAGGATCCTGCCGACGCGATGGAAGAGGCCACCATGCGGCACGGCCGGTCGATGGTGCTGCTGGCCGCCGGCCGCATCGAGGAGGGTTGGGCCGCCAATGAGAGCCGCCTCAATCCCAACCGCGCCCAGGCGACCCTCTTCACCCTGAAAGCGCCTTTCTGGGACGGCACCAACCCACAGCAACTGCGTGGCAAGACCGTGTTGCTGGTCGGTGAGCAAGGGCTTGGCGACGAAGTCCTCTTCATGAACATCGTCAAGGACATGCTCGAAGCCGTCGGGCCCGATGGCGAGCTGCGGATCGCCTGCGAATACCGCCTGATGCCGCTGGTCAAACGCTCCTTCCCGCAGGCCGTGGTCGGACACCACATGTCGGCCAATGTCGAAGGCCGTGACGTTCGCGTGGTGCCCAAGCTGGAAGACGGTGCCGATTTCTGGACGCCGATGGCCACGCCGCTTCGCGCTTTCCGGAACACGATTGACGACTATCCGGCCGAGGAAGGCTTCCTCACGCCGGACCCGGCGGTGCAGTCCGCGTTCCGGACCCAGATCGACGGATTTGGAAGCGGGTTGAAAGTCGGCATTCTGTGGAAATCACTCAACATGAATGCCCGCCGCTCGCGTTTCTTCTCGGCCTTTGATGCCTGGGAAGGTGTGCTGCGGACGCCCGGTGTCGACTTCATCAATCTGCAATATGGCAAGGTGGCGGACGAATTGGAACTGGCGCGGGAGCGCTTTGGCGTCACCATCCATCAGCCGACCGATATCGACCTCAAGATGGAGCTCGACAAGGTGGCCGCCTACGCCTCGGCCTGCGACCTCGTGCTCGGCCCGATGAATGCGACCTCCAACCTCGCCGCGGCCTGCGGCGGCAAGGTCTGGTTCATCCACGCCCGCTCCTCGACCTGGACCCTGCTCGGGACCGACCGGCAGCACTGGTATCCGCAGACACGCTCCTATTTCGGCAAGGGTTTCCGCGATTGGGACAATACGATGAAGCGCGTCGCCGATGATCTCGCCGCCCTTGCCAGCACTGCGGATTGATTCATGACGGCGCGGTTTGCCATCCGCACTGACGGGTCCACCACCATTGGTCTGGGTCATGTCATGCGCTGCGGCGCCCTGGCCAATGCCCTGGTCGCCGAGGGCGCGGAACCGCTCTGGCTGACAACCACACCGCAGCACCGCCCCGCCGATCTCGACCCCGGTATCAAACTCGTCGTATTGGCCGACGATGACGAACTCGGCCCGACACTGGACCGACACGGCATCCGCCATCTCGTCGCCGACTGGAAATTTACCGAAGCGGACCGGGTCGCGGCCCTGCGCGCCGCCGGCCGGCATGTGAGCCTGATCGGCAATTTCCTGCACGGGGCGGTACCCGACCTGCACGTCCGTCAGGGCTTTCTGCCCGCCCTTTCCCCGTCGGGCGCGGCGGCACTGAGCGGTCCGAAATACCTCCTTCTGTCAGACGCTTATCGGAGGTTGCCCACCCGTCAGACCGCCGATCGGGCGAACCGCATCCTGGTCTCGCTGGGCGGCACGGTCACCCCCGTGCTCGACCGTATCCGCCAGCGCTTGGCCGAGACGTTTTCCGGCCTGGATATCGACTGGCGGGGACCGGCGTCGAACGGCCCCGTGCCGCCCCTCGCGCAGGCCCTGTGCCAGGCCGATATCGGGATACTGGCCGGTGGCACCACGCTGCACGAAGCGGCAGCGACCGGCCTGCCCACCCTGTGCGTGCCGATCGCATCCAACCAGCTCGACCGCGCCGAACAGTTCGAGAGCGTCGGCCTCGGCATCAGCCTCAACCCCGACGATCCCGGCTTTGACCGCCAGTTCGAAGCAGCCTTGGACACGCTGATGCGCGATGCCGGTCGCCGCGCCGCAATGGCGCGCAATGGTCAGGCACTGGTCGATGGCGATGGCGCCGGACGCGTCGCCCGCCATCTCATCGGACTGGCGGCGGCGGCAGCCTGAGAATCGCAGTAAATCCTTAAGTCTCAACAGCTCAACTGGACGCTGGCACGGTACTGATTCGCACCGTCGCCGCGACACAGGAACAGGCGACCGGCATGACCCGCAAATCCGACACTCCCATCGCAGCTGCGCCAGGCGCCGCTCAGGTCTGGCCGAACTTTCTGGTCATCGGCGCGCCGAAATCCGGCACCACCTCGCTCTACCATTATCTCAGCCAGCATCCCGACGTCTTCCTGTCGAAGGTCCGCAAGGAAGGCCGCTTCTTTTCTGGGGTCGGGGACGGCTCGGTCTACTGGCCGGACTTCTATCATTTCGACACCGCACCCGATGTCAGCGACTACCAGGCCCTGTTTGCCGGTCATGACGGCCAGGCGCGTGTCGGCGACGTGTCGCCGGACTATTATGCCTATGCCCCGATCGCGGCCCGTCGCATCCTGACCTATTGCGGCAGCGGGACGAGAATCATCGCCATCCTGCGCAATCCGGTCGACCGGACCTGGTCGCACTATCTGCAGAATGTCCGCCGCGATGCCGAATTTTACTCCTTCGAAAAAGCCCTCGCCGACGAACCGCGCCGGATCGCCGCCAATTGGGGTTTTCAATGGCTCTATGCCGATACCGGCCGCTATGCCGAACGCCTGCGCCAGTATCGCGACCGGTTCGACGACTTGCTGATCGTGCTTCAAGACGAGCTCGACCAGGACGGTCCGGGCACTGTGCGGCGGATATTCGAGTTTCTCGAGATCGATGCCGACATCCCTGTCACCGTCGAGGCGCGCTACAATACCGGCGGTATTCCGCGCTCCAAGATGAGCATATTGGGCGGCGCTCATGATGATCGCGACGGGGTGAGTTTTGAAACCCTGCACGCCGAACTCGTCGCGCCGGTGACCGGCATCGCCGGTGCCACCAGCGCCGACGGCGTCTATCCGCCGATCGATGAGGCCAAGGTGTCGATCCCGCCCATGGCCGCCGCGACCCGGGCCCGGCTGCAAGAGAGGTTCGAGCCGGAAATCGTCGCACTGGAAGACCTGCTCGGTCGCTCGCTCGACATGTGGCGGCCCTCATGAGCCTGGCCGCACTGACCTCCGGCATATTGGTGACAGGCGTTGGCGCTCCGCCAGGCCTGGGCACGCTGCGCTCGCTGCGCAGCGCCGATCCCGACCTCGTCCTGGTCGCCGCCGACACCAATCCACTGGCCGGTGGCTTGTTTGAGCCGGGCACGCAGAGCCAGACCCTGCCCTCCGCCGCCGCCGATCCGGAGGCCTACCGCAAGACCGTGCGGGCGGTGTGCGAAGCGCGCGGGCTGGACATCATCATTCCCGGCTCGGAAGCCGAGGTCGCGGCGCTGGCGCCGGTCGCGCGCAGCTGGAGCGCGCAAGGACTGCGCGTGCCGGTGGCCGAACCGGAGGTGATCGCCTTCGGGATCGACAAGGGCCTGCTGCTCGACCGTGTCAAACAGGTCGGCCTGCCGCACCCGCAGACCCTTCAGCCCACCAGCGAAGCCGATCTGGCCGACTGGTCCGGCGGCTTTCCCTGTGTGATCAAACCACGCAGCTCACGCGGCGCGCGTGGGGTCGGCTATCCCGCCGACGCGAACGCGCTGGCCGCGGCCTGGCGCGAGACGACGGATGCGCATGGCCCCTGCCTGGTCCAGCAACTCATCCCCGGCGGTGCCGACACCGTCTACACAATCGGCTCGCTGTGGAATCAGGGCGATCTCGTCGTCTCGACCCTGCACCGAAAGCTCCAGACCAATCCACCGACCGGCGGGGTGGCGATTGCTGGCGAGACGGTCGATGATCCTGACTTGATGGCGGCCGGTCTTGCCGTGCTGCAAGCCTCCGGCCCCTGGCACGGCCTTGCTGCCGTCGAGCTGAAACGCCCGACCCGCGACGCGCCGGCCTTTCTGCTCGAAATCAATCCGCGGATGTGGGGCTTTGGCTATCTGATGACCCTCGCCGGCCTCAACATCCCGGCCCTGCTGGTGCGCATGCTGGCCGGACGGGAGCACGTGTCCGGCCATATCCCGTCAACCTTTCCGCCTTACGCTCCGACGCGTATGGTTCGAACCTGGCAGGATATCGAAATCCCGCCGACCGAGGAGACGCGAGCGTGACCCGAACAGTCGCCGTCATCCAGGCCCGCACCGGATCCAACCGGCTGCCGGGCAAGATACTCGAGACGCTGCACGACGATGTGTCGCTGCTGGCCTATCAATGCCGCCATCTGCGCCAGATTGACGGGGTCGACGAGCTGGTGATCGCCACCACGACCAATCCCGATGACGAAGCCGTGGTCACCCTGGCCGAACGCGAAGGCATCCGCGTCTTTCGCGGTTCCGAGGAGGACGTGTTGTCGCGCTTCCTGCTGGTCGCCGACCAGACCCTCGCCAAGACGCTGGTCCGCATCACCTCGGACAGCCCGTTCCGCGATCCGGCCGTGATCGCCCGCTGCGTCGCCGAGCACAACGCCCAGGGCGCCGAATACACCCGCCCCAGCGCCGGTCATCTGCCCAAGGGGCTGCGCGCGGAAGTGGTCGAAACCGCCGTACTGCGTCAGCTCGATGCCGCCGCCGGGACGACGGCGCGCGACCGCGAACACGTGACCGTCTTCATCCGCGACCATCTCGAGCGTTTCCGCTGCCACACTGTCGATTTCCCCGAGCCGCTGCGGCGTCCCGATTTCGACGTCTCGGTCGACACGATCGACGATCTCGCCCTGGTACGCGCGCTCTACGCCGCCCTGGCCGAGCGGGACTGGCCGGTGGACGCCGCCCATCTGTGCCGCCTGCACGACGAGACGCATGTGCTCAAATCCATCCTCACCGACCTGGCTTCCTGACCCATGACCCATATCGATGTGATTGCCGAAATCGGCTCCAATCATGGCGGCGATCTCGATGAAGCCAAACGCTATGTCGAAGCCTGCGCCAAGGCCGGTGCCGATGTCGTCAAATTTCAGACCCTGACCCGTGAGGGCCTAATCGCCCGCTTCGTGAAGAATGGCGACGGCGCCGTGGTCGAAAACCCGAAATTCGCCGCCTTCGGAAATGCCGGCCTGCCTGATGACTGGCACGCCCCGCTGAAAGCCTGCGCCGAGGACAATGGCGTCGAATTCATGTCGACACCCTTCTCGCTCGCCGCCGTCGAGCTGATGGAGAGCCTCGGCGTCAAACGCTACAAGATCGCCTCGGGCGACCTGACCTTCACGCCGCTTCTGGAAGCGCTCGGCGCGACGCGCAAACCGCTCATCCTGTCGACCGGCGCCAGCTATCTCGACGAGGTCGTGCAAGCTGTGAACACGCTGAGCCGGGCCGGCTGCACACGACTGACGGTCTTGCATTGCGCTGCCAGCTATCCACCGGCCTGGGACGACCTCAACCTCGCAGCCATCACCACCCTGCACAACGCGCTCGGCCTGCCGGTCGGCCTGTCCGACCACTCACCCGGTGCCATGGCACCGATTGCCGCAGCGGCCCTGGGCGCCGTGGTGATCGAAAAACACGTCACCTTTGACCGCAATACGCCGGGCCCGGACCATCCCTTCGCCATGGAAATGGACGAGCTGGCCGCCATGATCACCGATCTGCGCAATCTGGAAACCGCGCTCGGCGATGGCGAGAAAAAGCCGGCCGCCAGCGAAATCAACCGCCGCCGCAATCTGCGCCGCGGCCGCTATGACGCGGCCACCGGCAAGCCGTATGACAGCGGGACCGACTGGCTGCGCCCGCAACACGCCCCGGATGACCGGGCGGAATTCTGATCAGTCCATCGGCGCCCACATCTGGATCGTCTCGTACAGATCGTACCAATCGGGATTGGTGCGCTCGATCAGATTGATTTTCCATTGGCGATGCCAGTTTTTCAGGCGTTTCTCGCGCTCGATGGCAAAACCGAAATCCTGGTGAAACTCGTACCAGACCAGGCGATTGACCTTGTACTTCCGGGTAAAGGCCGAGCCCTTGCCTTCCTTGTGCAGCATGATCCGCATCGCGATATTGCCCGTCACGCCGATATAGAGTGTGCCGTTGCGCTGGCTGGCGAGGATGTAGACGCATGGATGGCGAGCCATGCGCGGATTGTAGCTTTTGGCATATCGGCGCGTCCGTGATGCCCGTCATGCGCGCGCATGATTTCCAGCCTCTTCCAACCGTCATCCTGACGAAGGTCAGGACCCAGATCATAAAGCGAGATGGTGCCCAGGCTGGATAGATCCCGCCTTGGGATCTGGGCCCTGACCTTCGTCAGGGTGACGCTAGTTTGGAAGCACCATTGGAAGAGCCAGAAGCGGCGCAGAAACAAAAAAGGGCGCCCGAAGGCGCCCCTTTTGTCTCGCTTGTAACCCACCCTTACTTCGTCCGGATCGCGTCGATCTTCGAAGCCGAGACACCGTCAACAATCGTGCGATTGATCATCGGATGGTTTTCGTCCTGGGGACCGAAATCGCTGTCCGGGTGATAGGCGATGACCCGCATCTCGCTGTCAGTGGTGCGGAATTTGTGATTGCCCTCATAGGGGATGCGGAACATCACGCCCGGCTCGAGCGGGATGATGCCTTCCGGGGTCACACATTCACCGCGTCCGGAAAACACCACGCCGATCCGGTCGGACGGGTGGGTGTGCGGGGTCTGGTCGATGCCCGGCGGGAAGTAGAGCAGGTTGAGACAGGGATCACCCATCTTGACCGGCGCCACCAGCAGGCTGTCGGTACAACCGTCAATGTATTTCAGGCGGCCCTGCGGCTCGACCGGTCCGCCGATCATGAAGAAGGCCTGGTGGTATTCGCGGGCCATCACGATGCCGCGGCCACCGGAGACGGTAAGCGCGTTGTTGGCCGAGAAATACATGCCCGCCTGCAGCTTGAACTGGCCGGACGCGGTGACCAGTGTCGCCTCGCCTTCCTGGACAAAGCCGAAATAGGCCGTATCGACATTGCCCAGTTCCAGCGTTTCACCGTCCCAGGCATGCAGGGTCGTCGGGAAGTTGGGATCGCAATCCGCCACTTTCCCGGTCAGCCATTCAAAGGCGTAAAAATTCTGCGTCCGAATCATCCCGTCAGCCATGGCTCGAGCACCTCTTCCATCATGCAAGCACACTCGACGGGATTCGTCTTTACAGTCCCTTAATCGACGCGTGTTGGTGGCGAATACAAAATTAACGGGCACTGCCCTCTGGAGACATGCGACCAATCGCGCTAGATCGCTCCCATGCGCTTTGAAGGTACAGATCAGTATGTTGCTGATGGAGAACTGAGCGCCGCGGTCAACGCCGCGGTGGCTCTCGAGCGTCCGCTCCTCGTCAAGGGTGAGCCGGGCACGGGGAAGACCGAACTGGCCAAACAGGTCGCCCAGGCGATGGGCATGCCGCTGATCGAGTGGCACATCAAGTCGACGACCAAGGCCCGGCAGGGGCTTTACGAGTATGACGCCGTCGCCCGCCTGCGCGACAGCCAGCTGGGCGATGACCGCGTCCACGACATCAACAATTATATCCGCAAGGGCAAGCTGTGGGAGGCCTTTGCGGCGCCCGAGCGCTCGGTCCTGCTGATTGACGAGATCGACAAGGCCGATATCGAGTTCCCCAACGACCTCCTGCAGGAGCTCGACCGGATGGAATTCCATGTCTACGAGACCGGCGAAACCATCACCGCCAAGAACCGGCCGGTCATCATCATCACCTCGAACAACGAAAAAGAACTGCCGGACGCCTTCCTGCGCCGCTGCTTCTTCCACTTCATCGCCTTCCCCGACGAGGCGACCATGCGCAGGATTGTCGAGGTCCATTACCCCGGCCTGAAGGGGCGTCTCCTGTCAGAAGCGCTGACCCTCTTCTACCAGATCCGCGATGTCCCCGGCGTCAAGAAGAAGCCCTCGACCTCGGAACTGCTGGACTGGCTGAAACTCCTCCTCGTCGAGGATATCGACGCCTCCGTCCTGGCCGAACGCGACCCGCGCAAGCTGATCCCGCCCCTGCACGGCGCGCTGCTGAAGAACGAACAGGACGTGATGCTGTTCGAAAAGCTCTCCTTCATGGTGCGCCGGCCCGGTGGACCGGGTGACGGACCGCGGGGTCCGGGCGCGGCTTAGCTGGTCCGCCAACTGCCACCCCATTTTTCCCGGCCGAAGCTCCGCGAAAGCGGGGCGCAGAGCCGGGACCGACGGGCCTGACCGGCAAGCGATGAGTCTCCCGTTGGTCCCGGATCGCGCAAACGCGCGTCCGGGAAAAATGTTGGGTGAGGTGAGACTGGTGATCCGTTTTCGGGTCGAGGCGCCGCGCGCATGCCCCGCCATAAACCTCTTGC
Organism: Maricaulis sp. W15; assembly: GCF_001924955.1. Taxonomy (NCBI): domain Bacteria; kingdom Pseudomonadati; phylum Pseudomonadota; class Alphaproteobacteria; order Maricaulales; family Maricaulaceae; genus Maricaulis; species Maricaulis sp. W15. The sequence goes on along the minus strand of NZ_LQXG01000017.1, from coordinate 191,442 downwards.
CGAGAGGAAGCCGTATCCGGTTCTTGAGCTCAAGGGTGAAACCGCGAAGCGGCGGCTGCGCCGCCCTTGACCTCAAGAACCGGATACGGCCCGCTGGCTGACAAGGGAATTATGGACCAGGCTGCGCCCGGCGCGGGAAATGGGTGTGTGTCCTGCTTTCTTGATACCGTTTTTCATGACCCATCTTCACCGTCATCTCACGGTCGCGACAGCGTCGTGATCCGGGGGACCTCACCTACCCGTCTGACGGGAAAGTAAAGGTCCCCCGGATGCCTGCTTCGCAGCCACCGTGGGATGACGGTGGATCGCGGACCCAATGGCAGCTATAAAACGGGCCCAACGCAGGAGAGAGCTCAAATGAACACGCGCGGCTAGTCCGCGCCTGACCGGGAGACCGGGGGCGCGTTTCGAGTATCTGAAACCCCTCACGCCCGGAGTCTGTTCATGACTGCCTCTTCCAACACGCCTGTCTTCGATCACCCTGCCCTCGACCCGATGAACCCGGCCCCCATGCCGGCGGCGGCGTCGATGGCCTATCTCAAACCGCTGGTCGCCGATCATCCCAAGATCAGCGCCGGCGATTACAGCTATATCCATTCCTTTGACGATCCGGCCCGCTTTGCCGAGACCCAGCTGAAATACGCCTTCGACTTCATCGAGGACCGTCTCGAGATCGGGAAATTCTGTTCGATCGCGGCGGATGCCAGCTTTGTGCTCAATGGCGGCAATCATTTTGCTGACCGCCTGTCGAGCTATCCCTTTCCGATCTTCGGATGCTGGGGCGAACCCGACCCGGGTCCCTGGCCGAACAAGGGCGGCATCACGATCGGCCATGATGTGTGGATCGGCTGGGATGCGGTGATCATGCCCGGGGTGAGCATTGGCCATGGCGCCATCATCGCGGCCAAGTCCGTGATCACCCGCGATGTCGCGCCCTACACGATTGTCGGCGGCAATCCCGGACAAGTGATCCGCAAACGTCTGCCGGACGTCGATATCGCGCGGCTTCTGGCGCTGGCCTGGTGGGACTGGCCGGTCGAGGCCATCCGCGCCGCTTCGGACGCGTTGATGCACGCGGATGTGGACGGGCTGGAGCGGCTTGCGCCGGAGCCGGGATAGGTCAGCTATTTCGGCTGGCGCCTGACGCTCCAAATTATCGCGGCGAGCGCCAACACAATCGCAGCTGATATAGCATAACCAGCGCCCTCTTCGCCCAGGCCGGCAATTCCGGCGACCGGCCCGTAAATCTGTTGCACGGTTGCACCCGCGACCAGCGGCGCCAGAACGCCGCCAACGATTTGGACCCGTTCGCCACCCCGACGGATTTTTTCGTCCTGCTCTGCCAAGGTCCGCTGCGTCGTGGCGAGGTTGAACATGTCATCGGTAATTTTCGTCTGATGCTCTTGGAGGGCAGCGATACTTTTCATCACGCCCTCGATCGCACCAGCCTGATCGCGCATTTCCACGACTGTCGACTGTGCGATCAAACGGCGGATCGACTTCTCCAACTCGTCATAGGCGTTCTTGACCGACGCTATCGAGTGGAATTGCGGCGCGACATAACGCGAGATGAATTCGGTATAGGGCTGCCAACCTTCATACGCCCGCACCCGGAGCTCACGCATCCGCTCTTCCAGGTTTTCCTTGTAGTAGAGTGACTTTTCGATCCGCTTGCTCAGGCCAATTTCGACGCTGTTCGAAATCTCCCCGAATTCGGACAGGAACCGGGCCCGGTCGGCCTGTGGAACGTCAGATCCCGCCCCCTGAATTTCGGTCTGCAATTGCTGTATTCGACGATCCATTTCGCGAATGGTTTCATAGTCCAGCCCGCCCTGGATTCGACTTTCCCCGCACAGGTGAATTCGTCGCACCAACCGCCCCAACTGGTTTCGGGACGGCCCGGCATAGACCACGAAATAGCGCACTTCCTTCGAGCCGTACGGCGCACCCGCCGCATCGCGATTGCCCATTGCAGATCCGTAGAGCGCCAACCCGTCCAGCATCTGGCAGAGAACGGCGCCGCCGCCGCGGTAATCCTGAATCCAGTCATTGCCGAGACGAAAGCCCAAGATGCGGCTGAACAGGATCGCCCGGCGATTGATGAATTTGGCAAGCCATGACGCCGCGCGCTTGTGAGGGACTTCGTCCAGATACCCATCGGCATTGATCTCGTCGAAGAACTGGATCTTGTGGCGCGAGTCAGGATCATCGGACACACTGACCTGTACGTCTGATGCAATGACATTCCGGTCCAGAACATTGCGGCGACGCTTCTGGTGATAGCTCTGCTTCTGCATCTCCAAAGGCTGATCACGAAGCACAAACCCTTTGAACGTCGCCGCATGGGTGATCCCCGGTACAGACGCGAAAAACTTGATCGGGTTGAGAAAACCCTTGTCGTCAAAAAATGACGCCCAGAAACTCACAAAGATGGTCTCGATGTCGGCATCGGTGTGCTGCTCGTCAAAACCCTGATCATTGCGTTCGGCAAGGTCCGCTGCGTTTCGCAGTGCCAGCCAGCGTTGTTCGAGTTCGCCTCCATGCTCTTTCTTGTAGATGTCTTCGATGATCGTCAGGACGTCGTGCAGATAGGCCGGTCGCTGCACCGCGTCCGCGTCATTTGCGTCGTCGGCCGGCGCTTTTGCGTCGTACCGGTCAGCCCCGATGTCGTCGGCCGCATTGATGGCCGGATAGGCACGGATCGAGATCGAAAAATATTCGGAGTGCAGATCGACCAGGAAGTCGTAGGCGCACCCGTCACCCTGCACACCGATGCATGAGAGCGTCCGGTTATGGAAAACCTTGCTGCCATAGTGGGACGCACTCTTCCGTGCGGCGCGCGCGCATTCCGCATAGTCGCGCGTAAATCTCGGGTGCGGCTTGTCATCAACATGCGGGACCGAGTCGAGGAACGCATTGATCCGCTCGGTCACATCGGGCGCGGCGTTGGAACTCCCATCACCTGACTTGTCACCGGCCGCCGCAATATCTGCGTCGTCGTAGCGAAACATGAAGTGCGAAATCAGTGCCGGCGTGTTCAACAAGAAACTTGGCCGACGGTGCGGCAAGTCGAACGCAAGCGTATCCGTCGGTTCACGACGTCTATAGGACATGCATCCCCCCAATTAATGTCCGACGTCGCCAGCCTTTTTTGGCACAGCCAAATGGTGCGCCTGTCTGTGTCATCGTCCCCACGGCATAGAACATCACGTCGGACTCCTGAATACAACCTCAGACACGGTTTCATCCCTCCCCCTCCTGTCCGTGTATCGCTCGCCATGCCTGGCCAGGGTCCGCATGCGGTGGCCTGCTGCATTAAAATCAGAAACTGTTTCTGTTTCTGATTGTGCAACTGGTCGGGATATGAAAATTTGTGGCACAACGGAGAAACGAACAGCGGCGGTCGCAGGACATGCCCGCGGACGACAGTCGGGAGAGCATTATGAAAACGACGGGATATCTGATCGCGGCCTTGTCCGCCCTGGCGCTGGGCGCCTGCGGCAATGGCGACACATCACGCGATGTGTCCGGGGCCAATGCCGAGTACCAAGCGACGCTGCTGGAACAGCTCATCGACGCCCAGCCGGGCGATGTGATCGAGATTCCGGCCGGCGTTTACAGCTTTGACCGCTCCTTGAGCCTCAATGTCGACAACGTCACCATTCGCGGCGCCGGCATGGACGAGACCATTCTGTCCTTCCAGGGCCAGGTCGCAGGCGCCGAAGGCCTGATCGTCAATGCCAATGGTTTCACGCTGGAAGACCTCGCCATCGAGGACACGATCGGTGACGGCCTGAAAGTGAATGGCGGCGAGAACATCATCATTCGTGGCGTGCGCGTCGAATGGACCAATGGCTATGCCACCGAAAACGGCGCCTACGGCATCTATCCGGTGCAGACGACGAATGTGCTGGTCGAGAACACCGTCGCGATCGGCGCGTCGGATGCCGGCATTTATGTCGGCCAGTCGCGCAATGTGATCGTCCGCAACAGCCGTGCCGAATACAATGTCGCCGGGATCGAGATCGAGAATTGCATCGGTGCCGATGTCTACGGCAACACCGCCACCAACAATACCGGCGGCATCCTCGTCTTCAACATGCCGAACCTGCCGCAGCCGGGCTATCACACCCGCGTCTACGACAATGACGTGTTCGCCAACAATACCGAAAATTTCGGCCATGCCGGCACGCCGGTGGCCAGCGTTCCGGCCGGTTCGGGCATTGTCATCAACTCGAACGACCAGGTCGAGATTTTCAACAATCGTATCTCCGACAACAACACCGCCAACATCATCATCTCCAGCCTGCATTCGACCGGCTATTCGGATTACTCGGTGCAGACCGATTTCGATCCCTATCCGGAAACGATCTGGATCCATGACAACATCTATTCCGGTGGTGGCACCTCGCCGGACGGGCTCGACCTGACGGCACTGAAAATCGCCCTGTTCGGTCTCAATGGCGCCCTGCCGGACGTCCTGTTCGATGGCTATGTCGATACCGCGAAGATGGTGGACGGCGCCATGCCGGACGCCTTGCGCATCTGTGTTGCCGACGAGGTCGACGTGCTCAATGCCGACGGTCCCAACGGGTATGACTCGCCACGGGTCGACACCGAGGCCTTCCGTTGCACGCTCGACAACCTGTCCGGCGTCGAACTGGCATTCGCCGATTAAGCCGGAACACGTGTGGGTATGGGTGTGAGTTTGACTGTCACGATGAATCCGATGCGCGGCCTTGTGCTGATCCTGGCCGGCCTGCTGGCCGCGTGCTCGCAGAATGCACCAACGCCGCAATTCCATGCTGACGACAATCCCCGGCTGCTCTCCGAATGGGGGCAGCTGGGCATCGTCGGCGCGGAGCTTCAAACCGGTGCCGGTGTCGTCACCTATGATCTCAACACCCCGCTCTTCACCGATTACGCCCTCAAACTGCGCACCATCTGGATGCCCGAGGGCGTGTCGGCCGATTATCGTGAGAATGATGTGCTCGACTTCCCGGTCGGCACGGTCATCACCAAGACCTTCTACTATGCCAGCGCCGGCGGGCCGGACCGGGTCTCGCGCGGTGACGGCCATGCCTTGGTCACTTCGGACGGCCATCTCGACGTCGACGCGGTGCAATTGATCGAGACCCGCATCCTGGTGCGCCGTGAAAGCGGCTGGGCGGCCCTGCCCTATCGCTGGAATGAGGATCAGACCGAGGCCGTCCTGCTGCGCTATGGCGACGTCATACCCCTGCAGATGATTGACGCCGACGGCAGCGAGACCGGGTTCAATTATGTCATGCCGGACGTCAATCAGTGCGCCAGCTGCCATGCCCCGGATTCCAACACGCGGATCCTCTCGCCGATCGGTCCGAAACCGCGCCATCTCAACCGGGATTTCGACTATCCCGACGGCACGCGAAACCAGCTCGAACACCTGACCGCCATCGGCTATCTGACCGGCGCGCCGCAGGCGGATAGCGCGCCCCGCAATGCTGATTGGGCCGATATCAACGCCAGCCTGGAAGCCCGCGCCCGCGCCTATCTGGACGCCAATTGCTCGCATTGCCACAGCCCGGTCGGCCCGGCTGACACGTCCGGCCTGAACCTTGAGCCCGATATCGCCCACGGCCCCGCCCTGGGGATATGCAAATTGCCGATCGCGGCCGGTTCGGGCACCGGCGATCGCCGCCATGACATCGTGCCGGGCGCGCCCGACGACTCGATCCTGCTCTTCCGCCTCGACAATGTGCAGCCGGACGAAATGATGCCGGAAGTCGGCCGTTCGACCATCCACACGGAAGGTGTTGAGCTAATCCGGGCCTGGATTGAAAGCCTGCCCGGCGATTGCAACTGATCAGTCGAGATAGGGCGCCAGATAGCGCTGCAGCGCCATCAGGGTTTCATTGAAATAGGTATCGGCCTGTTCCGGCCGGTCGCGCGTGGCGAAAATCAGGACTTCGGCGGCGCAATAGAATTCGACCGTCAAACGGGCAACCACGTCCGGATCGCCGTCATGGAATCCGTCCATCCCCTTGTGCCAGCGATGGGAGAGGACAGCAGCCAGTCGGACATTCCAACGTTCGCGGACAACGCGCAATTCCGGCGTTGTCAGGGTCAGCTGGAAGACCGCGCCGTAGGACGGATTGCCTGAGACCAGCTGCCGCAAGCCGTTCAACATGCCAAACACGCTAACCCGCCAGTCCTGCTCCTCGGGATCTTCCAGGATAGTCGAGACAATGGCCTCGGCCTCGAGCATGAATTCGTCAAGAATGGTGCAGTGGATGGCGTAGATGTTGGGAAAATAGCGGTAGACGGAACTCACCGGAACGCCGGCTTGGGCGGCCACGCTGGAGGTCGTAATCGCGTCGGCCCCGTCATGCTCCAGCAGGTATTTGGTCGCCGCAACGATCTTCGTGATTCGCTCCTGGGACCGCTTCTGCCTCGGGGCAGCGCGTCGTTCCAGGTCGATATTTTCCGTCGGGGCTCGCTCGTTCACATTCTGCCTCGTTGAAATCACATTGCAATTTCGCACATCAAGGCGGCAAGGCAAGTGTGACCCATTTGCGTCGCGCCGCGATCTTCCACCGCTTCAAGCAAGACCATCGCTTGAATAACTGAAAAAAATTCTGTTTCGTTTAATTAGGTCTCCGGACGGGGATTCCAAGGGGAAAATCGGCAGAACACGCAATTGTCAGCGCGCGTCAGGCCGGAAATGGGTCAAAGGCCCAGCGGAGGAAACATGAAAATGACCATATCGGCCAAACGTCGCGGCTTCCGGTACCTGCTCGCCTCGACGGCGGCCTGCATCGCGGTTGCCCCCACACTCGCGCAGGGCGCCGACACGGATGAAGACGTCATCGTCGTCACCGCACAACAGCGCGCCCAGTCCTCCCAGGACGTCCCGATTTCCCTGCAAGTGCTGGACAGTGAGTTCATCGACGCGCTCGCCGCCGACGATATGGGCGATCTGGAAGCCTTCGTGCCGGGCCTCGACGTCTCCAATGGCAGCCCGACCCAGCCGCGCTATTCAATCCGCGGCATCACGACCAGTGATTTCGGCGTCGGTACCGATCCGGCGGTCGGCATTTATGTTGACGGCATCTATGCAGCGCGGTCAGGCGCATCCTTGCTGGCCTTCAACGATATCGAGCGCATCGAGGTCCTGAAGGGGCCGCAGGGCACGCTGTTCGGTCGCAACTCGGCGGCCGGTGCGGTCTCGATCATCACCCGCGAGCCGAGCGACGAGCTTGAGGGCCGCGTCGCCGTCCGCATGGGCAGCAATAACCGCACGCGCACCGAGGCGATGATCAACATCCCGATCACCGACACGCTCGCCGTTCGCGCCAACTTCCTCGGCAACAAGGCCGATGGCTGGCTGACCGACGACGTCACCGGCGAGGATTATGGCCGCGACGACGCCTCGGCCGACCGCATCACCGTGCGCTGGAACGCCACGCCGTCGACCGAGATCCTGCTGCGCCACAGCCGTGACAGTATCGACCAAGACGCCCGCCCGGCGATCGGCATTGTCGACCTGCCGGCCTATCCCGGCACGCCGCCGCTTCCGGTCGATACGGACGCCTATCTTGATCCGTTCAGCGCCCCGATCCGAAACGACGTCGTGTTCAACCGCGAAGCCCGCGACCTGGCCGAGACCACACTGACCATCCGCCAGGATATCGGCGCGATGACGCTGACCTCGCTGACCTCCTATCGCGAATTTGACACGATGAACCGCGAGGACGAGGACGGCACCAACCGGATCGACACCTATTTCGACACCAATAATGTCGAGGACAATGAAGCCTTCTACCAGGAATTCCGCCTCGCCGGCACCAACGGTCCGGTCGATTGGCTGATCGGTGCCAGCTACTACGACGAGACCGCGATCCAGGCCTCCGAGACCTTCACTTTCACCGATACGGTGAACACAGTGCTGGGCAATATCGGTGCGGGCACGCCGTTCACCGACCTGGAGTACGGCCTTCTGGTTCCGTTCGACCTGCCGTTTACCATGCTCGGCCATTCCTGGTCCGAGATCATGAGCAATCAGGGCGAGTTCACGGCCCGTGCCGTCTATGCCGACATGATCTGGTCGGTGACCGATCGCATGAATCTGTCGGTCGGCATCCGCTATACAGAGGATGAGAAGTCCTTCCAGTGGACCAATGGTGGCCGCCAGGCTGACAGTCTGGACCAGACCCTTGCCGCGCTCGACAATGCCGGAATTCTGGGCCTCGCCGGTGCCTCGCCGTCGGACTTCCTGTTCGACTTTGTCTTCGACCTGACCCCGCTCGGCGGCGTGGCGTGCGACAATGGCGTCAATGTCGCCGAAGGCGTGGCCTGCGTCATGGAAGACAGCTGGAACAATCTCAGCCCGCGCGTCGTCGTCGACTACCAGTTGACCGACAATGTCATGATCTATGGCTCGTTCAGTGAGGGCTACAAGGCCGGCGGCTACAATTCGGTTGAAGTCGGCTCGCGCTTCGAGAACGAGACCGTGACCAGCTGGGAATTCGGCTTCAAGTCGGACTTCATCAATCCGGACCTCATCTTCAACATGTCGGCCTTCTCCTATGTCTATGAGGACAAGCAGTCGATCCGCCTGGTCGTGCCGACCGGTGGCGGCGTGCCGCAATACCTCGTCCAGACCTCCGATGACGAGGCCATCGGCGTCGATATCGAACTCGATTGGGCGGCAACCGACGCGCTGCGCCTGCGCGGCAATGCGCAATGGCTCGACTCCACCCACAAGCGTCGCATTGACAGCAATGGGGCGGACCTGGCCGGGGAGCCGACAGGCCAACCCTTCTGGAACATCTCGGTCGGTGCCGACTATGTGTTTGACTTGGCCGGCAATGGCGAGCTGACGCTCCAAGCCAACCACGCCTATCGGGGAGAAAGCCGCTGCAACAGCCAGTCAGTGCTTCAGGGCACGTGTGGCGGTTATGACGCCTTCGCCACCGGCGAGGCCCGCAACCGCACCGACCTTCGTGCCCGCTGGACGGCCCCGAACGAGAACCTGACGATCAGCGCCTTCGTCAACAATGTGTTCGACAACCAGTATGTCCAGGGCGTCAACAATATCACGGCAAGCACGCTGGGCACGCCCTTCGCTTCGATCTCGCGGCCGCGGGTATGGGGGGTGGAGTTCGGTTACGACTTCTAGTCACGATCTCCATTGCGGCTGGACGGCCTCGCCCTCTTGGGCGGGGCCGTTTGCGTTTGGGTGGTTGGCAGGCGCGCTCGACTTATCCGCGTACGGAGATAAAGCAAACTTATCCTCGAACGCGGATATTGCATATTTATCCGCGTTCGCGTATATCGGTCATTGGAGACACACCATGACCATACGCGACACCAAACAGCTCGGCGCCGCGCTCCAGCGGGAGCGAAAGCGCCAAGGCCTGACCCAGACACAACTCGCCGGCAAAGCCGGTCTGCGTCAGCAGACCATTTCGGCCGTTGAGGGCGGCAAGCCGCGCTCAGAGCTTCAGGTCATCTTCGACATCATGGCGGCGCTTGGCCTTGAAGTGTCGCTGAAGCCTCGAGCCGGCAACAACACACCGAGCCTTGAAGAGCTGTTCTGATGGGCCGAAAGCGCCGATCCAGCGTCCTGACGGTGGCCTTGAATGGCCGCATTGTCGGCAAGCTTGCGCGCGCCGCTGACGGCGCGACACGGTTTGACTACGCCAGGGAATGGCTGGATTGGGAATATGCGATCGCGGTCTCGCGATCCATGCCGCTTGTGGACCGCCCCTTCACCGGCCTGCCAGTGCGGGCGGTGTTCGACAACCTGCTCCCCGATGATGACCGCATCCGCGCCCGGATCGCCGCCAAGGTCGGGGCCGAGGGCACCGACGCCGTCTCCATGCTGGCCGCGCTTGGCCGCGATTGCGTCGGAGCGCTTCAATTCCTCACCGAAGACATGCCCCCTGCACCACCCGGGCCGCCAGAGGGTGAACCGATCAGCGATCAGGAGATCGCCGCGCGAATTCGGTCCTTGAGCCTTGCGCCGCTTGGCATGCGTGGCGGCGATGACGGATTCCGGATTTCGCTGGCGGGCGCGCAGGAGAAAACAGCGCTTCTCTATCATGATGGCCAGTGGCTGCTGCCTGTCGGCACCACACCCACCACGCGTATCCTCAAGCCGCAAATCGGCAAGGTCCAAACCGCCGATGGCGATGTGGACATGACGGACAGTGTGCAGAACGAGCATGTCTGCATGGCATTGTGCCGGGCCCTTGGCCTGGCCGTCGCACCGACTGAGATCCTGAAACTGGATGACGACCTTCTGGTCCTGAGCATTGAACGGTTTGACCGCCGACTTGACAGCAAGGGTCGCCTCTTGCGGCTCCCCCAGGAAGACATGTGCCAAGCGCTCGGCATCCCACCGACCGGCAAATACGAAGGCGATGGCGGCCCCGGTATCGGCGATTGCCTTGATGTCCTGAAGTCGAGCGATGCACCGGATGACGACCGGCGCGCATTCATCAAAGCCCAGATCGTTTTCTGGCTGATCGGCGCGACGGACGGACATGCAAAGAATTTTTCACTGCATCCGGGGCCACAGGGACGTTTCCGGCTGGCGCCGCTTTACGACATCCTCTCCACCCAATGGCAGCATGACCGCCAGCAGATACCGCGCAATGCCTTCCGGCTCGCAATGGCGGTCGGCGACAGGCGGCAGTACAAGATGGCAAGGATCGCTCCGCGCCATTTCGAGCAAACCGCCAAGCAAGCCGGCTTCCCGCTGCCAGCCCTCCATGAAGAGATGGCCGCGATCATGGCCCAGCTTCCCAAGGCGATTGAGACGGTTCAGAAATCTCTCGACCCGTCAGTGCCCGATGCGATGTTTGAGGCGATCACAAGGGCGGCGCAGCGCCGGGCCGAAGAGCTGGCGACCTGTCTCGGCAATTGACCCGCATAACCACCGACCCGCCTGCTGCCCAACGCCTGGCGCGGCGCCATTCATGCGGGCGCGTCGGACAGCAGGCCGCATCCGGTACTTCAGCACCGGAAATATGGCGTGTGTCTTCGCTTGTAGCGGATTCCGGCGCCGGGCGCGGCGTCATGACCGCGAGCAGGTCCGAAACGCAGGATACAAGCGCCTTTATCCCCACAAGCGCCAGCTGCGATCCGCCAATCCGCACACCCACCCTTCCCTGCCACACGAACCCCGCTAGATTGGGCTCATGCTGCACCATTTCTTCACCGAACTCCGCGCCGCCCAAATCCCTGTCACCACACGGGAATACCTCACCTTGCTCGAAGCGCTCGACAAGGGCGTGATCGAGCCGGAGATCGCGCATTTCTACTCGGTCAGCCGGGCGGCGCTGGTCAAGGACGAGAAGGATTTCGACAAGTTCGACATGGTGTTCGGGCATGTCTTCAAAGGCGTGGAAATGCTCTCCCAGATGTTCGAGGACAAGGACATCCCGGACGAATGGCTGCAGGCGATGATGAAGCGCATGCTCACCGAGGAAGAGATGGCCGAGCTCAAGGCCCTGCCCTTTGACGAGCTGATGGAAACCCTCAAGAAGCGCCTGGAAGAACAGGAAAAACGCCATGAGGGCGGCAACAAGTGGATCGGCACGGGCGGCACCTCGCCCTTCGGTCATTCCGGCTACAACCCGTCCGGCGTCCGCATCGGTGGCGAGAGCCAGAACAAGCGCGCCGCCAAGGTCTGGGAACAGCGCCGCTACAAGGATCTCGATGGTGAGCGCGAACTGGGCACGCGCAATCTGAAAGTCGCCCTGCGCCGCCTGCGCAAATTTGCCCGTGACGGGGCCCGCGAGGAACTTGATCTGGGCGAGACGATCGACGCCACTGCCAAGCAGGGCTGGCTCGATGTCATCATGCGGCCGGAGCGCCGCAATGCGATCAAGGTGCTCGCCCTGTTCGATGTCGGCGGGTCAATGGACCCGCATGTCCGACTTTGCGAGGAGCTGTTCTCGGCAGCCCGCACGACCTTCAAGAATCTCGAATATTTCTACTTCCACAACTGCCCCTATGAGGGCGTGTGGCGGTCAAACCTGCGGCGCCGAACCGAGACCGTGCCGACCCTCGATGTGATGCACAAATACCCGGCCGACTGGAAGGTCATCCTGGTCGGCGACGCCGCCATGGCGCCTTATGAGATCACCCATGATGGCGGTTCGGTCGAGCATTGGAATGAGGAGGCCGGTGCGGTCTGGCTGCAGCGCATCGTCGACACCTGGCCGCACCTGATCTGGATCAATCCGACACCGGAAAAATGGTGGGAGCACTCCTACTCCACCCGCCTCGTCCAGGACATTATCGGCGCCGACCGCATGTTCCCGCTGACGCTTGAGGGCGTCGATGCGGCGATGAAGGAATTGGCGCGTTAGGGCGCATCGTCCGGGTCCTTTCAGCATGACGACCGACAGACATCGCTCGGATCATTTCTGCGAATGAGTCTCAAAACAAATTGACTCTGCAAATCACTCTCATTATCACACACCCCAGTTCAGTGCTTTGAGTGGGGACACTTCATGTTGCGTTTCAATACATTACGGCGCCCGGCGCCGATCGCGTTCGCTTGCCTGGCGAGCACCGCCCTGACCGGCCTCGCCGCGCCGTCCTCGGTGCTCGCACAGGATGCCGACGAGACCGAGGACGTCGTCGTCGTACACGGTGTACTGGGCCGCTATTCGGCCACCAAATCAGACACGCCGGTCATCGAGACGCCGCGCTCGGTCTCCATCGAAACCCTCGACCAGATTCTCGATCGCGGCGGCGTCGACCTGTCGGACGCCTATCTCTATTCCGCCGGCGTGATCGGCGACACTTACGGCATCTCGACCCGCGTCGACTCGGTCCAGGTGCGCGGCCTGCGCGCGCCGGAATACCGCGACAGCCTGCAGGCGCTGTTCGGCAGCTACAACAATACCCGTTCCGACATCTACACCATCGAACAGGTCGAAATCCTGCGCGGCCCGTCGGCCATTCTCTATGGCCAGGGCTCGCCGGGCGGGATCGTGAATGTGGTGTCGAAAACACCCGAGGATGAATTCTCCGGCGAGATCGTCGGCGAGGTCGGCAATCACGACCGCTATCAGCTGGCCGCCGACTTCACCGGCCCGCTGGACGCCGACGGCACCTGGCTCTATCGCGGCATCGGTGTGTGGCGCGAGACCGGGACCCAGATCGACCATATTGATGAAGAGGCGATCACGCTGGCACCGTCGCTCACCTTCGCGCCGGGGCCCGACACGCGCCTGTCCGCTATCGTCACATATCAGGACATCAACGCCGCAGCTGCGTCACAATTCCTGCCCATTCATGGCACGCTTCTGCCCGGTCCTGACGGTCGACACTTCGACGCCAATGTCTTCACCGGCGAACCGGACTTCGACCGCTACGACACCGAGTCGGTTTCGCTCACCCTGCTCGCCGAGCACCGGGTGAACGCGAATCTCCAGCTGGAAGCGACGGTGCGCCGGACCGAGAGCGAAGCGGACTATCGCCAGGCCTGGATTTCCTTCATCGGCGGCGACCGCCACATCCGCAATCCCGATGGCAGCCTCTATCGCGACGGCTACATGCCGCGCACCTTCTACGCCTCGCAGGCCAGTTCGGAACAGACCGCGGCGGACATGCGCGCAAGACTGGATTTCGAGACCGGCGCCTTCAGCCACAAAGTTCTCGGCGGCCTGCAATACCAGGACGTGACAACGGATAATGACAGCGCCTACCTGTTCGCCATCGGTCTGGACTTCGCCACCGGCCTGCCGGACGCCACCTATGGCGACAGCTTCTGGTTCAACCCCTACGCCCCGTCCTATGGCGCCTATCCGTCGGACGCGATCATCGACGCCTACATGTCGGATTCGCCCGAGAGCCGGACGCAGAGCACCGGTCTCTACCTCCACGACCAGATCGAGCACGGCAGCTGGCTCGCCACGGTCGGCCTGCGGAGTGACTGGGTCGAGACGGATACCGGCTCGGCAACCCAGGACGACGACAAGCTCTCAACCAGCTTCGCACTGATGTACCGCTTCGACATCGGGCTGAACCCCTATGTCAGCTATGCGGAAAGCTTTGAGCCGGTCATCGGTACCGCATTCGACGGCTCGGCCTACGAGCCCCAGGAGGGCCGCCAATACGAGATCGGCGTGAAGTACCAGCCGCCGGGCAGCCGTTCGCTGGTCACCCTCTCCTGGTTCGACATCGAACAGTCAAACCTGCTGACCGCCGATCCCGCCCATCCGGGCTTCCAGGTCCAGGCGGGCGTGGTGACCATTACCGGGTTTGAAGTGGAAGCCGCCTGGTACTGGGACACCGTGTCGCTGGATGTCAGTGCCAGCCAGCTCGAGACCGAGACCCTCGACGGCTATCAGCTCGCCTCCATCCCGGAAGTGCAGGCCTCGGCCTGGCTGGGCTGGCAGCCGACCGGCGCCTGGTCCGGTTTCCGGGCTGGCGCCGGTGTGCGCCATGTCGGCGAAAGCCAGAACGGGACCGACAGCCTGGAAACCCCTTCCTACACCCTGGTCGATGCGATGATCGGCTATGAGATGGATGCGTGGAATTTCGGCCTGCACGCCTCCAACCTTTTCGACGAAGCGTATTTCGCGACCTGCCTGTCCCGCGGCGACTGCTTCGTGGGTGAGGACCGCACCGTGGTGGCCCGGGCGGCGCGCCGCTTCTGACCGACGCCGCCCCCCAGACGGCGTTGCGTGCGGGTGCCGGGCCGCTGCCGAGTGGCGGTCCGGCACCCGATTATTGACGAGGATGGAGATCAAACCATGGCGTATGCCGCCGCAATCTGGATCCTGCTGTCGATCGGCGCCGGGCTGTTCGGTGCTCTTGTGCTCCGGCAGGCCTGGAAGCGCCGCCAGGAGCCGCATCGGCTTCTGATCGCGCTCGGCTGGCTTGCACTGCTGGCCGCCGTCCTGGCCTGGCTGCCCGTCGGCCTGCCGGTCTATGGCGTCGTCCTGGGCATGCTTGTCATCCAGTGCCTCGCCCTCATGGTGGTTTTCTGGCGTACAGGCTGGACGGGACCGCCACCGGCGGAGCCTCGACGACCGGCCGCCCCGCAGCCCGCCCGCGCCTGGCGTCGCGGACTGCGAGGCGCTGCCGTCACCCTGCTGGCCGGCCCCCTCGCCCTGCTGGGCGGCGTGGCGCTTTCTCTCATCCTGTTCGCGCTGGCCGGACAGGCCGGCTGGAGCGAGGCGAACCGTCTTGCCCTCTTCCTGTTCGCCGTCCCCATCCTGTGGAGCGCGCTCGCCACCCTGGCCGTTCTCGACCTGAAACTGCGTCTTCGCGCGCTCGGACTGGTCCTGCCGGTGGTGCTCGGCGGCGTCCTTATCGCCGTGACTGTCTAGGAGACGACCATGACCGCCCTGCCCTGGCCGAAAATGCCCGCCCGTCTCGTCGCCCGCATGCTGTCCGGCCACACTGCGCTGGGCCTTGCCCTGTCGGCGCTGCTCTACATTGTTTGCCTGAGCGGCACGCTCGTCGTCTTTCACAATGAGTTCTCGCGCTGGGAACAGCCCGGCATCACGGAGATCGAGGCCGTCACGCCGCAAACCATCCAGACCCTGCTGGAAAACGTGCTCGGGCGCCTGGAAGAAACGCCGGACCAGGTCACCCTGGTCCTGCCGACGCCGGATGTTCCGCGGCTTGTTGCCGGTGCCGGCGAGGACTATTGGGTCGCCGGAGCCGACGGCACGCTGGGCGAACCGGTCGCCCACCCCTTCTCGGAATTCCTCGTCACGCTGCACATGTATCTTCACCTGCCGGCGATCGCGGGGATCACGCTGGTCGGCCTGCTCGGCGTCATGATGCTGGGGCTGGTCCTGACCGGCTTCCTGGCCCATCCGCGGATCTTCCGCGATGCCTTCCAGTTCCGTCGCGGCAAGAGCGCCAGGCTCGGCGAAACCGATTTACACAACCGGCTGTCGGTCTGGGCCGCGCCCTTCCACATCACAATCGCGCTGACCGGCGCCCTTCTGGGCCTGGCAACGATCGGGGCCTATGCGCTCGCGCTGGTCTTTCACGACGGTGACTTCGAAGCCGTCTTCCCGCCCATTTTCGGAGGCGAAACGGAAACCGGGCCGGCGCCGGACGGGGTCGCCGATGTGGCGACCGCCTACCGCAACTTCCAGGCCGAACGTCCGGACCTCACCGCATGGCTGATCTATGTCAACGGCCCCGGGACCGAGGCGCAGAATATCGAAATCCTGACCCAGGTGCCGGGCCAGCTCGCCTATTTCGACGGCGTCCAGTTCGACGCCGCCGGTACCATGATCGGCGCGACCGGGATGAGCGACGGTGAAGCCGGACAGAAAATAGCCGTTGCGGTCTATTCCCTGCATTTCGGTTGGTTCGGCGGCCTGCCGGTGAAGTTCGCCTATCTGGCCCTGGGCCTCGCCCTGACAGCTGTGTGCGCCTCCGGATTCACGCTGTGGCTGATCAAGCGACGGGAGAAGGGTCGCCCCTCTCCGCGCCTTGAGCGGGCCTGGATCGCTGTGGTGTGGGGCGCACCGGCCGTGCTGGCCGCGACCCTGCTTGGCGCCGTGAGCGGTGTCATGGCCGAGGCGGTGCTGATCCCCTTCCACTGGCTCGCCCTGGCTGGCCTGATCGTGCTGGCCATGCTGTTCGGCAGCGCCCGCCACTGGTCACGTGCGCTGCGGCTGGCGGCCGGCGCGCTGACCCTTGCCGGGTTGGCGGTGCACCATGCCGTCAATGCCGGAAACTACCAGGGCGAAGCGGCCTGGGGTGTCAGCGCAGGACTGGCGGTCACAGCACTGATCCTGCTGGCAAGCACGGGTCCGTGGACATGGAGTCCGGCGGGCGGCGGAACGACGACCGGGCCGGTGCAGGTGGGCTAGCCCGGCACCGTCACCCGCCCTTCATCATAGTCCAGCTCCAGCTCGCTCTCGACCCGCGCGATCCAGCCGCGCACGCCGAGGAACTCGTCGAGGTCGAAACCGCCCTCATCGGCGACGCGGGTATAAGCGACCAGGGCGATATCGGCGAGGGTAAGCTGGTCACGGACGATGAAGTCGCGCGACAGGAGCCGCATCTCCATCACACCGAGCGCCCGCCGCCCCTTGGCCATGAGCTGCGGATCGATGGCGTCCTCGGACATGTGCTGGAAGGCTTTCTGGAAACGTCGCACGGCAATGAAGGGTTCATGGCTGTATTGTTCCCAGAACATCCATTCGAGCATTTTGGCATGGTCGAACGGGTCGGCCGGAATGAGCGCCGAGCCGGCCGCCAGATGGATGATGATGGCGTTCGACTGGGCCAGGATGCGGCCATCCTCGCGTTCCAGGCACGGCACCTGGCCGGCCGGGTTGATGGCCAGGAAGTCGTCGGTCCGGGTCTCGCCCTTCACCACATTGACCTCGTGCCAGTCATAGGGGATGGCGAGCCGGTCGGCGGTCCACTTCACCTTGAGGCAGTTGCCACTGTGGCGATCACCATAAATACGGACTGGCTGGGTCATGCGACGACTCCCTTGCATCTTTCCGCAGCATAACGCCACCGGCGGCAAGCGCGAGTGATGAATGCGTGTCGCGCGCAGCCAGTGCCCGGCATTCGCCCGCGCATGTTGGTCAAGCTGTGACAGTCCGCCGCTTGGGCCGCGCACCGAGGCCGCCTATAAGAAGCGAAACGAACACAGGTATTCGCCCGCATGAACACCCAGACCCGACCCGGCATCACCCCGCCCGAATCCTGCCAGACCATGCAGGAGGTCCGCGAAGGCGTTGACGCGCTGGACCGTGAACTGGTCGCACTGATCGCGCAGCGCGCCCGCTATATGGAAGCCGCCGCCCGCATCAAGCCAAGCCGGGACGTGGTCCGCGATGAATGGCGGATCAATGATGTGATCTCGAAGGTAAGCGCGGAGGCCAAAAGCCACGGCCTCGCGGTGGAGATCGCCGAGCCGGTCTGGCGCGAACTGGTCGAACGCTCGATTGCCTATGAGTTCAGTGTCTGGGACGCGACGCGCGAGGTCTGATCAGTCGGCGGCGGCAAAGACCAGTTCGGTCTCACGAAAGCAGCGCTCGACCGCGAGCCGGGCGCCGGGCCAGGCCGTTTCGGCCTCACCTTCCACGGCGTCGCAGACATCGGCCAGGGCAAAGGCGCCCACACCGCGCGCGGCACCCTTGAGGGTGTGACAGGCGGCGCGCCAGCTGGCCGGATCGGCCGGCGCCTCCATGATCGCGAGGCAACGCCGCGCCTGGTCACACATCAAGCCGAGCAATTCATCACGAAGCGCGGCATCCCCGCCGGTATAGCGGGCGAGGTGAGCCGCATCGAAGAGCGGCGCATTGGTGGATTTCATGGCAGCAATCATAGCCCATTCCTAGCGTCAGCGCCTTAACACCCTCCTTAATTTTCGTGCCCGGCAAGGGCGATCGCTCATCTTGGTGAATACAGCGTTCACATTCCCGTCAGGCGCGAAATGTCAGATTTTCAGCTGCAAAACGGGAGGATCAAATGCTGAAATCTGTCAAAATGATCGCCTGCAGCCTGGCGCTGACCATGGGGGCTGGCGGCCTTGCCAGCGCCATGACGGCGCCCGCTATCGCTCCGGCGAGCGACATCAAGCTCGTCGCTGAGAACGGCGAAAAGCGCCTGCAGCGACGCCATCACCCACGACGCCATGGCTATCGCGATCGCCGAACTTCGCGGGACCATCACGACTATCGTCGCGGACACCGCAATGACTACCGCAATGCCCGCCGCCACGCCTCACGGTGCTGGAGCGAGAACCAGCGCTCACACTATCGTGGCCGCCCGGCCGTGGTATCGGTCCGGGTGTGCCGGGATCGCCATGGCCGGACCCATGCGGTGCGCGGATCGACACGACTGGTCCGCTATCTCCGCGGCCATCGCCGGCACTGGTAAGCCTTGCCAAGCTTCCGCTTGAAGACGGGTCGGCGGCGCGATATTTCTCTCCTTGAGGGAGAATGATCATGTCCAACCGCCGCACCTGCCACCTGTTTGCCGCCGGTTCTGCCCTGGCATTGCTGACCGCCGCCTGTTCGCCATCCGGCGAGCCGGAAGCCGGCGCCTCGGACAGCGCCGGATCCGCGGCGATGCCAGGCAACAGCGACACGACAGCGTCGGCAATGACCGACACACGCCCGGCCGATGGCGTCACGCCGCCGGCCGACAGCCGCGAACTGGCGGCCATCGACATGCAGGAATGGGACGTGCCCTGGGAGGGACGTCCGCGCGACCCGTACACGCTGGATGGCGAGACCGTCTGGTTCGTCGGCCAGGCCAACTCCTATATCGGCCGTCTTGACGTCGCGACCGGCGAGATGAGCCGCGTCGATCTGCGCGAAGGTGCCGGTCCGCACAATCTCATCGTCCATCCTGACGGACGGATCTGGTATGCTGGCAATCGCGATGCCCATATCGGCATCTATGATCCTGCCAGCGGCGCGTTCGACTATGTCGAGACACCACCGGACACCGTCGCTGATCCGCACACCCAGATTTTCGACGATGCCGGCCATGTCTGGTTTTCCAGCCAGCGCAGCAATTCGGTCAGCCGCCTCAACATGGAGAGCCGCGAACTCGATGTGGTGATGGTGCCAACCGAGTCGGCGCGCCCCTATGGCATCAAGATCGCGCCCGACGGCACGATCTGGGTCGCCCTGTTCGGGACCAGCAAGCTGGCATCAATCGATCCGGACACGCTGGTCCTGACCGAGCATGACCTGCCGCGCGACAGCGCCCGACCGCGCCGTCTCGACATCACCTCGGACGGCCGCATCTGGTATGGCGATTATGCCGATGGTTTCCTCGGCGTGCTCGACCCGTCCGACGGCTCGATCCGTGAATGGGCCATGCCGTCCGGTGTCAACGCCCGCCCCTACGCGCTGGCCGTTGATGGCCAGGACCGGGTCTGGTTCGTCGAAACCGGCGTCGATCCCAACTGGTTTGTCGGTTTCGACCCGGCGAGCGAGACCTTCTTCTCGATCACCGGCATCCCGTCCGGCGGCGGCGTCGTGCGGCACATGCATTACCTGCCATCAACCGGCGATATCTGGTTCGGCAGCGATATGGGAACCATCGGCCGCGCCTCGGTGGAATAGCCCGGCCAATTGCACCTGCCGGCACCGGCAATCCGGCATGGCCGGCATGTGCAATCGGGCAAATGAATGGCTTGCTTTTGTCCCGCGGACGCGTATTTTCCGCCGCTTCCCAACCGGCGCGCCTATAGCTCAGTTGGTAGAGCAGCTGACTCTTAATCAGCGGGTCCTAGGTTCGAATCCTAGTGGGCGCACCAATTTTTTAAAATGGTTATGGGAAACTCGGCAGCGCTTGCGCGCTTAAATGCTTCCACTCGGCTACCTGCACAGATCATTTAGCAATCGGCTAACTATTCGCAGGTCGTAATCAGCGGAAATGATGCCGGTCGAGCGGTCCCATTCACCCGGGAACTCAAACGCCACAGTGATTTCGATTTCGCCGTCACCCATGAACGGCCAAATCGAAACCGTCATGGGGTCCATACGAACTTGTGACCATCGGCCTGTCGCTGTCGAGCGGGAGGGGGCGTCTGCATTGGGATACTGTATTGAGATTTGATAGGCCGTTTCATCGCTCGGCCACCCCGACGCCCGCAGTATGTAAGACGGCAGATCGGCGGGCATTTGATCCGCTAGGCAATCGGCGTAGAGTTCTATCGGCGTACCCCCAGCGGCTTCCAATTCAAGACTTGCGCTATAGCCATACACCGTTACGCCGCTATCGATTATGCCGACAAGGGCGAGGCTGGCTGACACATCGCGTTTGCAAATTTGCCATTCTGAAACCCTGACGCAGTACTCATTCTGGTCCTCAGAAAGTTGAGCCGATGACGTGCCCGCGAAACCCGCAGCGAGCATCAGCGGGCTTCCGACGGTCCACGCCCAATGCATACCAAACCTCCATTGTATTTTATTGGCGAAACCGTATCACTTGGCACCAAAATTGTCGTTGAGGAGCGTTGGGCCGCTCAAACTAGCGCCCAACATTCCCCACAACCGCCTGCCCGCCCTCATTTACCGTCACATGCTCCACGGTCACCTTTTGTACCTTCGCGTCGACAATCGCTAAAAGCTAGCAACGCCTGAACAAGTCAGTTGCACGTCTGAAGCTCTCGCTAAAAAGTTGACCGAATTGAAGGCGCCAGCTACGGCACATTGATTAGTACTTTTATCTGAGGGGACTTCCATGAAGAAGTATCTTATCGCGGGCGTGGCTGTAGCCATGGCTGTTTCCATATCTGCCTGCGCAACCAAGCGATATCCGATTGCGACGCCTTTGTCGGCTGCAGAAATTGAGCTTATGGATTGCAATGATTTGCAGCTTGAAATCGTCCGGACGGAACAAGTCCAGCATCAGATCACCGAGACAGCAGAGACGGACTGGCGCTCTGTCGCGGGGTTCCTGGGTGATTATGGTATTGGCAATGCCATGGCCAAATCTGAGGCTGAAACGGCACTCTCAGAGCGGCTCCAATCGATCAGAGCTGCTCAAGCCCGCCATGGGTGCATGGGCCAATAGAGCATTCGCAAACGAATGGGGTGCAGCGTTTAGGTTGCGCCCCATTCAATTTAGGCCCGGTCTAAAGATGATAATCCAGAAGACCATTCTTTGCGCTGCGGCAATCGCAATCCTAGTTGCCGCGTGTGGCCGCCAAGCAGACAATGAGCGTTTCGAAATCGTCGCTTCTGCCACTCCAACCGGGTGGGAAGCGACAATTCAAAGCGCCTCGTCTGAGACCCATACCGATTGCCGGGTCAGCGTGAACTCTCCGGAGGGCGGGTATCATGCACAAACGACGTTCAGGTTCGCACAAGGCGAGAACGTGACCATTGACGACCGCATGTTCACTAACGCGAGGCAGGACCACCCTAGGTTCTTGATCGACGTCCTAATCCAATGTGCCAGCCCCTATTCAGTGACAATCCTGCGGCCCGACGACATCGAACATCACTGAACGTGCGGTTTGGTGCGGCGCTGGCATTCCATGATTTGCGCGGAGTGTAGCACAGCATGACTCCGCTGCATCCTGCGGCTCAAGCGCGTCAACGAGGGCCTGGAGGCCGTTTGCCGGCTTTGGGTCGCCACGGCTCACGGATTGGCTTTCGCTCTCGATAAGGGCCCGCATGAGCAAACCAGCCGCGCTCATTTTTGGTGGCGTCAATCGCCGGTCAAGCTCACTCCAATAATGCTTCACCACCTCGAACGCATTTGATGCTTTAGCCGTTTCGGCTTTAGTCGCAGGCCGCTTTTCACCATCAACCGAAACAGGCACGTGACTACAGTCTGTGCTACCATCTTAGCGGCAACTCAAGGCAACTTGGGGAACTTGGAGGCGGGATTATTCCTGCTATAGTACCACTCTAGGCATCTAGCGGAAATTGCAGGAACGTCGAACACGGAGCCCCTTAATCAGCGGGTCCTAGGTTCGAATCCTAGTGGGCGCACCAATTTTCCAGTTACATCAATGCCGGGCGCGACGCGTCAATGCCATTGACCGAGCGGACCGCCCGGGACGACTGTGTGTTGCGTGTGGACCCTTGTTGATACCGCACGTTCAGGAGCCAAACTTGCCTGCAACCCGCCGCCTGTCCGCCCTCTTCCTCACCTGTCTCGGCCTGCTCGCGGGATGTGCCAGCGCGCCGGCGCATTTGCCGATTGTGGATCCGGGCAGTGCCAACGGGCGTAGCGAGACGATCCTGATTGCGACGACGCGGGTGCCCAGCCCGGATCCAGATATCCGCCTGACCACGCTGCGCGGCGCGTTGTCCTTTGCCCGCGCTGATGTCTGGGTTCCGGCCAACCGGCTGGCCGGCGAGATCAATTATCCCTCGGCGCGGGTTGATCCGCAGCGCGAATTCGCCCTGACCCGATATCAGGCGGATATCGGACGCCGGGAGTTTTCAGCCCTGCTTGACCAGCAATTGAGCGCTCTGCCCCTGGTCGAGCGACAGGTCTTCGTCTTCGTGCACGGCTTCAACACGCCCTATTCGGACGGGCTTTATCTGAACGCCCAGATCCTCAATGATTTCGGGGTGAACACCGTGGCCGTGCATTATGCTTGGCCGTCGGCCGGCCAGATCACGGCCTATCTGCACGATCGCGACAGCGCGCAATTTGCCCGCGACGGGCTGGCAGACCTGCTTGAAACCGTCGCCAACAGCCCTTCCGTCTCAGTCACGATCCTGGCCCATTCGATGGGGGCGCTGGTGACCATGGAAGCGATGCGGCAACTGTCCCTGCAGGGGCGCACCGACATCCTGGCCAAGATTGACCCGGTCATCCTGGCGTCGCCGGATATCGATTATGACGTGTTTTTGAACCAGCTCGCCGCGATCAATCCACCGCCCCGGCACATGACGGTCGTGGTCTCGAACCGGGATCAGGCGCTGCTGGTGTCAGACACGCTGAGCGGCGGCGGCCGCGCGCGGCTGGGCATAGGCGCCCGCCAGGACGCCCTGATCGAACGCGGCATCGCCATCCTCGATCTGAGCGAGCTCACCGATGGCACGCTGATCGGGCATACCGACTTCGCAGCCTCCCAGACCCTGATGCAACTCGCCGCCAGCGGAGCCCTCAGTCATGCCTTCAATGGCGAAACCTCGCAGGACCGCATCGCCGCACCGAGCAGCCTCGCGGACATCGCCGGCCGCATCATCCGCCTGCCGTTACGCGCCCTGGGCGAGAATTAGGGACGGAAACCGGACCCCAAAAACTAAAGCGCCCGGACCGAGGGGGGAGAGGGTCCGGGCGCTCATGTTGCAAGGCGACATCAAGGGGGGAGAGATCAGCCGGCCTCGCGAACCTCGGTGAGGAAGGTTTCAACGGTAGAATTCAGTTTCTCGGCTCGTTCGGACACCGTCCGCACGGCGCGCAGCACATCCTGCGAGGCGTCGCCGGTCTGACGGGCCGAGCGGGACACCACATCGACATTGTCGGAGACCGCACGGGCGCTGGTCGCGGCATGCGAGACAGAACTCGAAATCTCGCGGGTCGAGGCACTCTGCTCTTCCGCAGCAGCGGCAATCGCCGAAGCCGAACGGGAGATTTCGCCGACAGCGCGGGTCACGTCCTCGATCGAGGCGGAAGACGAGGCGGCTGCCTCCTGGATCGCCTGGATCTGGTCGCGGATATCATCCGTGGCCTTGGCGGTCTGGGCGGCGAGCGACTTGACCTCGGAAGCGACAACCGCAAAGCCCTTGCCGGCTTCGCCAGCGCGGGCGGCCTCAATGGTGGCGTTCAGGGCCAGCAGGTTGGTCTGCTCGGAAATATCATTGATCAGCTGCACCACATTGCCGATCTCCTGCGCAGCCGCACCGAGATTGTCGACGACGGCGCGGACCGACTTGGCCCGCTCATCGGCCTGGCTGGCCATGTCGGAGGAGCCCTGGATCTGTTGGGTCACCTCGGCAATCGAGGCCGTCAGCTCTTCAGACGCAGCCGCAACAGACTCGACATTGGCCGAGGCTTGGGCGGCGGATGACGCCATCTGGCCGGACTGTTCCGAGCCTTCGGTCGCGGCCTGCGACAGCTGCTCGGCGATCGCCGACATCGAGGAACAGGCCTCATTGACTTCGCCCAGCATCGACATGACCTCGGCATCAAATGCCTGGGCCAGATCATTGAGCTTGGCGGCGCGGCGCTCATTGGCTTCGGCCTGGGCACGCTGTTCTTTTTCGAGTTCCTCGGCCTGCAGGCCCTTCTCGCGGAAGCGGCGCAGGCTTTCGACCACGGCACCCAATTCGTCCGAGCGTTCCAGCGCGCCGATATCGAGCGAATAATCACCGTCAGCCAGGGCCTCGGTCGCGGCTGCGATCTTGCGCACCGAAACCGAGATCTGGCGACCGAACAGGACGGCCAGGGCAATCAGGGCGATGCCGACACCAATGGTCAGCCCGATGAACATGATGATGGAGTTGCGCACTGCGGCTTGCGTTGCTTCGGCATCCATGCGGGCCAGGGAGGCTCCTTCCATGGCGAGGCCATCCAGATCAGCACTGATCTCCGCAAAAACCGCGTCAAAGGGCTGGAGGAAGGCAACCGAGCTGGCAAAATCGAGTTCCAGCATCTGGCCGACGAAATCCAGCGCATCGCGATAAAGGGCGAGCTGTTCGACAAGGCTGTCAAACGTGTCCGTCCCCGCCGCGATGTCGGCGCCGGAGCTTTGGAGCTGGCTGATCCGGGCAGACAGTCCGTCAACACGGGTGCTGACGGCGTCAAACTCCGCCATCACATCAATCGGGTTTCCTGCGGCCTGGGCCGTCACGACAGCGAGGACTTCGCTGTTGATGGTCTGGAGTTCGGATTTCAGGTCAGTGAGTTCGAGCGCGGCATTCATCTCCCGCATCGCACGTTGCTGACTGGCCGACCCGTCCTGCAGCGACCAGGCGCCCAATCCGGCAACCGCAATCAGCGCAATGATGGCTGCGATCGGCGCAACCGCAAAGGATTGCGCGATGGTCAGCTTGAAGAGTGAAGAGGCCTTGCCCATTGTAGTCTCCCAATTGACATCACCGGTGGCGGTTTTGTCGTCAGGCCGAGAATCCGCCCGAATCGCTGAAGTCAGGGTTAACGCCCCGGCACCATTCAGTGCCGGGGCGCTCATTTCATATTAGAAGCTGCTCGACAGACCGAACCAGACGCGGCTTTCCGACTGGGCGTTGGCGGTGGTCGCCTCGCCGTCGCCGAAATTGGCATTCTGGGCGTTCAGCGACACAGCGATATGGTCGTTGAAGCGATAGCCGGCGCGGAAGGAAACGGCGACATAATCGTCGATCGCAACCTGGGTCGGCAGGCCGAAGACCGGCTGCAGCGGCGACGTGGTTTCTGACACATAGTTCACGAACCCATCGACGCTCAGCTTGTCGCCGGTCCAACCGACATGGCCGTTGAACAGGTGAGCCGGGGTCGCATTCTCGAAGTCCTGGACATGGCCAAGACCGAACGTGCCATCCAGATCGTCTTCAGTCTGCTGGTACGTATAGTTCGCATCCCAGTTCCAATTGCCTTCCGGATCGCCGGCGAGGCCAAATTCGAAACCGGTCGTCGTGGTGTCGCCGCGGTTATCGAACAGGAGGGTCGGGATCGTGACGGTCGGCGGCAGCAGGTCCGGGAAGAGTCCGAACTGGCCCCGGACGTCCGACGTGTCCTGCATGAACACAGCGGCACGCATGTCGATGGTTGGCGTCAGGCTACGGTCATAAGCGACCTCATAGCTGTCGACGATGGACGGTACCATGTCCGGATTGCCCGACAGGATGAGCGGGTTGCCCCCCACGGTTGTCTGCAGGGTGAAGCCGATGTCAAAGGAGGTCGGTGCCTGGATGCCACGCCCCGCCATGAAGCGCATCGTGCCGCCGAAGGACGGACGCCAGACCAGCGCCGCATTGTAGGAGAACTCTTCAAACGACACCGAATAGTCGTCCTGCGTGAAGCTGTAGAAGCCTCCCGGCGCGCCATCACGACTCCAGTCGACGCTGTCATAGCGCCCGGCAAGTGTGAGATCCCAAGCGTTGGAGAACTTGTGGTTCCACATCACCGAGAAGGCCATCGACTCATAACCGAAATCGCCATTGCCCGGATCCGGGAAGGACGCGGTCTGGCCGTCGCGGAACTCGGCGCCAATGCGGACGGTGTTGTTGGTGCCGACCTTGAACAGGTCCTGGATGCGGAAGGTCGTCAGCTCGGCGCTGAGCGGACCGAAGGAATAGGCGATCTCGCTTTCATTGCGGTAAGCGAGAGCCGTGATGACACCATAATCGGTATCAGCTTCCAGCTCGGCCTTGTAGGAGCGCAACTCGTACAGGGCGCGAGCAGAAGAATAGACCGACGTCATTTCCGACTGGTCGACATTGGTGAAAGTCGCTTCCGCCGTCAGGCTGACCTTGTCGGTCAGGGAAAAACGACCTTCGATGGCACCGGTTTCACGGTGAAAGTCCTGCAGGGCGAGCGGCTGGGCCTCGATGGCGTTGACACCCGCCGGCAGTTCGGAGGTCTCGGCATTGCCATAGCTGACCCGCACGGCAGCGCGGTCACCGAACTGGCGTGCCGCCACGAAGGCGGCGTTGAAACCGCCATCGGTTTCGACATTCACGCGCGCCGTGGCGTAGTCGCCATGCTGCGGGTTGCGGGTGATGATATTGACCACACCGGACACCGCATTGAAGCCGTAGAGAGCCGACTGGGCACCCTTGACGACTTCGATCTGCTGGATTTCCTCAAGCTGGACCGGAAGCGTCGACCAAGCGGTATAGCCATAGCTGTCGAGATAGACTTCACGGCCATTCACCAGCACCAGCAGGCGCGGCGAATACGGGGTGGCGGCGCCGCGGATCGAGATCTGGCCATCGCCATAACCATAGCGGTTGTAATCAATACCGGCATAGTGGCGCAGGATGCCCGGAATATCGTACTCCGGGAAACGCTCGATATCGTCCTGGGTGATGATGATCATCGTCGCAGGAACGTCGGAAGCGCGCTGCGGCGCACCCGTGGCGCCAGCGGTCACCGGCTCGCCGAACAGGTCGCTCATGGCGGTATAGTCGAGCGACTGGGCAGCAGTCGCGGCGGAGAAACCGACGCTCAGCGCAAGCACCGAGATCGACGTCGTGAGGAATTGGGTCTTCATGGTAGCTACTCTCTCAAATCTCGGATTACGCTTAGATTTCTTCAATCATCATGGCGAAGGCGGCGGCGAAGGAGACCGACGAGCTGTCGGACGCGCCGCGATTGACCACGATGCGCACGGACGGCGCGCTCTGGACGCCCATCACGCAACGAGCGCTTTCGACACAGCTCATATCGGTGGACACGGTCATCACGCCTGCGGAGCTTGCGGCACCGAAGACGCCGGCATCGCCGGCAGCCGAACCGAGCAGGACAGCCGCGTCAGCGCCGCTGATCGAACCCGTGTCAGCCATCGGGACAAGGCGAGCATTGAGCGTGACCCGGCCCGCCGAAAGGCCGCCGGACATCGCAGACGCGAGCGCCTGCGCTTCGCCTTCGCTGGCCGGATCGAACACGATCGCGACGGTGCGGTCGGAACCGCTGGCGCCTTCAACAAAGCCCAGTGCGCGACCGATCACTTCCAGATCGCGCTGCGTCGTCTCGGCCATGGCTGGCGTTGTCATGAGAAGGCCGGCCAGAGCCGGCAAAATGATTTTGTGCATTGGGGACACCCCGTCCTGTTCCTATGTCACCGCAGTGCGGCGTATGGGGTCCACCTAGGGGATGGGTATTAACCACGACTTTCGTCCGGGTAATTGGATATTACCAATACTTGTAATATCCAATTACCATGGCGGTGAGCCAAAAACTGTTCCTGAAAAGTAAATACTGAATGCCGGTTGCCGCAAAAATTTCAAGTATAGCGCCGTCGGAGGCTGCGGTAGCGGGTGCCGCAAATCTGCGCGATCTGCCGTTTTTTGGCCTCCTTCCTCGCGCTGGTATGATGAATGGTGGCGCGAAATAACTCCCGACCCGATTCCCTGGCGACCGGATTGCTGCTTCTCGCCAGCGTCCTGCTCGTGCCCGGATTGACACTTCCGGCACTGGAAACACGACATCTCGGCCTCTGGGGTGACGCTCACTCCATCCTGTCGCTCGGCCTGTCGCTGCTCAGCGCACAGGAATGGTTGCTCGCGCTGACGGTGCTGACCTTCTCGGTCGGCTTTCCCTTCGCCAAGCTCGGCTGGATGTGGCGATTGCAACTATCCCACCCGGCGTCAGACGCCGTCACTGAACCTCGCGCGCTGCGATGGCTGGAGCGGTTGGGAAAATGGTCGATGGCCGATGTGCTGGTGATCGCGCTGGTCGTGTTCAGCCTGCGTGGCAATCTCCTGCTCGAAGCGAGACCACTGATCGGCGCCTTCTGTTTCGCCCTGTCGACAATCCTGGCCATGCTGGCAGCCGGACGCATTGCCGCTGCGGCCCGCCCGCCGAGCCGCGTCGCCTAGTCAGGGGTCGGGGCGGACAACAGTTCAGCGGCGCGATGGCGCAGCTTGTCGAGCACAACAGCCAGCACCGCGATCTCGGCTTCATCGAGCCCGGTCAGGAGATCGGCTTCAGCGCCCAGCGCCACCGGCGTGATCTCGCGATAAATCTGGTGACCGGCCGCGGTCAGGCGAAGATCGCGCGAACGCCGGTCCGCCTTGCGCTCGGCCCGGTCGACGAGACCGCGGCCCACCAGTGCCTTCACGGCCCGGCTCACCGACACCTTGTCCATCGCGGCAATGTCGGACAGGGATTGCGCCGTCATCGGTTCTGCCTCTCCCAGCAAGGCAATGACGCGCCATTCCCAGATCGTCAGCCCGAACCGGTCCTGATAGGCACGCGCCACCAGGCGGCTGACCTGATTGGAGGTCACGGCAAGACAATAGGGCATGAAATCGCGCAGGCTCAGTGCAGGCGGGGTGGCGTTCGGATCGGTCATGCCCATGAGGTGCCGGATGCCGGCGGCAGCTGCAAGGCGTTTGTTGGCTCGACGGCGCGCCACCGGTTCGGCTATCGATAGCGCATGACGGATCTCATAGCTGCCCCCGCCCCGCCCCGACTTGCCATTGATGGCGACAGCCGGACCTTTCCGGTCGCCCGGATATTCTGCATCGGCCGCAATTACGCCGATCATGCCAAGGAAATGGGCGAAGCCGCCGAGGCGATCTTCTTTACCAAACCGGCCAGCGCCATATCGACAGCGGCCAGCCTGCCCTACCCGACCGAAACCGCGGACCTGCACCATGAAGTCGAGCTGGTCCTCGCCCTCGGCGAAGGCGGTGCCATCATCGCCTGCGGTACCGGTGTCGACCTGACCAAGCGCGATCTCCAGTCCCGGCTCAAGGCCAAGTCGGCCCCGTGGGAAATCGCCAAGGGTTTTGATGCCTCGGCCCCGATGGGCAAACTCAAACTCGGCCCGCCGCCCGCAACCGGCACGATCAGCCTGTCGGTCAATGGCGGCATGCGCCAGTCCGGTTATCTCGAACAGATGATCCTGCCTCCGGCGGCACTGCTCGCCGAACTCAGCCGCTATTTCACCCTGGGCGCGGGCGACCTCATCTTCACTGGCACACCGGCCGGCGTCAGCGCACTGCATCCCGGCGACACGGTTGCGGCGCGGATCGACGGCCTGCCACCGCTCGATTTTGCCCTCACCGAACGGAGCTAGCAGCGCCATGACCACGACACTCTACGGCTATTGGCGCTCAAGCGCCGCTTACCGGCTTCGCATCGCGCTCAATCTGAAGGACGTTTCCTACGAACAAGTGGCGGTCAATCTGAAAGAGGGCGAACAGGCGGGCGCCGACTGGCTCGCCATCCAGCCACAGGGCCTGGTGCCGGTGCTCGAACATGAGGGCGACCGCCTGCTGCAATCGCCCGCCATCCTCGAATGGATCGACGAAACCTGGCCCGACCCTGCCTTCCTGCCGCGCGACGCCGCCGAACGCTGCCGGCTCCGCGGCTGGGCGTCGATCATCGGCTGCGACATCCACCCGCTGCAGAATTTGCGCGTCCTGAAAGCCGTCGCCGGCGATCTCGGCCAGGGCCCCGATGGCATGAAGGCCTGGGCGCAACGCTGGATGACGTCCGGCTTGGACGCCCTCGAGACCTTGGTCAGGGCGGCGCCGCGAACCGGTGAGTATCTCGGCGGCCAGCGGCCGGGTCTGGCTGACATCTATCTGGTTCCGCAGGCCTATAATGCCCGCCGATGGGGTCTCGACATGGCCGACTGGCCTGCTCTTGCAGCGGCGGACGCCGCCTGCCGCGCCCTGCCGGCTTTCGACGCTGCGGCGCCGGAGCGGCAGCCCGACGCGGAAAACTAGCGCCGCAGCCGCGCGAAGCGGCGATGGGCCAAGCCCTCCAACGCCCATTCAACCGGGCCGACCCGCAAATGGCGGTCACACAGCCAAATCAGTCCGGCTTGCACAAGGGCGAGTCCGATCCCCATGGCGAACAGGCCAAGCGGGCCGATCCGGCCAAACAGGGCCACACCCGGCAGGCCGGAAAAGATCAGGGTCAGCACGATGATCTGGCCGACCACGACACTGAGCCAGAGATGGCCGGCCCGGATGAGCAATAGCTGCAACGCCTCTCCGAGCCGAAACCGGACCGCCAAAACCACCAGCGCCGCATAGCCCCAGGCCGTCAGCATCGCCCCGGTGGCGTGTGCCGCCACGCCCTGACCGGTCTGTGACGGCGCGAAATCGGTACTCAGTGCGTGCAAGGCCGCCCAGCCATTGAGCGGCAGGCCGATGCCGAGCGCGACCGCGGCGCTGAGAACCAGCGGCATGACCGGCCAGCGTCCCGACCAGAAACCGCGCTCGACCAACTCCATGCCCAGCAAGACAAATCCCAAAACGCCGCCGCCCAGAAAGAACATCTCGACCATGTGGAACTGGAGGGCGGTCGCCATATTGCCCGGCAAGCGCGCCAGGAAGCCGGCCTGATGGCTCGCCTCGATGGCGGCGATCCGGCTGCTGTCGAGGCCCAGCAGGTCCGCCAGAGCCATCGTGTCCGGCAGCAAGGCGGTGATCCCCGCGCCGGCGAGCAGGATCAGGAAAGACCCGCCAATCAATGCGCCGAGAGTCATCCAGCGGGTCGCCGGCTGCAGCGCCTGCATCGGACGCGCAATCATGCCGGCCAGCGCCATTACGGTCAAAAGCTCGCCATGCCAGAACAGATAGGCCGCCATCAGACCGAGCAGGCACATCCAGCCGAGCGAACCGCGCCCGCCGACATCCAGGCCCAGCGCCAGGGCTGAACCGAACAGGACGAGCAGCAATATGTTGAACACCCAGGCGGCAAATGTCTGGCCAAGCCACCACACCACACGGTCGGCCGGACCGGGGTCCGCGGTTTGCAGCGGCAGGATGTCGGCAGCTGGCCAGACATGGGCAAAGCCGGCCAGGTTGGCGAACAGCAGGCCGAAGACGGTGAGGCCGAGCATGATCAGGACGCCCGCTTCCTCGCTCTCACTGGCCTCGTCCATGCCTGCCCCCGCGGGGCGTCGCCCCATTTTTGCCATCTTCTTACCAAGTCTTCACGAACTTCCCATGTTTCGTGAATTGCCCTCACCGTATGCAGGTACTAGGCACATGTTCAACACATTCAGGATCCGGGGACGCCCCTGAAATGGTCGAGTTTCTTATCGCGCTCATCGAATGGTTCGCCGTCATGGCCCTGTCCTCGATCGGGATCGAGGCGTCAGGGTCCGCACACTGCGGCACTGATCCGACCGCGCGTCCGGCCGAATACCGCGAAGCGGTGTTGTTGGTAAACGGTTCCGATGGCAAGTCCGGCTGGGTTCCCGCCCGCGGCGATGGCTGCGCCCAGTGGATGCCGATCCGCGACCCGCGCGAGACGCCGGAATTGCTGTCGCCACCGTTGATCTACAACAGCTGACACGCCCGATCCGCCGTCAATCCACACGACCTTTCCGCTGCAAATATTGAATTTGCATAGATTATCTGTGTGCCTCGCGCGCATCTCCCCCTATTCTCTGTCATAATATCCAGCTCCGGCAGGCGTGCGCGCGCGCTGGCCGGAGGCCGATTGCAGCCAGCCAGGCCCGAAATGACCGAGACCAGACACGACCACAAGATCGAACTCGCGGAGATGACCATGGCCGACGAGGACAGCACAACGCCGATTGCCGAGACCGGCAGCAAGGCGCTGACCGCGCCCGCCGCACCGGAAGCCAATTCGGCCGAGGCGCCGCCGCGCGGCGGCAATTGGCTGGTCTGGCTGGGCAATTGTTTTGCCCTGTGCTGGGTCGGCGGCGCCAGCGCCTATCTGTGGGCCTATCTCGGCATTCAGTCGCTTGACGCGCTGGGTCGCTACAGCTTCGGCCAGCTGACCGGCCTGTCGGTTTTCGCCCTCCTGCCCGCCCTGATCTTCATCATCGCCGGCATGATGGCGCGCGAGATCGTTCGCAGCTCGGCCAATACCCGCCGTGTCGAACTGGCCATCCGCAAGCTCGCCGAACCGGCGCAATATGCCCGCCACGAGGTCCAGACCCTGTCGGACGCCGTGTCCGGCGAGGTTGAACGCATCAATTCGGCGCTGGAGAGCGCCCTCGCCCGCCTCGCGGCGATGGAAGAGGTGATCAGCCATCACGCGGAATCGCTGGAACAATCCGCCACTGATGCCCGCGACCGGACCGAACACCTGCTCAAGGGCCTGCGCACCGAACGCTTGCGTCTCGGCGAAGTGTCGGAATCGCTCGACGACAAGGCGGCCCTGATCGCAGCGGCGATTTCCGACCAGTCCAAAATGGTCGCCGCCGCCGCCGAACTGGCGGCCAGCCAGGCCTCCGACAGCGAACGTCGCATCCGCGCCAGCGTCGAAGACCTCAACTCGGCCGGCAGCGCCGTCACCGAGCGCAGCGATGCCGCCGCCCTGGTCATTTCCGAGCGCACCACGCATTTGCGCGAGCTGTCCGACGGTCTCAAGGAGCGTTCGGAAAACCTCGATGCCGCCTATGTGAAGCACCGCCAACGCCTCGCCGATGCCGGCGAAGCCCTGCGCAAGGAACAGGAAAAGATTGCCGCCGCCCTCGACTTCCACAAGGCTGAGCTGGAAGTCATGGCCTCGACCGCACGCGATGGCGCTGATGCGCTCAACTCCGCCGCGTCGAACGGGGCGGTCGCCTTCCGCGAAGCCGTGGAGGCCGCGATTGAACGGGCTGATGGCATGGCCGGCCGCGTCCGGGCCGAAACCGAAAGCGCGGCCCAGGAACACGAGTCGGCATTGGCGCGCCTGATCGCGTCGGCGCAGGAGGCAAAGTCGGTCTCTGATGCCGCCATCGAAGCGATCGAAGCCCAGGCCGATATCGTCGCCAGCAAGGTCGAACAGACCAATGAGGCCGCCTATGAGGCCGCCCGCCGGTCCGATGAGGCCTTCGAATTGCGCCTCGCCGAAGCCGACAAGCTGACCAAGCGCGCCTCGGTCGCTGCCGACGAAGCCGCCGACTCGGTACGCCGCCGGCTCGAGTCCGTATTGGCAACGGCCCGCTCGGAAACCCAGACCGTCGAACGTCATATTGATGCCATGACCGAACGCCTGGCGGAAATGCCCGGCATGGCGCGTGATCGCGCCCAAGAGGCTGCCGACACGCTGCGCCGCGGACTGGAAGGCCTCAATGCGGCGGCCATGGCCGCGGCCGAGGAAGCCCAGGAAATCGATGCCGCCTTCCAGGCGCGCATCCGCCAGAACTATGAATTGCTGTCGGACTTCATGCTGCGCATGGGTTCGGTCGCCGGCGGACGCCGGGCGCCGGACCTCGGCACCAACGAACTGCCCGACCCTCTGGCCGGACGCAAGTCACGCCGTTCCGCATCCGAACCGGCCCAGCCGACCGACACGGACAGCGACGCCGTCTCCGATGACGATGACATGAAGCGCCCGCTCGGCCATTCCGAAGCCTCGACCCAGCCGCGTGCCGACAATGCGGTCGGTTTCCCCGAACGTGGTGGACGGCGCAGCAGCGGCGCCAGCAGCGAGCCGGGTTGGCGCTGGAAGGACTTGCTCTCATCCATGCCCGACGAGGACGACGCCCCGGCCCCGAAACGCGGCCGCCGCGCGCCCAAGGATGGCGACGGCTCTGACGAGAACTGAGCTGCGCTGGATCACTCGACCTGACTGAAGTCGCGACCGGTCAGTTGCCAGCCGGTGCCGTTCGGCTCGCCGTCCAATCGGCGATTTCCTGACTGGCTTGTCGTGTTGCCTGGTCGAAAGCGGCGACGATGCTTGAGGTCCGGTTGGCGCTGGCTCGCACGTCCGCAGTGACGACACGAGCGCCGGCAAAACGACGGCCATGTTCGGCAACCAGGCGCGCAGCGATACGCACGCGCACCAGCGGCGGCGCATCGACGCCGCGATCATAGACAGCCTCGAACTCCTGCATGTCCAGACGCAGCTCATAATCGGCGCGAACACCGTCATCGGCCCGGGTCGGGGCGAGCTGGTTATTGTTGGCGTTGAAAGTATCAATCACCAATGTTTGCAGCAGACGCGGCGCCGGCGAAATCCAGCGCGCGCCGCTGATATAGGCGAGGCTGACCCCGTCCTGCATGATCGCGATCTGGTCGCCGGACAGGCCTCGCGGCGCATTCGGCGTATCGATCTCGATGATCACCCAGTTCTCGCCCGCCAGTTCGGCCGGTTCCGGTGATGACAAGCGATAGACATTGACCGGCTCGGACTCGGGCAACAGAGAGACACAGGCCGACACCGACAAGGCGGTCAGCCCGGCCAGGGCGGCTCGGATATAGCGGGATCCGCTCATTGCGGCACCTCCACGGTTTCCCGGGGCGCTCCGGCAATGAAGCCGCCCGGATTGCTTTCAACTTCCGACGTGATCCGCTCGAGCGAAGCGACGACGCGCCGCAAGTCGGAGAGTGTCCGGTTGAGGTCCTCGATGCCACTGTCGGCGAGGCTTTCCAGCGCCGGTTGCAGGGTCAGGACGATCTGGTTGGTATCCGCCGCCGCCTGGTTCACTGCCATGGCAGCAAGCGTCGTCTCATTGGTGGCCAGCGTCATCTCATTGTTGAGGAAGGCTTCGGCCGTGACACCGAATTGCTGCAGCGAGGCCGCAGCTTCCGACATGTCCTGAGCGGCCGTATCAATACTGCCCAAGGTGCGACGCATGTCCGCGATCAACGCCTCTTCCTCGGACAGACGCTCGGTAATCTCGCGCAGATTGGTCAGGGTTGCCGAGACCTCACCGACATTCTGCTCGCTGAGCAGGGCCGTCAGCCGGAACAGGGCTGTCTGGGCCGCATCAAGCACATCTTCGGACCCTTCAACCAGACCTTCCAGCTGCGCCCGACGCGCGAAGATGCGCGGCGGCGGCCGACCGGCCTCGCTGCGCAGGCGCTCTGCCTCCGGCGTGCCACCGGTGATCAGGATATAGGACAGGCCGGTCAGGCCCTGCGGCTCGAGCTGGGCGAAACTGTCGACCCGGACCGGTGTCTGGGCGAGCACCTGGATGCGCGCAATAACCCGGCTCTGATCATCCAGCTCCAGCTCGGTCACCTCGCCGACCTGGATGCCGTTGAAGCGGACCTCCCCGCTTTCGCGCAAGCCGCGCACCGGGCCGTCGAACACGATGTCATAGACGGCATAGTCCTCGTCGAAGGAGACCTTGCCGAGCCACAGGGCGAAGAAGCCGCCAGCCGCCAGAAGGAGTACCGCGAACAGGCCGACCAGGGCGTGATGGGCTTTGGTTTCCATGTCCTAATTCTCCTTGCCGGCCAGCGCGGCGCGACCGCGCGGTCCGTGGAAGTATTCCTTGATCCAAGGGTGCGGGTTGTTCAACAAGTCCCTGATTGGCGCCACCGCTTCAACCCGCTTGTCGGCCAAAACGGCCACCCGGTCGCAAATCGAGTACAGACTGTCGAGGTCGTGTGTGATCATGACCACAGTCAGGCCCAGCGCCTGCGACAATTCCAGGATGAGATTGTCGAAGGCCGCCGCGCCAATCGGATCGAGACCAGCGGTCGGTTCGTCGAGGAACAGGATTTCCGGGTCCAGCGCCAGCGCGCGCGCCAGGGCGGCACGCTTGCGCATACCGCCCGACAATTCCGACGGGAAACGGTCAGCCGCGCTCGGGTCGAGACCGGCCAGGCCAATCTTCATGCCGGCGATCTCTTCCATCAGCGAGACCGGCATATCGATGTGTTCGCGCAGCGGCGCCATCACGTTTTCGAGCACGGAAAGCGAGGTGAACAGGGCACCGTTCTGGAACAGGACGCCGAGGCGGCTATCGATCTGCCGGCGCTCACGCTCCGACATCTCCGCCAGGCGTTGGCCATTGAGCAGGATTTCGCCACCCTCGGGCTGTTTGAGGCCGAGAATGGTGTTGAGCAATACGGTCTTGCCGGTGCCGGAGCCGCCGACAATGCCCAGAATTTCGCCACGCCGGATATCGAGATCGAGATGCTCATGCACCACATGAGGCCCGAAGGCGCTGCGCAGATTGCGCACCGATATGAGGATGTCGTCGCTCAAATCCCCAACTCCAGATACATCATGGCAAACAGGGCTTCGAGCACGATCACTGCAAAGATCGACTGCACGACGGAGGCGGTCACGCGGCGACCGAGCGACTCGACATCGCCCTGCACCTGCATGCCCTGACGACAGCCGATGATCGCGACGACCAGGCCGAAGACCGGCGCTTTCGACATGCCGACCCAGAAATGACTGATATCCAGTTCGGAATGTAGGCGCGTGAAAAAGAGCGCCGGTGAGATATCCTGCGCCGTCCAGGCGACCAGCATGCCACCGAAAATCCCTGCCACCATGGCCCCGAAGGTCAACAAGGGCGCCATCAGCACACAGGCGACGACGCGCGGCAGGACCAGCGCTTCAAACGGATCAAGGCCGAGCACGCGCATGGCGTCGACTTCCTGTTGCATCTTCATGGCCCCGATCGAGGCGGTGAAGGCACTGTCAGAGCGGCCGGCCAACATGATGGCGGTGATCAGCACGCCAAATTCGCGCAACACCGAAATCCCCACCAATTCCACCGTAAACACGGAGAAACCGACGCTTTGCAACAGGTTGGCGCCCATGAAGGCAACCACGGCACCGATAAAAAACGACAGGACGGCGACGATCGGCAGCGCGTTGACACCGACCTCCTCCATGGCCCAGACGGTCGGTGTGAGACGAAAACGCCAAGGCTGGACGAAACACGTCAGACCGGTGGTCAATGTCTTGCCGAAAAAGGCAAACGTGTCGACCGCTTCCTGATAGGCGGCTTCCAGCCCGGCCCCGATCCGCGCCATCGCCTTCATGAAACCGAAGGTCCGGACCTCTTCAGGGCCGCAAACCTGGGTGCGCAACCGCACTTCCTCGATCAGGCGACGGGCGGTGCGGTGGATGCCGACAAAATGAAAATCCGCATCGGGTGTCGGGCAGCGCCGCGTGGCGCGCCCCAGTAGATAAGCGCCCGCCGTATCGACCCGGCCGAGATGGGTGAGATCGACAATGATGTCACAGGGATCATTGGAGGTTTCAACAGCGCGGATTGCGCTGTCATGCCGCCCGATGGTGTCGACGACCCAATCGCCATGGGGTTCAAGGATCGTGCGGCCGCCTTGCTCGCGCACAACCAGTTCGGCGCTCGCCGATGATTCGTCCCGCATTCCCCTCATGGCCCCGATCCTAGTCGATATCTTTCTGCGGCGGGAGTGAAGAAACATGATGCAACAAAAAGGCCGCACCCAGTCCCAACAGCCCCGGCAGCATCATGAACGCGAAACCGGCTATGCCGAATTGCGCGAAGGCATAGCCCGACACGGTCGACATCGCTGCCAGTATGATCCCGCCGGACAAGGCGGAATTGAGGCCTTGTGACAAGGCCGTCTGGTCGTCCGGCATGTCCTGCGCCGTAAAGCGCAGGAAGCCGACATAGGTGGCGGCGAAGGTGAGTGCGTGCAAGGCCTGCAGCGGAAACAAGGCCCAGAGTGGTGGTGACAGCGCCGTCAATCCCCAGCGCACCAGCGAGGCCGCGCCGCCGATCATCATCAGTTTGGCCGGGCTGAGCCGGCCCAGAAATCCACGCCCGGACAGCCACAGGAAGGCGATTTCGAAGGCCACCGCAAAGGCCCACAGCGCACCAATCATGGCACCGCTGATCCCGGCCGCCGACCAGGCATTGGCGGACACGACGTAGTAGAAGGCATGACCGGACTGGGTCAGGGCGGAGGCCGCCAGCGCCAGACCCAGCGGCCCGGCGAGCAGGCGGGCCAGGCGTTTCCACTCGTCCGGGCGCGGTATGTATGCCGTCGGGCGGTGCCCCGGCGGCAACCAGGCTGCCGCCAGCGCCATCAAGCCGCCGGCGATGATCATCCAGGCCAACACACTTTCCGTCCCGGTCCGGTCGATCAGCGCCCCGGCGGTGAAATTGGCCACAATGAACAGGGCCGACCCGAAGGCGCGGACCGGACCGAACTCGAACGCATGGTCACGCGCCGCCCGGATGGCGAAGGCGTCAGTCACCGGGATCTGGCCAAACACCAGCGCCCCGGTGGCAAAGGACAGGATCAGCAAGACCCAGGGCGTCGAGACCGGCAGGTGCAGCGCAAAGACAATCACGCTTCCAATCGCAAAAGCGAGAATGGGATCACGATGGCGCACCGCCCGGTCAGCCCAGCGCGCACCGATCGGCGAGACCAGGGTGCGCCCGATCATGCCGGCCGCCAGGATCCAGCCGATCCATTCCGGCGACAGGCCGCGCCCGTCCAGCCAGCGCGGGAAGTAGGGCAGGAAGGCGCCGAACATCAGATAGAAGGCGCCGTAATAGGTCGCAAAGCGCAGGGCTGTTGGTTTCACCATTCCATCATCCTGTCGGCCCGCCCCCGGGAAACGCCCCTCGGGTCCGGCTTCGCTGCAGCGCCGCATTTCCGGCAAGACGCGCTTGGCGAACAATGTTCACTTCTATAGGTTCGCCGTTCAATTGCCACTGCCGGAATCACGCGTCATGGATGGACATAGCCTTGTTTCCACACCGATGGAAAAGGAGAGTGACGACACGCCGGTCCGACCGCTGCGCGTTCTTGTCACCGGCTATCGTTCGCATCCCCATGTCGGCGGACAGGGTGTCTATCTTCGCGAGCTGACACGGTCACTGACCGCGCTCGGACATCAGGTCTCGGTCGCCTCGGGTCCGCCCTATCCCGAGCTCGACCCAGGGATCACGCTGCACGAACTGCCCTCCCTGGACCTGTTTGCCGAAGCCAACGCCTTCCTCGCCTTGCGCCCCCGCCACCTCACATCCTGGGCCGACCTGTCAGAATGGCTGGCGCACAATTCCGGCGCCTTCGGCGAGCTCTACGCCTTCGGACGCCGGCTCGAACGCTTCGTGAAAGCTCATGAAGGCGAGTTCGATGTCATCCATGACAACCAGACCCTTGCCACACCGATGTTGCGCATCAATGCCCGCATTCCGGTGATCACGACACTGCATCACCCGATCGCAATCGACCGCGATTATGCGATCGCGGCCGGACGCAAATGGTGGGAACGGCTTTTGACGCGGCGCTGGTATCGCTTCATCGGCATGCAGGCCAAGACGGCCCGGGCCCTGCCCCGGCACCTGGCCGTCTCTGACGCCGCGCGCCAGACCCACGCTCAACGCTATGGTGTCGATGCTGAACGCGTGCGGGTGGCCTTCAACGGGCTCGACCATGGCACATTCCGGCCGGACAACGCGGTACCGCGCGAAACCGGGCTGATCGTGACCACCGCCAGTGCCGACGTGCCGATCAAGGGGTTGGACGTGCTGATTGAAGCGCTGGCGCGGGTCGCCGCAGCGCGGCCGGCGGCACGGCTGCACATTATCGGCACGCTGCGCGACGGTCCGGCCAAGCGGATGCTGGCCACACACGGCCTGTCCGACCGGGTGACCACCTCCTCCGACCTGACACGGGCCGAAGTCGCCGCGCTCTACCACCGCGCCCATATCGTCGCCTGCCCGGCCCGGTTTGAAGGCTTCGGCTTTCCCGCCGCCGAAGCCATGGCTTGCGGCGCGGCCGTGGTCGCCAGCGATGGCGGCGCCCTGCCGGAAGTGGTCGGAGAAGCCGGCCTTGTCTCACCAGCCGGTGATGCCGGCGCGATGGCCGCAAATCTGGCCCGCCTGCTCGATGACCCGAACGCCGCGCGCCAGCTGGGCGAGCAGGCCGCCATCCGTGCGCGCCAGGAATTCGACTGGTCGAAACACGCCCTTGCCGCCTCACATCTTTATGTCGAGGCGCTGGCCGAACAGGGCAGGACCTGATCGATGCAAACCATCCGGACCGACTACCTGGCGCTCCAGCCAGGCATGCGCGTACTTGATCTGGGCTGCGGCCAGGGTCGCCACCTGCACGGGCTTTATTGGGACGAGACCCCGGTCACCGCGGTCGGGTTGGATTTATGTTACGAGGACGTCGTCATCGCGCTGGACAAGTTTTTTGAACTGCCGCCGCCCGACCCCGCCTCGCCGCTGCGCAATGCCGTTCTGACGGCAGGAACCGGCGAGAAACTGCCCTTCCCCGACAATACGTTTGATCGCGTGATCTGTTCGGAGGTGCTGGAACACGTACCCGACCCCGAACTTTTCCTCGCCGAGATCCGCCGGGTTCTGAAGCCCGACGGCATTTTCGCAGCCTCGGTTCCGCGCTACTGGACCGAGGCGATCTGCTGGTGGTTGTCGGTGGGATACCAGAACTCACCGGGCGGCCATGTCCGCATCTTCCGCTCCGACGGTTTGCGGCGCGATGTGGAAAAACACGGGTTTCGCCGCTTCCACCGGCATTGGGCGCACGCCCTGCACAGCCCCTATTGGTGGCTGCGCTGTGCGCTTTGGGACAAGCAGGAAGACAGCCGCCTGGTTGCCCTTTATCGACGTTTCCTGGAATGGGACCTGATCAAGCGCCCCTGGCTGACGCGGGCGATGGAATGGGTTCTGGATCCGGCCTTGGGCAAGTCCGTCGTCATGTATTTCAGGAAGACAAGCTGATGAGCCAACTGGTCGATATCCGGGCCTGCGCCGACCATATCGCCACGCTGCAACGTACCGACGGCACCATCCCGTGGATCGAGGCGGGTGTGTGGGATGCCTGGAATCACGGTGAAGCGACAATGGGGCTGGCCATCGCCGGCCGCGAAACCGAGACCCTGCGCGCCCTCACCGCCCTGATGGATCGCCAGGAGGCCGATGGCGGCTGGACCGGTGATCTGGGCGCCTCGGTACCGCTGGATGATGCCAACCGGCGCCTGGTTCCGGGTACACCAAAAACCGCGCGGGACACCAATTTCACGGGCTATGTCGCGGTCACCGTGTTGCGCAGCCTTTTGGCCCTGAAAGCACTCGACACCCTGCCGCGCTACTGGCCGATGATCGAAGCAGCGATGGAATTCGTGCTCGCCCACCAGACCGCCCATGGCGACATTGTCTGGCGCGCCCGCGGCGACGAACAGACCCTGACCGAGATCGACAGTTTACGAGCCGGCAATGCCAGCCTCTACAAGGCACTGGAATGCGCCTGCCTGATGGGGCGCCGCCTTGGCAAACCGGTCGAGGCCTGGCTTGAAGCCCGGCGCCGGATCGGCGCGGCGCTGCGCGAGAATGACGCCCGGTTTGACCGCAGGGGCACCGACCGCCGAGGCTTCGCGATGGACTGGTATTATCCCGCCCTCGCCGGTGTCCTGCCGACCGATATCGGTCGCGCCCGGCTCTACGCGCGTTGGACAGAGTTTGTGGAGCCGGGCCTGGGATGTCGCTGCGTCTCGCACGAGCCCTGGGTGACGGCCGCCGAAACCGCCGAACTGGCCATGGCGTGCCAGGCCGTCGGCAAGACTGACCAGGCCCGCGAGCTGATTGCCAATCTGGCCCCCTTGATTGCCCGCGATGGCGGTTACTGGATGGGCTGGCAGTTCGAGGAATCGATCATCTGGCCGCGCGAACGCCCGTCCTGGACGTCCGGGGCGCTGATCATGGCCGCCGATGCGATCGAGGGATTGAGCCGCGGCAGCGACCTCCTGGTCGCCAATCACCTGCCGGAGTATCCGGCGCCTAGAGCCGCCGCAAAACTTCCAGCGTTCCTGTACGCCTGACGCTCTCGAACAGGCCCGAGGCACAAGCCAGTTTCCAGATCTCGTAAGGCGGTCGTCCACCATCTGCCGGATCGGGAAAGACATCGTGGATCGCCAGGATACCGCCGGCAACCACGCGGCCTGCCCAGCCCCGATAATCGGCCAGGGCGGCGTCCATCGAATGTCCACCATCGATGAAGACCATGCCGAGCGGTGTGGCCCAGTTGGCCGAGATCACCGCCGAGCGCCCGACCAGCGGGATCACACAGTCTTCCAGCTCACCCCGGAACAGGGTCTCGCGCAGGGCCGGCAGGGTTTCGACTGCACCGAGCTTGGCGTTGAACAGGTCGGGGTCGTGATATTCCTCGCCCGGTTGGTGCTCTTCGGAGCCGCGGTGATGGTCGAGCGTGTAGAGGATCGTTCCGGCCTCGCGTGCAGCCGGCCCAAGATAGAGCGCCGACTTGCCGCAATAGGACCCGATTTCGAGCACCGGGCCGAGACGCCCGGCGGCCTTTGCAAGGTCGGCCAGCTCACGCCCTTCCTCGGGATCGAGAAAGCCTTTCACCTCATCAGGATGGATCATCAGGAAATCGACGGGTTTCGCATCTGGCGACGCAGATCCGCCAGCTCGTCGGCACGGTCGCGAAGATCATTGACCCGCAGGGCCAGCAGATCACGCTCGACACGCAGACCGGCAAGCACCGCCGCATCATGATGCGTGGTCAGTTCCAGCAAGGCCGCTTCAAACACGGATTGCGCGGTCTGGGCGTGGGTCATCGCGGTTTCGACGGCACCGAGTGCATCGGTGACATCGGACCGGCGCAAACCCGTCTCGGTGGTCAACAGGCGGCGCGAAGCGGCGTCAATGGCCGCCGCACCTTGCCAGGTTTCCACGAGGTCGGCGCGAATGATGTCCACTGCCTGGATATCAGCAGGATCGATCCCGGCTACCTGGAGATAAAGGGTCAATCCGTCCGGCGCGGCCTCACCCGACTGGCCGGCCAGCTGGTTCATCCAGCGCATGGCCGTATCCATGGTGCTGGCTTCGCGGACAAGGCCGCGGTCTTCCAGCTGATCGGCAAAATCGTCAACGGCATCGTCAAGCTGGCGATGCGCCGGGGTGACCAGGGCTCCACTGCCCGGCAGACTCGATGCGGCTATGGATATCGGCGCACTGGCGCAAGCAGAGGCAAGACTGCAAAAACAGATGGCTAGCACGGCTCGCCGGAATGCGCTCATCACACAGAATATCCCAAGATCGATTGTCAGCCCCAAACCGGAACGGACGATACAGAGCGAAGGCCTTCTAGGCTATGGTTTATTGTGTTTAAGACTGGCTAACGGCACAGTGTCCACCATGGATGCCTCTTACTCCCGACGGCTTCTCTATCCGCCCATCCGGCCCTTGCAGGCTTCGCGACTGGCGGTTGGCGACGGCCACGACCTTTATGTCGAGGAATGCGGACGCCCGGACGGGCTGCCGGTTGTCACCCTGCATGGTGGTCCTGGCGGTGGCGCCTCACCGGCCCTGCGCCGGTTTTTCGACCCGCGCCGCTACCGCGTCATCCTGTTCGACCAGCGTGGTTGTGGCCGCTCGACGCCGCATGGCGGGCTGGAGGCCAACACCACCGCTGACCTGATCGACGATATCGAACGC
Organism: Maricaulis sp. W15; assembly: GCF_001924955.1. Taxonomy (NCBI): domain Bacteria; kingdom Pseudomonadati; phylum Pseudomonadota; class Alphaproteobacteria; order Maricaulales; family Maricaulaceae; genus Maricaulis; species Maricaulis sp. W15. The sequence continues at coordinate 147,200 of NZ_LQXG01000017.1, read as the reverse complement.
ATCCGGGTGGCGATGGGGATCGAAAAATGGGTCGTGTTCGGCGGCTCCTGGGGTGCAACGCTGGCGCTGGCCTATGCCCGCGCCCATCCCGACCGCTGTATCGGCCTGATCCTGCGCGGCATCTTCACCTGCACCCGGCGCGAGCTCGACTGGTTCTACAAGGACGGCGCCAACATGCTGTTCCCGGACGCCTGGGAGCGCCTGGTTGATCCGCTCAGCCCGGAAGAACGCGGTGACATCATCCGCGCCTATTACGAACGCTTGGCCGAACCGGACATTATCCGGCGCCGGCCCGACGCCCTGGCCTGGGCCCGCTGGGAAAGCGCCCTGATCTCGATGACTGGCGATCCGTCAGCCCCACTGGCCGATCCGGTCCGCGCCGACGCCCTGGCCCGATTGGAAAGCCACTACTTCTTTCACAAGGGCTTCTTCGAGCGTGACGGCGAATTGATCGAGGATGCCGAACGCTATAACCACCTGCCGGGCGTCATCGTGCAGGGTCGATATGACGTTGTGACCCCGCCGCAAACAGCCTGGAGCCTCGCCCGGGCATGGCCGCGAGCGAGGCTCCAGATGATTGGCGATGCCGGCCATGCGGCCGGCGAGCCGGGCGTGGTCGACGCGCTGGTGCGCGCGACCGACGCCTTTGCCGACAAGTTCGGTTAGCCCAGCCCCAGCATCGAGCCGAAGGCGCCGCCATTGAACTTGGCATCCAGGCCCAACAGCAGGATGAAGCCGATCGCCGGCGGAACAATATACTTCACACAGAAGTGGAAGAAGGCGAACAGCCCGTTCGAGGCATGGCTCAACTCGTCACGCATCAGCGAGCGCGGGATCACCCAGCCGGCAAACACCGCCACCAGCAGACCGCCAAGCGGAAGCAGGAAGCTGCCCGACAGCCAGTCGACAAAGAGACCGCCAAAGTCTGACGACCAAACCGCACCGGCACCGATCATGAAGGCGAAGAAACCGAGCAACCACGCCGCGGTCGGACGCGAGAACGAGGTGTTCTCCTCAAGGAAGGCCACAGTCCCTTCCAGCAGCGAGATCGAGGAGGTGATGGCGGCGATGAAGGCCAGGGCAAAGAAGGCGCCACCGATAATGTTGCCTGCGGGCATGTCGGCGAAGACGGCCGGCAGGGCGGTGAAGATCAGGCCCAGACCCGCAGCCGGATCGATACCCACCATGAAGACGATCGGGAAAATCATCAGACCGGCGATCAGCGCAACCAGCGTATCGGCCGAGGCAATCATGATCGCGGACGAGCCGATATTGGTGTCCTTGGACAGATAGGAGCCGTAGGTGATCATGATGGCCGAGGCGACGGAGACCGAGAAGAAGGCCTGGCCGAGCGCGGCAACGAAAGTCTGCCCGGTCACCGCCGAGAAGTCGGGCGTGAACAGGTAGGCGATCGCTTCAGAGGCGGCACCGGTGGCCAGCGAATAGATGGTCAGGCCGATCAGCATCACGAAAAAGAGCGGCATCAATATGGTCGCAACCTGTTCGATTCCGCCTTTCAGGCCGCGCGCCACGATCAGCACAGTGATGATCATGAAGCCGGCATGCCAGGCCAGCTGGGTGAACTCACCCTGGTAGAAGAGATTCGCGCCGTCAGGCTGCGAGAAACCGCCGACAAAGCCGGATGCCGAATAGGCCATGACCTGGCCGGCGATCACCGAATAAGTGGTCAGGATCAGGAAACCACCCGCCGTACAGACCCAACCGACAATCGCCCAATTGGCGGACTTGCCGGCTTCCTGGGCCATTTTGCGGGTCGAGGAGATGGCCGATTGCTGGGCGTGGCGACCGATGGCGATTTCAGCCATCAGGACCGGCAGCGCGAACAGGGCCACACAACCGATATAGATCAGCACAAAGGCCGAGCCGCCATTGTCACCCGTCTGGAACGGGAAGCGCCAGAGATTGCCGAGACCGACCGCGGAGCCAACCGCGGCAAGAATGAATGCGAAACGCGACGACCAATGCGCGTGCTGACCGGCTGGTGTTGCCGCCATGAGACTCTCCCCTGAAACTGAACGCGAAAGCGCGTCCACCCCTTACTGAATTGCCGCGCACACTTCCCCAACCGGCCCAGCCGGTCAAGCGCGCGACGTTGTTGCAGTGCGGCGCAGGATCAGCCGAACAGGCCGGCTCCGCGCGGCGGTTCGGCATTGCGATGAATGTGCGCGCCCAGGATGAGGCCGAAGCCCGCCATCACCGCCAGCACAACGGTTCCGCCATAGGAGATCAGCGGCAGCGGCACACCGACCACGGGCAGCAAGCGCGACACCATGCCGATATTGATAAAGACGTAGGAGGCGAACGTCGTTATCACGCCGATCGTCATGAGGCGCAGGAAGGGCGATTTGCAGCTGATCGCGATGATCACGCCCTGGGCCATGATCAGGGCATTCACTGCCAGCACGGCAATACCACCGACAAAACCGAACTCTTCGCCCAGCGCCGTGAAGATGTAGTCAGTCTGCATCTCCGGCAGATAGCCCAGTTTCGACTGGGTCCCCTCGAGAAAACCCTTGCCCGTCATCCCGCCGGAACCGAGCGTGATCACCGCCTGGTTGGGGTGGTAATTGATGCCCAACGGGTCGAAGTCCGGGTTGAGGAAGGCGTGCACCCGATCCATCTGATACTCGGCCAGGATGTTTTCCAGCCCGTACAGCCCGATACCGACGATACCGGCCAGTCCGACGCCGCCAACCACCAGTATGAACCACCAGCTCAGGCCGGCCATGAAGATGACCATGACGCCGGTCGCCGCCAGCAACAGCGTCGTGCCAAGGTCCGGCTGCCCGACAATCAGGGCGGCAGGTGCACCAATGATCAACAAGGGTGGCAGCAGGCCGGAAATCGTCGTCACCTTGTCATCCGGCAAGTCATGGTAGAAGCGGGCCAGGGCCAAAACCAGCGCCAGCTTCATGATCTCGGCCGGCTGCATGCGTATCGGCCCAAGGTCGACCCAACGCTGCGCCCCGTTGATGGTCACACCATTTACTTCGACCAATACCAGAAGGATCAATGCCACCACATAGACCGGATAGGCCACCCCCATCCAGAACCGCGGTGGAAACATCGCAATGACCATCATGCCGGCAAAGCCGAGCGCAAACCGGACAGCATGATTGATCGCCCACGGCTCCCAGCTGCCGCCGCCGACCGAGTACAGCATGCCGACGCCGGCCGCCCCGAGCAGGACAAGCAGCAGGACCAGCGTCCAGTTCAGCTCCATCATCTTGCCGGGAAGGTCGCGCGGAACGCTCTCGCGGAATACCGCCATCAGGCGCCTCCCGGACGGGCATTGCCGACATCGGCAAACACGCCGGCCCGGCTTGATGGATCACGGGCGACCACGCGGCGAAGAATGTCGCGAGCCGGCCGGGTCGCCGCCGAGGAGCCCCCGCCATGTTCGATCACCACGACGCAGGCATATTTGGGGCGGTCCGCCGGGGCATAACACATGAAAAGCCCGTGATCGCGCAGGCGCCAGGGCAGGTCCTGCTGGCTGCGAACGCCGGCCTCCCGCTCCGCCGCGGTGATCGAATAGACCTGAGCGGTGCCGGTTTTTCCGGCCATCTCGATATCGCCAAGACCGAGGCCGCCAAGCGAGTAGGATGTGCCGCCGGGTTCTTCGACCACGGCCCGCAGACCGTCGCGGACACTGGTGAGCGCCGCGTCGTCAACGCCGATATGCGCCGCCGGCGGCATCATCGCATTGCGGTAGAGTGTCGGTGAAACCGCCCGCCCGGACGCAACCCGAGCCGTCATCACGGCCAATTGCAAGGGCGATGCGGTGACGAAGCCCTGCCCGATGCCGGTGTTATAGGTGTCGCCGGTCGACCAGCCCTGGTCATAGCGGGCCCGTTTCCAGGCCGGATTGGGCATGGTGCCACGACGTACCCCGGCAATGCCGATGTCGAATTGTTCGCCGATCCCGAAGCGGGTCGCCATTGCGTGCAGGCGATCAATGCCGAGGCGTTCGGCGATCTGGTAGAAGAAGATATCGCAGGACGTCTTGACCGCATCACGCAGATTGACCGGGCCGTGGCCACGCGGTCGCCAGCAGTGGAATTCACGATTTCCCAGCCGTACCGAACCGGTGCAATTGATCCGCTCGGTCGGCGGCACGACACCGTGTTCCAGCGCGGCGGCCGCCACCACGGCCTTGAAGGTCGAACCCGGCGGATACGTGCCCTGGATCGACTTCTGGAACAGCGGGTTGTGGTCATTCTCACGGAGCGCCGCATAATCCGCCGAGGAAATCCCGCCAACGAAGAGGTTCGGGTCGAAGCTCGGTGTCGACACCAGGGCGATCAACTCGCCGGTATTGACGTCCATCACCACCGCCGACCCGCTTTCCGGATTGAGACGCTCATGGGCGTAGCGCTGGATGTCGGCATCCAGTGTCAGCACCACATCGCGCCCCGCAACCGGCTGGGTTGATTGCTCGGGCAGTTCGCGGATCACCCGCCCCCGCGCATTGACCTCGGTCTTCAATGCCCCCGCCTGTCCACGCAGATCCGCCTCCCGCGCGATCTCGACGCCGGTCTTGCCGACCCGGAAGCCCGGATGCCGCAGCAGACGTTCAGCGTCGCGCGGATTATTGGCGATGTCCTCGTCATTGGGCGGCTGCACATAGCCGATCACATGCGCGAATGAGGGGCCATAGGTGTAGGAGCGGACTTCGCCGACATCCGGCGTGACGCCGGCAAGGTCCGGCGCATTGAGATTGATCGAGGCAAAAGTGTGCCAGTCGAGATCGTCGGCGACCGTGATGGCGTGAAAGCTGCGCTGGCTGCGGGCCGTCCGCAGGATCCGTTCGCGCTCATAATCTCTGAGCGGCAGGAAGGGCTGGAGACGATCAAGGGCCGAGGCGACATCGCCCGACTGTTCGGGCACCAGGAGCACCCGGTAGCTGTCGCGGTTATCCGCGACCGCAACACCGAACCGATCCAGGATGCGTCCGCGCGAGGGTGGCAGGAGATTGAAATTGAACTGGTTGTCTTCCGACATCAGCCGGTAGCGCTCGGTCTCCAGGACCTGCAATGAATACAGGCGCGCGCCAAGACCGAGAAAGGCCAAGCCGCCCGCGCCTGCCATCAGCAAGGCGCGCCGCGTGAATTTCAGATCCTGTTCCTGTCGGTCGGCACGCATGAGGTCTTGTCGTCACCCTCCGATGAAGCCGGAACCGCGTGACCGTCGGCGACGAAGCACCAGATAGGCCGGAAGCGGGAACATCAGGATGGAAGCGATGATCTCGATGATCAATGGCTGCAGGTCGGCCATCTGTTCGAGCGCAAAGCTGCCAGCGGCAAAGGCGATACCGTGCGCCAGCAGCAAGGTCGCGCCGAAACGCAGCAGCACCGGCGGCAGATCGCGCGGCATGCCGTCCTCACCGCGAAAGCGGAAGACCGAGATCGCAACCAGATAGGACAGCGCCCACACGCCCATCGGCGCACCGGTCAAAAGGTCCTGGGTCAGACCGATGGCGAAAACTGCAATCGGCGGCATGAATTGCGGACGGACACCGGACCAGAGGAAAATCGCCATCAGGGTCCAGGTCGGCATGATGGTCAGCCCATCGACCAAGCGCGTCGGCGAGGCCTGCACGATCAACGCCACCAGGACAGAGAGGATGCAGCCCGTCGCCGCCAGCCAGGGGGAAGTGCGTTCAGTCGGCTTTCTCACAGGGCCTCCTCCGTCGCATTTCCATCGCCGCCAGACGCCGGTGCCCGGTCGAGTTCCTCGCCGGCTTCTTCGTCGGCATCTTCGTCCGGGTCTTGGTTGGCGCCGGCATCAACCGCTGTCGGCGGGAATTGCGTTGGCGTGACCGGCTCGATTTCCTGATCCGGTGGCGTCACCCGTTCGTACGGCCAGACCCAGACGAAATCGACCGGCGCCTGGTCGGAATAAAGCCGCACTCGCCAGCCGCCCTCGCGCGTCGCCACGGCCTCGCCGACCGGCAGGCCGCGCGGCAGGATGCCGTCATCGCCCGATGAGACGATGCGGTCACCGGCCTCGATATCCGGTGCCCGGCCGACATAGTCGAGACGGGGAAATTCGGAATTATCGCCGACCAGGATCGCGCGCGCATTGGAGCGATCGGCCATCACCGGCACGCGGCTGTTGAGGTCGGTCAGCAGGAGGACACGGGCCGAGCGGCGGCCGGTCTCGTAGACCCGCCCGACCAGCCCGTAGAGATTGATCACCGGATAACCGTCCTGGATGCCAGCGTCGCTGCCGCGCCCGATGAGGCGGGCGCGCACGAAAGGCCCGCGCGGATCGGCAACCGTCCAGGCCCCGATCCGGTCCTCGATGGCAGCGCTTTCCACGTCCAGCGCGTCCTCATAGACCTCGATCCGGTCGCGCTGGCGATAGGCGAGGTCTTCCCAGTAGCGCGCTTCAATCAATTGCTGGCGGAGTTGGGCGTTCTCCTCGGCCAGCTCACCCTGACGGCGCCAATAGGGGCCGATATTCTTGATCCCGCGCAGGGGCTGGGCGGCCAGATCGAGCAGCGGCGCGGCAACATCGGTGAAACCGGCTCGGAAACTGGCAAAAGGTGCGGACCGGGAGGCCGGACGATCAAAGGCGATCAGCGCGCCGGAAATGACGAGAAGGGCAATGAACAGCGTTCGCGAAAAGCGTACGCCGTGCTCAGCATCCTGTCGTGTCGAGCGTCGCGACGCCAACGCCTCACTCCTTCTCCCCCGTTGATCGGGAGGAGATTACACCGCTTCGGAGAGAATGGGACGCCAGATCCGAAGGTCTTCAACGGCCTTGCCACAGCCCAGCACCACGCAGGACAGGGCGTCATCGGCAAGACTGACCGGCAGGCCGGTCCGCTCGCGCAGCTCGGTGTCGAGATTGCGCAGAAGCGCCCCGCCACCGGTCAGCACGATACCCTTGTCGACAATATCCGCCGCCAGTTCCGGCGGGGTCGCTTCGAGCGCCTGCTTGACCGCCTCGACGATCTGTTCGACCGGCTCGGACAGACTGTCGGCAATCATCGCCTCGGTCACCGCGATTTCGCGCGGCACGCCGTTCATCAGGTCACGGCCCTTGATATCGAGCGACAGGCCCTCACCCTTCACCGGCGGCATGGCGGAACCGATTTCCTTCTTGATCCGCTCGGCCGAGGTCTCACCGATCAGGAGGTTCGCCGAACGGCGGATATAGTTGATGATGGCTTCGTCCATCTTGTCGCCACCAACCCGGACCGAGCGCGAATAGACGATACCCGACAGCGACATCACGGCAACTTCGGTGGTGCCACCACCAATATCGACGATCATCGAACCGGTCGGCTCGTCGATCGGCAGGCCGGCACCGACAGCGGCAGCCATCGGCTCGTCGATCAGATAGACCTTGCGGGCACCGGCACCCAGCGCGCTTTCATGGATCGCACGGCGCTCGACAGCGGTGGCACCGGACGGCACGCAGATCACGACCTGCGGACTGACCATGGCCCGGCGATTATGCACTTTCTGGATGAAATGCTTGATCATTTCCTCGGCGACATCGAAGTCGGCGATGACGCCATCGCGCATCGGCCGGATCGCTTCGACATTGCCCGGTGTCTTGCCCAGCATGAGCTTGGCTTCGGCGCCGACCGCCTGCACATGCTTGCGGCCCTTCTCGATCTTGTAGGCGACGACGGACGGCTCATTGAGCACGACACCGCGTCCCTTGACGTAAACGAGCGTATTCGCCGTTCCCAGGTCGATGGCGATATCCGCGGAGAGCAAACCGAAAAGGCTGTTGAGCATGGGGGCGCTGAATCTCGAAAGGTGTGGCGGCAAAGCCGCGATGCAACTGTTTTTCTTGTGCGATGCTCCGCGCGAGATTGCAAGGGGCGCACCGGCATTCAAGCTGATACCGGCCAGGATTTACCAGTCTTTGGGACACCTGCGCGGATCTTGACGCTTGTCGGCCCCGATTACGGCCCTTTGACGGCGTCATCGGCGTCCAGCGCAGCCGGCACCCGATTGCGCCGCAACCAGATGCGCGCCACCAGCATGATCCCGATCCAGGCAAGCGCCGCCCCCGCGAAGGCAATGCCCAGCAGGATGCTGCCCCCGGTGATCATCGAGCGGATGCTCTCGCCCATCAGCGCAACGATGAGAATCTTGGGTGCCGACCCCAGCGCCGTGCCGACGGCAAAAGCCCAGTACGGCGTCCGCGCCACGCCGAAACCCATATTGACGACGATGAAAGGACCGGACGGGACCCAGCGCACCACCATCGAGGCCAGCAAGCCATTGCGGCCGATGAAGTCGGAGATCTTGTTGGCCCAGTCGCCGCCGTAACGCTTGAGGATATCGGCGCCGAAATAACGCCCGACGACATAATTGACCGCTGCCGAGCACTGGGTCGCGATGAAGGCATAAATCGCGCCATTCGTCGGCCCGAAGGCGACCAACGCAGCGGCCATCAATCCAAACTGTGGCGCCCCGAGAAAGGACAGGACCGTGAAGACCAGGATGGTCAGCGGCAGGGCATACCATTGGCTTGCCGATGCTTCGAACCAGCTGCCGGCAGCACCGGGTTCGATATCGAGCACAAAACGCCCGAGCAGGAAGACAAGGGCCACAATGACGAAGAGCCCGACCGAAACGCCGACGGCGCGCGCCGCGCGCGCATCCATGCGCAGGAGGAAGTCGGTCAGTCTGTTCAACAAAGCGTGGACCCGGTCAAAACGGCAAGGCCCCTAACTAAGCACGCTTTGTGCCACGGGCAATCACGCAGCGCCGTTTTCACCGTCAACCTGGTGGCCGGCCATGTCGACGGTTTCGCCGGATGCAATGGCCGCCAGTTTGGCGCGCTGGATCGCGAGAACACCGAGCTGTTCGTCGAGCACTTTGAGGATGTCGCGTGCTTCTTCCTGGTCGATCCGCCCCGGCGAACGCTCGGTTTCGCTCAGGCTTTCCATGATGGCGGAGATGTTGCGCGCATTGCGACGGCTGGCTTCACCGGCGAGCGCGAGCCAGTTGGCGTCATCCGCCTTGGTGATCGGCAGGAAAATACCGCCGGCCAGGGCCGCGAGATGCTGCGCCGCGGCCGAGGCCCCGGACTCGGTGAGTTTGGCGATGCGGGCGTAGGAAATTTCATTGGTCGAGTCCGGATCGGCCAGCGCATAGACACGGGTTCGGCTGAGATCGAGCAGCTCCATGACAGAGGGAATGCCGCCGACTTCCTCGAAGACCCGCGCCACAACTTCCTTGGGTTCGCCATATCGCCGAACTTTGACCGGATTGAATGCCATTTCACGCCCCCGCACGCGATTCTTGTTCTGAATATACCTATTACAGGTGGCACGGCTTGTTGGCTATTTCGTGGCACCGTAAATCCGTCTGCGCAAATCAGCGCCGGCGGCCTCGATCGACAGGTCCCGATCGGCGGCCCGTTCGGCCTTCATGGCGTCACCGGCCTCATAGGTCTCGACCCATTTGCGCGCAAACCGGTCGGACTCAATATCTGCCATGGCAGCATCAAAGACGGATTTGAGCTCCGGCCCAGCGATCCGCCCCTCGATCTGGCGGGCACCGAACTCGGCCGTGTCCGAGATCGCCTCATACATTCCGGCGATGCCACGCGACTGGATCAGATCGGCCAGGTATTTGATTTCATGCACACAATCGATGTACGCCATGCGCTCGCTGACACCCGCTGCAACCAAACGCTCGAAACTCGCCTTGGCCAGGGCGACCAGTCCACCGACCAGCACGACCTGTTCCCCGAACAGGTCCGACACGGTCTCTTCACGGAAAGTCGTCGGGAAAATGCCGACCTCGCCCGACCCGATGGCCGCCAGATAGGCCAGCGCCAACTCGCGGGCCCGGCCCGACGCGTCCTGGTGCACTGCCCAGAAACCGATCAGCCCCTTGCCCTTCTCGAACTCCTGACGCACGGCCCCGCCCGGCCCCTTGGCGGCGGCGAGAATGACATCAGCATCGGCGGGCGGGGTGATCAGCTCGTAATGGATCGAAAACCCGTGACACAGGATCAGCGCCTGGCCGGGCTTGCGGAAAGGCGCGATGGCCTCGGTCCATATCTGGCGATGCGCCTCGTCGGCCGCCAGCAGGGAGATGGCGTCTGCCCAAGCCGCCGCCTCGGGCACGCTGACCACGGTAAAACCGTCAGCCTCGGCCTTCGCCCGCGAGGGCGAGCCGTCACGCAGCGCGATACGGATATCTGCCACCCCGCTATCGCGCAGGCACAGCGCATGCGAGCGGCCATGATTGCCGTATCCGACAATCGCCAGGCGGCACGTTTTTATGGGGTCCAGATCGATATCCCGCGTGTAAAGCGGTTCAGTTGTCTCCACCGTCATCAGGCGACTCACTCCCGGTTTGGCCAGGCTGATAGGACGGGTCATCGGTGCCCATGTCCAGAAGGCCGCGCCAGTCGCCGTCAGCATTGCGGCGCCAGACCGTGACATAGGTTCCGCGCGCGACCGGCGCGGAGGTGCTGTCGCCATCGCTATGGATGCTCCACACACCCCAGGTGACACCGAAATCATCACCACTGCCGGCAAAGCCCTCCGATGGCTGCCAGTGCAGCAGGGTATCGCCCGTGAACGGTGCATAAAGCGGAGCGATATTCTCGGCGCCGATGATCGGGTCCGGTGTGCCGCGAATGAGACGGCCCTCGCTGGCATCCATCCAGTGGACGAAGGCCGCAGACGCGCCCTGCTCCGCGGCCATGGCCGCGAAATCACGATCAGCCTGCAGGATCGCCGCGACGGTATCGTCCGGGTCCTGTGAGTGGGCCGGCCCGGCAAGGACCAAGGCAAGCCCGACGCCGGCGCTCGCAAACAATGTTGTCATTCCGCTTCCCCATCGAGAATGGCGGCCAGAGCGTCTCGCGCCGTGGCCGGATCAAGGGAAGCTATCCGCGCCCAGCTGGCGGCTTGATTACGAAACCATGTCCCCTGCCGCTTGGCGTAGCGACGACTGTCCCGCTTGGCGAGAATGACAGCGTCTTCGAGTGACATCTCGCCCCGCAGATGGGCCAGGAGTTGCGCAACGCCGAGCGCCTTGCTGGCGGGCAGTTCCGGGTCCAGCTTGCGATTGGCGAAACGGGCCACCTCGTCCAGCGCGCCCGCTGCAAGCATGCGGTCAAAGCGCTGATCGATACGGGCATAGAGCGCTTCGCGATCCGGTTCGATCACCACGCCGCGCCACTCATCGGTCGCCAGTGGCGGCTTCGTATCCGCCTGGAAAGCGCTCAGGGGCCGCCCGGTCTCGAAAGCGACCTCCACGATCCGCATCAGACGCTGCCGGTCGGCCGCTTCAACGCGGTTTGCCGCGACCGGATCCAGCCGCAGCGCCTCGGCCCGCAGGCCAGACAGGCCGGCCGTCTCCAGCAGGGCAGCGGTGCGGGCACGGGCCGCCTCGCCGATCTCCGGGACCGGCGCCAATCCGCGTGTCAGGGCGTTGAAATAAAGACCCGTTCCGCCAACCAGGATCGGCGCCCTGCCGCGCTCACGGCAATCAGCGATCAGGGCCAGCACATCGCTTGTCCACTGGCCGACCGAATAGCGCACGGCGGGATCAAGGGTGCCGAACAGATGATGCGGCGCCGCGGCGCGCTCTTCAGCGTCCGGCTGGGCGGTGATCAGTGGCAGGCCGGCATAGACCTGCATGGAATCGGCATTGATGATCTCACCGCCAAGCTTGTCGGCGGCGGCAAGCGACAGGGCAGTCTTGCCGGCTGCAGTCGGGCCCGCAATCAGCAGGCAGGTGGTCACGGCCGGATCGATTGCAGCACGTATTGGCCGCCGCGATTGATCTGGAAACGGACCGGTCCGCCGCCATGACGGGCAATGATCTCACGGATCGCCGCCACGCTGTCGACGCGGGTGAACTCGACCTCCTCGATGACATCCCCGGGACGCACCTTGCCGGCCGCATCACTGCCGGCATCGACCTCGGTCACCAGCACGCCCTCGGCATCCGGGTGGACGCGGAAGCGACGCCGCGACGCCGTGTCCAGCGTGCCGAATGTCATGCCCATGACCTCATTGCCGTTGCCATTGCCGGGAACCGGCTCGACGACCGCGGCATTTGCCGTCTCCCCGTCCGCGCCGCCTTCGGAGAGCTCCCCAATGGTGATGCTGATCGTCATAGGCCGGTCACGGCGGATAATGTCGAGTTCGACCTCGCGGCCGATCTCGCTTTCCGCCACCATGCGCGGGAAGGAGCGGCTGTCGCGGACACGGCGCCCGTCAAATTCCAGCACCAGATCACCGGTGCGCAGGCCACTGTCCGCAGCCGGACCGTCATCCTCGATCCGCGACACAATGGCGCCATGGGGTGTCGCCAGCTCGAAGCTCTCCGCCAATTCAGCCGTCACCCGTTGCACCGACACGCCGAGCCAGCCACGCCGGGTTTCGCCGAACTCGACCAGCTGGTCGACGACAATGCGGGCCAAATTGGACGGGATGGACAGGGAAATGCCGACGCTGGCGCCGGTCGGCGACAGGATCAGCGTGTTCACGCCGACCACATCGCCATCCATGTTGAACAGCGGGCCGCCGGAATTGCCGGTATTGATGGCGACATCGGTCTGGATGTAATCGTCATAACGGCCACCGGCTTCGCGGCCTCGCGCCGACACCACGCCGGCGGTCAGCGTGCCGCCCAGTCCGAACGGATTGCCGATCGCGATCACCCAGTCGCCGACCCGGGCTGCATCACTGTCGCCGAAGGCCACGAATGGCATCGGCTCATCGGTCTCCATGCGCAGCACCGCAAGATCGGTCACGCTGTCGATGCCGACCACTTCGGCGCGGAAGACGCGGCCATCCGGCAGGGACACCTCGACCTCATCAGCGCCGTCGATGACGTGATTATTGGTCACCACGATGCCGGAGGCATCGATGATGAAGCCCGAGCCAAGCGAATTGGCGATGCGCGGCGCATTGCCGAAAATATCGTTGAAGCGTTCCAGCGGCGAGCCTTCGGGGAATTCCGGCAGGCCGTCCTCACTGTCGAGCCGCTGCGCCGCGGAGATATTGACCACCGCCGGTGACAGGCGCTCGGCCAGATCGGCGAAACCATCGGGCGCCGGATGGGCCCCGACCGCCGGTATCGCCGTCATGAAAAGCGCGGCTGCAAGGGAAAGGGTGAGGACTAGAAAACGCTGCATGGGTATCCGCCGTGTCAGGGATGTGACGTGTCGCTGGGTAGGTTCCAACACGGTGAATACCGCCTCGCGAGGGTGTGCCGCAACCATGGTGACACAATCGTCATGCGCCGGACGTCGGCAAGCCGACATGAAAGAGCCCGGCCCGCTGCTGCGGTACCGGGCTCGATCTTGCGACAAGGCCGGTCGGCCTATTCGCCGGCCTGGGTCCGGAAATAGCGGAAGAATTCCGAATCCGGCGGGATCACGATCGGCGTGCCGTCAATGATGGTCTCTTCATAGGCCAGCATTGAGCGGTAAAAGGTGAAGAACTCGGCATCACGATTATACGCCTGGGCGTAGATCTCGTTCCGGCGTGCATCACCGGCACCACGAAGGCGATCCGAGTCGGCGCGCGCTTCAGCCACGATAATCGTGGCCTGACGTGACGCGTCGGCGCGAATTTCCGTCGCCTGCTGGTCGCCTTCAGCGCGAATACGGGCAGCTTCCTGCTGACGCTCCGAGCGCATCCGGTCGAACACGCGGGTGGCGATCTGCTGTGGCAGGTCGGCCCGCAGGATGCGGACATCAATGACTTCAATGCCGAGATCCTGGGTCGCCACCTGGGCTTCCACCCGACTGCGCACCCGCACCATCAGCTCGGCACGCTGGCCGGAGATGACGTCATTGGCCGGGATCGAGGCAATCACGCCGCGCAGGCTGTCATCCATGATGGAGCGAAGGCGGGCCTGGGCACCGGCTTCATTGGTCACGGTCTGATAGAAACGCAACGGATTGGTGATGCGATACCGCAGGAAGGCATCGACAACCAGGCGAACCTGGTCGGCGGCCTGGATTTCCTCCGGCTGCATGTCGAATTCCAGATTGCGCTTGTCGAACATCACCACGTCCATGATGAACGGGATCTTGAAGTGCAGGCCCGGGTCTTCGAAACCGGGCTGGTTGACGGCACCGACCGGATCGCCAAGGCGGACCAGCAGGGCCTGTTCGCGCTCATTGACCGTGTAGACACTCTGCAGGCCGATGAAGACACCGACGACCAGAATAATGATTCCCAGTGTGCGGATCATCAGTTGTTCCCTCCGGTCTGGCTGCGGGGCTGGGTGCGCGGCGCATCAAGCTGGTTGAGCGGCAGATAGGGCACAGCCCCGGCATCCGCGTCCAGGATGGTCAGGTTGGAGCGACCCAACACCCGTTCCATGGTTTCCAGATACATGCGGCGACGGGTCACTTCCGGCGCCAGGATGTATTGCTCGTAGATCGCAACGAAGCGGTCGGCCTGGCCTTGCGCTTCGGCAATCACCGAGTCGCGATAGGCCTCGGCGGCCTGGGTCAGCTGGGCGGCTTCACCGCGGGCCTGCGGGATGGTCGAGTTGGCAAAGGCTGTCGCCTGCAGGATCGCCTGTTCGGCATCCTGCTCGGCCGCATCCACATCACGGAAGGCATCGATCACGCTGGCGGGCGCCTGGGCGGTCTGCAGGTTGACCTGCAGGATCTGGATACCGGCCTGATAATCGTTGAGGACGGACTGGAGCAATTCGCGGGTGCGTTGTGAAACTTCGCCGCGACCGACCGTGAAGATGAACTCACGATCCGACGTACCGATGACTTCGCGCATGGCGCTCTGCGCCACCGCAGCAACCGTCGTTTCCGGATCACGGACATTGAACAGGAAGTTGCGGACGCCGTTTTCAGACGGATCAACACGCCACTGCACCGAAAAATCAATGTCGACGATATTCTGGTCACGGGTCAGCATCTGACCTTCCGAACCCTGGCCAATGGTGATGGTCCGGGTTGCGGTGACATCCTCGATGATCACGGATTCGATCGGCGTCGGCAGTTTGAAGTGGAAACCCGACCCGGTGGTCCGGTCATACTCGCCGAAACGCAGCACGACGCCGGCCTGGCTCGGATTGACCTGGTACCAGCCGGACCCCGGCATGATGAACCAGACACCGATCAGGATCAGCACGATCAGGCCGAAGCCGAACGCACCGGCCCCGCCGCTGCCGCCCGAACCGCCCTTGCCGCCGGAGCCGCCACCGCCGAACATGCCGCGTATCTTGCGCTGCATGTCGCGGACGACCTCGTCGAGATCGGGACCATCCGGTCCGCCGCCACCCTGGGGACGCTGGCCCCACGGGTTCTGGCCGTTATTATTATTGCCGCCGGAGCCCCATGGGCCTCCGCCGCCTCCGCCCTGATTGTCGTTCCATGACATGTGCTGGATCGATCCTCTCAATTTCCATTGCGCCCTAAATGAACGTATGCGCGTTACGGTTCAAGGGTAATCGGACGGGACGGCGCAGCGGCATGTCCCCCCTTTGCCGCGAACGCGGACTGTGTCAGGCGCGATCGAGCGTGCGCAGGACGAAGGCGTGATCATCGCGCTCGCCAGCCGGATGCGCTTCGCGCGCCACCTCGTGCCATTCGCTCTCAATGATCTCGGGCAGGCGGGCATCGCCATCCGGGCTGGCCTCGACCTCGGTGAGATAGAGCCGTTCGGCCAGGTTCATCATCACGGCATAGATCTGCGCGCCGCCAATCACACAGACCTCGTCCACACCGTCGCTGCGCGCCTGCTCGAAGGCCGCCTTCATGGCCTCGCCCGGCTCGCTGACCACAATCGCGCCCTCGGTCAGATAGCCAGCCTGGCGTGTGATCACGATATTGAGCCGGCCCGGCAGGGGCCGCCGCGGCAGGCTCTCCCAGGTCTTGCGGCCCATGATGATCGGCTTGCCGGTCGTGATCGCCCTGAAACGCTGCAGGTCGGATGACAGGCGCCAGGGCAGATCCCCGTCAGCCCCGATGACACCATTGGCACCGCGCGCCACGACGAAGGCGATCTTCGGAATGATGCTGGTGGTGGAGTTGGCCATGGCTCAGCCCTCCCCGCCCGCACTGGCATCGCCCGGCTCCATCACCGCACTGTCGCGATCCAGCCAGTGCAGCCATTTATCCTGCATGGCCTGGTCCATGTCGATGCCCTCAGCCTTGGCCATGATCAACAACATGCCCAGCGCATCGGCCATTTCCAGCGCCAACTGTTTGCGGGCCTCGTCATCGGCGGGACGGCGGGTGCGGCCGGTGGTGGTCAGATAAGCCTGGGTCAGCTCGCCGACCTCTTCCTGCAGTTTCAACAGCGGCCAGTCGCCCGAGCGATCAATATCGAAATGCGTCGCATAGATGTCGGACACCCGGACGATCTTGTCGGCGAGCTCATCAAGCGGTCCGGACATGGCGCCCGCCCCTAAACGGCGACCGGCGCGGTGATGCGCGGATGCGGGTCATAACCCTCCAGCGCAATGTCCTCATACTCGAAGCCGAACAGGTCGGTTGCCTCCGGATTGAGCTTCAGGCGCGGCAGGCCCCGCGGCGTGCGTGACAGCTGTTCGCGGACCTGGTCCATATGGTTGGAATAGATGTGGGCGTCACCGAACGTGTGGATGTATTCGCCCGGCTCCAGCCCGCAGACCTGCGCCACCATCGCGGTCAGCAAGGCGTAAGAGGCGATATTGAACGGCACGCCGAGGAACATGTCGGCCGAGCGTTGATAGAGTTGGCAGCTCAGCTTCCCGTTCGCGACATTGAATTGATACAGCGTGTGGCAGGGCGGCAGCGCCATGTTGGGCACATCGGCCGGATTCCAGCCCGACACGATCAGCCGCCGCGAGGCCGGATTATTGCGGATCTGCTCGAGGATGTTGGAGAGCTGGTCGATCTCGGTGCCGTCCGGCCCCTCCCAGCGCCGCCACTGCTTGCCATAGACCGGGCCGAGATCACCATTCTCGTCGGCCCACTCATCCCAGATCTTGACCCCGCGCTCCTGCAGCCAGCGCACATTGGTCTCGCCGCGCAGGAACCACAAAAGCTCGATCGCGATCGACTTGAAATGCACCTTCTTGGTGGTCAGCAACGGGAAGCCCTTCGACAGGTCACAGCGCAGCTGGCGGCCAAACACAGACCGCGTCCCGACGCCGGTCCGGTCCGCCTGCTCGGCGCCGTTTTCCAGGATATCGCGCAGCAGGTCGAGATAGGCATTCTCGACGTCAGACCCGCCAGCCCCGGCCTGCGCCTGCGCAAAGGTTTCGCTGTCGATGACGGCCATGTCCTGCTCCCGGTGATTCTCAGCGAGACAGCATGCCAGCGAAGCCGTCCGGGTTGAACCAGCGAGCCCAGATCAGCCGGGGATAGTCGCGGCAAGTGATTGGCGGGCCTGCGGGAAAATAGGAACCCGAGCGCAGCCTTCTGCCCCCGCTTGCGGGGGAAGTGGACCGGCGCGGAGCGGCGGGCCGAAGGGGGCCGAGCGCACACTCAACCATAAACCCCTTGCCGAGAGAAAGCCGTATCCGGTTCTTGAGCTCAAGGGGCATGTCCGCGGAGCGGCGCCTGCGGCGCCCTTGACCTCAAGAACCGGATACGGCCCACTGGCTGACAAGGGAATTATAAGCAGGTCTGCGCATGGCGCGCGAAAATTGGTACGTGTCCCGATTTCTCATGGGAGGCCGGCGGCTCAGACCGGGCCAATCCGGCCGCCCGAAACGGCGAAGCGAGGCGCCACTGGAAGACTGAATCGGTACGTGTCCCCGGTTTTTGCGGTATCGGGCTACGCCCCCCGTCCTGTCAGGAGAGATCAAATTGTGACTCGCTCGCCGCCGGTCTTGGTGTATGGTTGCGGCATCGGAACATAGAGGGAACACACACATGCTCGGATACGTGACACTGGGAAGCAATGATCTGGAAAAGGCCGCCGCCTTCTACGACAAGCTGTGCGCCGAATTCGGTGTTGGCCGCATGATGGGCGACGAGAATTTCATCGCCTGGGGCAAGCCTGATGGCGGCGCCGGTATCGGCCTGACCAAGCCTTTCAATGGCGAACCGGCCACCATCGGCAATGGCGTCATGGCCGCCTTCCAGGCCGACAGCAAGGAACAGGTCGACAAGGTCTACAAGCTCGCCGTCGAAGAACTCGGCGCCCCCTGCGAAGGCCCCGCCGGCCCCCGCGGCGACAGCTTCTACGCCGGCTATTTCAGAGACCCGGACGGGAACAAGCTGAATGTGTTTTATATGGGGTGATGACGTTGAACGTGGGTGACCCACACCGGCGTAATCGTTAGCGGGCGACCAGGTGGCGGATCGCCAGGAACAGGACCGATGCGTAAAACAGTCCGGCGAACGGCCTAGCCCGATCGTCCCGTGCACACCCAGGGCGGTTGAAACCCCGCCCTGGGCGCTTGGTCCGGACTATTGCGCGGGAATAATCGGGAGTTGGATGAAGGAGGGGTAGTCGCCTCCGACATGGATGGTGTTGGTCGCCTCCGGCTCTTGCCGGTCCCATGTGCGGGTATGATAGGCGCCGGACGCGATGACGAGCTTCACACGCCTGCCCAGATAAAGGTGCCGGTGACCATTCATCCGGAATCCTCTTGAGTGCGCCATTCTCTTCGATCTCGCGACAGTCCGCGGTGCGGACGTCTCCGATGGAGGCGGGCTGACCGCCCGGCGCGCGGTCCCGCTTGCGAAGTCGTCGGGTTCGAAATGGCGCTACTGAGGTACCCGCTTCTTTCGTTGGCCCCGCTCGCTCGACTCGCAAGCCGCGATTGGTGTGGCGACAGTCCCTTCCCCATGAGCACCATCACCACATCTCATGTTCGCTAAAACGAAAATGCAACCCCGAGCACGGCTTCCAGCTCGTAATCTTCCCGCACCAGAGGGCTGCCGGTCGCTTCGTCTCCGAAGAATTCACCGCTTACATTGCCAATGATCATCCATTGCTCATTGAGCCGGTAGCGCGCGCCAAAGCCCACACCGGCGGATTTCAGGCCACTGGAGGGTTGGTATTCGGTGTAGCGGAAGGCCGGGTTTGGGTCAGCCTGGCTGGCTGCCGCTTCAAGGGATGTGATACCGAACTCGGTCTGCAGATGCTCGGCATTGGCATAGCTGATATCGCCATAGGCCGTGAGGGTCAGGGCGTTATCCATCAGGTGCCAATCGTAGGAACCTCCGAGGAAAGTCACGACGCCCTTGCCGGCATCGCCGATATCGGCCTCGAATCCAAAGCCGACCGCCGACGTGCCAAACTGGCGGAACAGCCCCCCGGCCAATACGGCGGTGCTGTCCATCGTGGCCAGATTTGCCAACGCCGGATCGTCGGACGGGTCGCGGCCTGGCTCGTAGCCGATACCGGCTTTCAACCGCCACTCTGACCCTAGTATGGGCCAGTAAATGCCCATCTCGTCGCCGGATACGTAATAGCGGTCATCATACATGCCATAAAGGATAGGCGCGGCGCCGGTCTCGCGATTGTCGCTGCCGGCGTAGACCGGGGACGACTCCGCCACGATCCCCAAAAGGGCGCTGAGCCCTGTAAGGTCGCCGGCGAGCGCCGCTTCCTTGCGCGCCTCGACCGGGGAGAGCGCCTCGGCGTGCACCGTGGCCGGAGCCAGCAGTGTGGTGAAGCCGAAACCGGCCGCGGAGGCGAAAGCGGGGAGTTTGCAAAATCTGTCCATTGAAGGGTCTCCTGGGAGCAAAACAACGCACAGGAGTTGTTGCGGCGCGCACGCCATCCGCAACGCCAATTTCGTGAGCGCGCTGCAAGCGTCAGGTCAACGAATGAGTGAATGAAAGCGTCGGGATGGTTGAGCTAGGATGGGTCGGACTGCACGCCCCGCCAGTCGCGGAAAGCCTTCAGTCGTCGTTGGCTCACGGGTACGTGCTGGCCGCTGCGAAGCCGGATGCGCACCTGTCGTGGATCGTCGTCGACGGCCTCAATCCCGTCGCGGGCCACCCACCAGGACCGATGTACCTGCAGACCGGGCACGCCCTCCACCGCAGCGATCGCGTCGCGCAGACGGCCAAGCGATTGGCGGGTGCCGTTGGGACCGTGCACCAGAACGTAATGCTCGTCGGCCTGAAGCGCCCAAATGGTGCGGTCAATCAGGTTCGCCATCCGCCCGGCATCATCGCAGCGACTGGACTCCACGTCGGGGCCGGCCGATCCGACCACTGGACGTGAAGGCAGCAATGTCACGCCACCAAGCAGGACGGTCGCCCCGAAAACGCTCAGCAGGAAGATCGTGGCGGTGGGTGTAATGTCCAGCAATTCCCCCAGCCAGATCTCAAGAAAATCAACCGCTGTTTGGCCCGGCACCCGGTTGCTGATGAGGTCAGCGTCATGGTGAAAACTGTCCAAGGAGAC
This sequence comes from Maricaulis sp. W15, assembly GCF_001924955.1. Classification (NCBI taxonomy): domain Bacteria; kingdom Pseudomonadati; phylum Pseudomonadota; class Alphaproteobacteria; order Maricaulales; family Maricaulaceae; genus Maricaulis; species Maricaulis sp. W15. The sequence continues at coordinate 126,841 of NZ_LQXG01000017.1, read as the reverse complement.
CGTCATCAGGGACGCGGCCGGCAGCACCGACACTATGGCAGCGGCACAGGCAAGCGCGACTGTCACCGCGCGAGGCCAGTTCAGGCGTGCGGTCAACCGGGCGATCAGGTTGCGGGCGGCCAGGAACAGGATCGCTGAATAGAACAGCGCCGCGAACCAGAAGACGAAAATAAGATAGCCGCCATCCGTGCCGGAATTGTCGACCCCCTGTTCGACGAAAATCACAGCGAACAGAAGCGATACGCAGGCGCAGGCAAAAACCGCTTTTCCGTACTGCATGGGACTCACAAGATTGGCGTCACGGTCCGGAGGCAACAGGCGCAGTATGCCTCCCAACGCTGGCGGATGCCAGCCAGCCTGCACCGACGGTGCAGCCAGCGGGCTTGCCGGCGCCACCGACGCCCGCCCGCACACCCAGGGCGGTTGAAACCCCGCCCTGGGCGCTTGGTCCGGACTATTGTGAGGGAATAATCGGGAGTTGGATGAAGGAGGGGTAGTCGCCTCCGACATGGATGGTGTTGGTCGCCTCCGGCTCTTGCCGGTCCCATGTGCGGGTATGGTAGGCGCCGGACGCGATCACGAGCTTCACACGCGAGCCCGGTGAAAAGATCATGCTTGTCGGCCAGATCTCGAACTCGACGGGATAGACCTCGCCAGCGACCAGGGGTTCGATCCGGTCGTGCGCGAGCCAGGGCCGCGACGGTGTCGACATTTCCGGATCGAGACGCCGCTGCGATGCGCGGAGACGACCTCGCGTCAGCCTTTCCTCGGTGCCGTCCGGGTGAACAATGTAGAGATCAGCGTGAATATTCATGTCGTCCCGGCTGGTGGAAACCCACAGTCCGGCCATGATCTCGCCGGTGATTTCGGTCTCCGCCTCAAAGGGTTCGGACACGAAGGCCGCCATCCCGGCCGGAATGATCTCGTCATGCTGATCGATCGCGGGCGACATGTAATCGACACGTCCGGTCCGCCCCGGCGCTGACGGTGACAGCCCGCCGTCCGAGGTCAGGTGAAGACGCTGATAATCGGTGCGCGCAATCGGCCACTCATTTTCAGAGCGCCATTCGAAATCCGCCGGATCGGCCACACTTCTCCGGATGGCCAGACGGACCGGCGGCTCGTCGAGCAGGCCGGTATCGTGGCCCTTCAGCCAATGATCAAAGAAGGCAAGCTGGGTCTGGAAGCCCTCTTCCGAATAAAACGCGTCCTGGTGTCCGCCGGTATGGATGCGCAAATAGCGGTGTTCCGACGCCGCAAGCTTGTAGCCTTCGGTATTGCCGCGGAAGTGCTGCGCGCCATAAAATCCGGTCCAGTTGCCGGCACTGAGCACCGGTACTGTCAGATCCTCCCAGATCGGACGGCGAGCCTCCCAGAAGGGACCGTCCAAACGGTGCCGCATCAGTTCAAACAGGAAGCTGTTCCCGAAGGCATCAGGATCATTATTGTCCCAGCCACGCAGAATGTTGTCGTACATGACACCATTGTACCAGTTGACCAGGAAGGCGTAGCTCAGGATTCCCCCTTGAAACACGCCGTCGCGGTACTGGTCGGAAAATCCCTCCCAGGGAATGATGGCCCGCAGCGAGGGGGGCTGAAGACTGGCCACCCGCCATTGGTTGATCGCCATGTAGGAAATGCCGGACAGGCCGACATTGCCATTACTCCAGGATTGGTCGCCGGCCCACTCGATGGCGTCATAAAAATCCTCCGCCTCGCGCGCCGACAGCGGTTCGAATATGCCGGGTGACTGTCCGGTGCCGCGGGTATCAACCCGCACAATCACATAGCCATAGGGCACCCACCGGTCCGGATTCGGGGTTTCCCAGTTCTGGTTTTCGGTGGGCAGGGCATCAATGCCCTCCCACGGCCGCCATGGCATGTCCTTTTGATAGGCCGTCATCGACATGATGACCGGCAAGGCTTCATCCGTGTCGGGACGAAAGACATCGCCGCGCAATGTCGTACCGTCGCGCGTGACGATTTCGACATTCCGCTCGATGATCATCCCGGTATAGCTGGGCGTCGAGACCGGGTCGGCCGCCATGGCCAAACCTGACAGTCCGAGCGCCAGGGCGATTCCTCCCCAAACGCATCCGAGACGATGCGCCAGGCTCTGCCGCTTCTTTAGTAACTCCATGATCGAGTCCTTGATCGCAGTTTTTGAGACCAGCGGTACGGACATGCAAAGGTCCCCCGCCGCAGCCGGATACCCGGCCGAACAGATATCCAATGCGGGGCGGATGCGCGGGGATACCGGTTTTCCACGGATTGGCATCATCTGCGCACGAATTGAACGCGCTTGCCGTTTCGGGATACCGTTCGGGTCGAGGGGACTGGTTCATGACGTCTTGGCGTGACAATTCAAACCGTGTTTTGCGGCCCGTATTGTGGTTTGCAGGGCTGACCATTGTTGTCGCGGAGTCGACCCTGAATGCCGGTCCGCTGGCCGGTGCCGCGCCCCTGCTGACCTACATGTTCTGGATCGGAATACTCGGCCTGGCCGTGGGCGCCACATTCACGAGCATTGCCGTGTTCGACGGCCTGGCCCGGCGCGCGGTGATTCATCCCTTGGTGCACGGTGCCGGCGTCGCGCTGTTGACCATCGTCATATTCGCGCCATTCGCCGAAATTCTCGATATTGTCTTCGGGATCCAGTACCGCCCCTTGGTCTCCACCGGTGACAGCTGGGAGCGACTGACCGGGTTTGCCGCCGCCACGCTCAATGAGGCCCAGGCCGCCGGTCTCCGGCTAGCCGTGCTGACCGCCGCGATCCTGGACCTGCGCCGGTTGAGCCGCGGGCAAGCGATCACCAGCCGGACAGGCAGTCTGCCGGAAGAGTCCGAGCCCATGCCACTCGAAGCCCGTGAGGATGCCGATGCATCTGCGCCCTCGAGCGATGTCGCCGCTTCGGACCCCGGCCGTTTCAGCGCCGGTTTTTTCAACCGGCTCGATGAGTCCTGTCGCGGGGAGTTGTGGGCCATTCAGGCCGAGCACCATCATATCCTCGTAACCACTGACGCCGGGCGCGCCCGCCTGCGCTACCGGTTTTCCGACGCCTTGCAGGATGTGGCGGCGATCGACGGCGCTGCGGTACACCGCTCGCACTGGGTGTCCCGATGCGGCGTCCAGACGGTGATCCGGCGCGGACGCCAGCTCGAAATCGTCCTGAAAGACAGGTCGCGCATTCCCGTCAGCCGTTCGAACCGGGAGATTGCGCTGTCCCTATTAAACAAGGACAACGCGGCTTGACGTGGCCTGGGTAAGCAGGGAGCATCGGCATGTGATGTACCCGACAAGCGGAACCCGATTGCAGGATCAACTGCGTGGCGGGGGGTGGCTGGTTCCTCCAGCGATCCTTTTGCTTGTTTTCGTGGCCGTCCAGGCGCCGCCGCTGCAAGCCCTGACTGGCCGGCCGGCCGCGCTTTTTCTGGCGATGGAACTTGTGTGCCTGTGGGGCGGGGTGACTGCGGCGCTGACCGGCCTGCTGCGGAATGCGCGTATCGCGTCCGCGCCTGTTCCTGTTCAGGCGGTCTTGTCGGGTCTGCTGGGGGCGATCATCGCCGCCCCCTTCTCGTCAGGACTGGATGTCGTTCTCGGAATGTCGGACGTTCTGGCCATTCCCGATCACCTGGCGTGGGACCGCATAGCGACCTTTGCTGCCGAGACCGTCCATGAAGTCCAAGTTCTGGCTCTTCCCTCCCTGGCGCTGGCGCCAATACTGATCGCAGTGCGCCAAAGCGGGCTGCGCCGGGCAGCGGGCCCATCGACGCAAGCGCGCCTTGATCAACCCCTGTCGCAGACCGGCAGCGCGGACGGACTTCTGTCCAGGCTGGGCAAGGGGCGCGCGCAGGTCATCAACATGGTCGAGGCGCAACAACACTACGTGCTTGTGCACACCGATACCGGCTCCGAGATGGTGCACTACCGTTTCGGCGACGCGCTCGCGGAGCTGGCGAGCCAGGACGGGCTCCAGGTGCACCGCTCCTTCTGGATTGCCCGCCATGCCATTGCCGCGGTCCGACGGGACGGACGTCGCTGGTATGTCGAGACCCTCGACAATCGGCGAATACCGGTCAGCCGCCCGCATGTCGAAAGCGTGAAAAAGCTCGACCTCCCATTGTCCTGAACGCCGGCATTACCTGACGTGGTCACCGCACAGGTCGCCAACCGGGCCATTTCTTGTCCGTTCGGGCGACATCAACGGGACTTGGGCAAGGTTGGTGAAAATTGCGGGTCTGCCCGTGCAATCAAGATGGAAGCGGTACTCCGTGGCTAGTTGCCTCATCCCCTGGTCATTCAACCGCACGAATCGGGAGGTGGCCGGAACACAAAACAGCCGCCCCGGCACAGGGTGACGGCGTTGAGGGGAGACTTAGACCTTGAACACGAACATTGATTGCCGACCGGTTCACCGCCGCCGGCCCGTTTCCAGCAAATCCCGGTTGATCCTGGGCGTCGGCCTGACCGCGCTCGCGCTCGCAATGGGTCCGGCGCCGCTCGCCTGGTCGCAGGATGATGACACGCACACTGACGAAGCGCAGGTCGACCGGATCGTCGTGACCGCCCAACGCCGGGAACAGGACGTTCAGGACGTTCCAATCTCGCTCACGGTTGTGGGCGGCGGCGAACTGGAAGATCGCGGCGTCCAGTCGACCCAGGGCTTGCAGGACTTCGTTGCCGGCCTGTCGATCACGTCATCACAAGTCAATAATCCGGCCTACTCCATTCGCGGCATCGGCTTTGCCAATGACGACGTCTCGTCGGATTCCGGCGTTGGCGTGTTTCTGGACGACGTCTATCTTCCACGCGCGTCCAGCGCCAACCTGTCCATGCTCGATGTCGAACGCGTCGAAGTCCTCAAAGGGCCCCAGGGCACCCTGTTCGGCCGCAACACGATTGGCGGTTCGATCAACATCATCACCCGGAAACCCTCCAACACGTTTGAAAGCACGCTCAACGCGGAGGTCGGCAATCTGGGCGCCATCAATCTCGGCGGATATGCCAGCGGCCCCCTGGTCGAAGACCGCCTCTTTATCGGCGTCTCGGCAATGAGCCGGCAACGCGACGGCTACATGACCAATCTTTTCGACGGACAGGATGGTCGCCGTATCGACACCACGGCCGCGCGCCTGACACTGCGCTGGACGCCCACGACCCATTCGGAACTCCTGTTGAGCGCGGATATGGAAGAGACCCGGCCCGGCCCGAACCTCAAGAGCGTCGGCCCGGACGGCCCGTTCCAGATGCGTGACATCACGGTCGAGGTTCCTCCGAGCGACCCGGTCTTCTCGGCCAATGTCGATGACCCCGGCAATGAATGGCTGGATGCCCACGGCTATATGGGACGCTTCACCCTCGAGGGCGAGGCGACGACATTCGTGGCCATCGCCGGCGTGCGGTCGAGTGAGACGTTTTTCCGTGAGGATATCGACGGCTCGCCGCTGTCGCAGGTCGCGGAGCAGCAGGCCGAACAGTCGGATTCTCGCACGGCCGAGCTGCGGTTATCATCGACGGACGGTGGATCCGCATCGATGGGGGGGCCGTCTGCACTGGACATCCGGACTGTTCCATTTCCACGAAGAAGCCGACAAGCACGTGCTGTTCGAACTGCCGCTCTTTGCCCCGTTCGGCATTGCCGGCACATCCGTCACACATGCCGTGGAAACCGACGCCTTCGCGGCCTACGGGCAGGCCAGCTATGACCTGACAGACCGGCTCGGCGTCACGGTCGGAGCGCGCTGGACCCGCGAGACCAAGGATTTCTCGGCGACCGGCGAAGGTATACCCCAAGGCTCTGAGGGGCCGGGCAACCCGCTGATTGAAGAGGTCATTGATGCCCGCACCTCCCGCACCTGGGAGGACACCTCCTTCCGGTTCGGTCTGGACTATGACGTATCCAGCAACATCTTGCTGTACTTCAATCTGGCCCAGGGCTTCAAAAGTGGCGGCTTCAACGGCCAGCCCGTGACCAATGCCGATGCGCTCATGGGTTTCGAGCCGGAATATGCCGAACAGATCGAGCTCGGCTGGCGGTCGGACCTGTTCGACAACCGGCTCCGGATCAACGGCGCCATCTACCAAACGGACTACCAGGACCTGCAGATTTCGGCGGTCCCGGATATCGGCAGCCCCTTCACCGCCAATGCCGCCAACGCGGAAGTGACCGGGTTTGAACTCGAGTATTCCTGGTCTCCGACGCCCAACCTCACCCTGTCGGGATCGACCGCCTATATAGACGCCACGTTCAAGGACTTCACCGTGTTCGAACAAGGCGCGTTGCGGGTTCGCGACGGCGAGCGGATGCGGGGGATTCCTGAATGGACCACCTCCCTGAGCGGACAATACGTGCACGCCATCCCGCAGGGCACGCTGATCTTCCGGGGTGACTATGTCTGGCAGGACGAAAGGGTTTCCAATGATCAGGACATCCACGCCCCCGCTTGGGACCGGACAGATCTACGCGTGACCTATCTGTCCCCGGATGACCGGTGGAGCCTGTCGGCCTGGGCGCGCAATGTCTTCGATGAGGTCTATTGGCTGAGGGTCGGTCCTGAAGTCACGGCACCGGCCTCCATGCGCCGGGCCCTTGAACCCCCTCAGACCTTTGGTGTTTCGCTTCAGGTCAATCTCTAGACAATCAGCCTGCCCCCCGCGCATCGGCACGGGGGGCAGCACAGTTTCCGCGAATTGATCGGCACGCCAAACCTCGCCTCGCCTGGCCGTCACACGAACCCGCGACCGGTTTCGCCCCGCCGCGCGCCTGCCACAACATCTCAACGCCCTATCCCGCCAGGGCCTCGCGGAAATGTTTGCGGCACAGGGACACATAGTCGGACTTTTCGACGGCGACCTGTTCGCCTTCCGCAATGGCCGTGCCGGACGCATCGCGGCGCAAATTCATGGTCGCCTTGCGGCCGCAATGGCAGACGGTGCGGACTTCACGCAAATGATCGGCCAAGGCCAGTAACTGGGCCGAGCCGGGGAAAAGTGCGCCGCGAAAATCAGTGCGCAACCCGTAACACAGCACCGGCAGGCCGAGATCATCGACCACACGGGCCAGATCAAGCACCTGGTCGGCCGTGAGAAATTGCGCCTCGTCGAGAAATACAGCGTCGAGGGGACCGTCGGCCTGGCGCGCGGCAATGGCGGCGAAAACGGCGGTGTCGGGCCGGTAGATGTGGGCTGGCGCACGCAGGCCGATGCGGGATTCGATCTCGCCCAAGGTGTCGGACGGCTCAGCGGCGTGGTGAACCGAGGTCCACAGCATGACCTGCATACCGCGTTCGCGGTAGTTATGGGCCGCCTGCAGCAAGATCGCCGACTTGCCCGCATTCATCGCGGAATAGGTGAAGTAGAGCTTGGACATCGCCAATCGCTAACGCGATTCCAGCACCGGGGCAGGCAGCAGCTGCACCGGAACGGTCGGCCTCCAGGGACGAGCGGACGGACAGGTCTCAGCTCCGCGCCTGCAGCCGCCGGACCAGAAGGAGGGCCAGGACCGCCAGCACAGTGAGATCGACCATATTGGTGACGAGATCGGCAAACCCGGTCCAGACGGTATTGCTGACATCCGGCAGCCGGATCGAGGTGTAGGCGGTCCAGATCGCGGTATCGACGATAAAGGCGCTGGCGTAACAGCCCAGTGCGGCGCCGGGCCGGCCCAGCCAGAGCAAGGCCGCCGCCGCGCCATAGCCCAGCACATAACCTAGCCAGGGCAGCAGCATCAGCGGCGGACCGCTGACGAAAAAGACTGTCATCACCGGATCGGTCACCACCCATCCGGCGAACACCGCAACACCAAACCCCCACACACCGAACGCATAGAGCGCCCGGATCAGGATGATAGCACCCAGCAGGCGGGCAAATGCCGCCCCGCCGATTGATTGCAACATGGAGACCTCGTCCCGACAATTGCTGGCAGGATAGGCGGGATCGCGGTCGGCGAACACCATGGCTCGTCATTGCCCGGCGCCCGCCCGCTTCCTGGATGTCCGGTCTCCCGGGTATCCGGGTGTCAGGCGGCCCGGCTTTCCGACAGCGACTGCGCGGCGGCGGCGATCTCATTGGCCGAGACCTGCAGGGCCTCATTGCCACGCGCGATTTCAGTGACGGCATCGGATACCAGCGACACATCAGACGCCGCCTCGCCCATATTGCGGCTGATGTCCTGGGTCACGGCGACCTGTTCCTCCACCGCCGCGGAGATGCCCGAGGCGATCTCCTCGATCTGGCCGATGACGCTGCCGATCCGCGTGATGGCCTGCACCGCGCCAGCAGTATTGTCCTGTACCGCGGTGATCTGCTTGGTGATGTTCTCGATTGCATTGGCGGTCTGGCCGGCGAGATTTTTCACCTCGGACGCGACCACCGCAAAACCCTTGCCGGCTTCACCCGCCCGGGCCGCCTCGATGGTGGCGTTGAGGGCAAGAAGATTGGTCTGCTCGGCAATGGAATTGATCAATTCGACCACCTGGCCGATCGATTGCGCCGCCGTCGACAGCGTATCCATGACGTCCGCGGTCTGCCGGGTCTCGCCGACCGCCTCCTTGGCGACATTGAGGGCTCCGGTCACTTGCTGCCCGACCTCCTGGAACGAGGCCGACAATTCCTCGGCTGCCGCAGCGACACTCTGGACCATCTGCGCCGCCTTTCCCGATGCGGTCGATGCCGACGTCGTCTTGGTGCCAGCCTCGGCGATGTTTCGGGAGACCGTCTCCAGCCCCTTGCCGACCTGTTGGCGCACGTGGTCACGGTGTTGGCGCGCATGCACCGACGCCGTCACATCGATCGCCAGCTTGATGACACTGATCGGCTTGCCATCAAGATCAACGACCGGATTGTAGGTCGCCTGGAGCCAGATTTCGGAACCATCCTTGCGGTAGCGGCAATACTCGCCAGACTGGAAGTTTCCGGCTCGCAAGCTTTCCCAGAATTCGCGATAGGCCGCGGTCCTGACATGCTCCGGATCACAAAAAATGGCGTGGTGCTGCCCCTCCACCTCGGCGGGGGAATACCCCATCGCCTCACCGAACGCCGCATTGGCGGCCAGGACATTGCCCTGCATGTCGAACCGGATCATCGCCTGGGAACGCTCGATGGCTTCCATCGTGCTCTGGAACTTGAAACGCCGGACCCGGCTCTCGGTGATGTCCGAGGCCAGTTTGACAATCCGCACCACCTTGCCGGCACTATCGGTCACCGGGTTGTAGGTCGCCTGGATCCAGACCGACTGGCCGTCCTTGCGGATACGGCAGAATTCTTCGGAATGGAATTTGCCGGCGCGCAGATCGTCCCAGAAACGGATATAGGACTCGCTGTCAGCGTCGCCATCCTGCACGAACATGCGATGTTTGCGGCCGATGATCTCGTCAGGCTGATAGCCCATCACCTGGCAAAAATTGGCATTGGCTTCGATTATGGTGCTGTCAGGCCTGAAGCTGATCACGGCGTAGGCGTTGTGAAGCGCGTTCAGTACGGCTCGGTCAGAAGAAGCAAAAAGTCCCATATTCAACATCCTCATGGTTGCCACAGACCAATCACTCCCCAAAGTCGAGCCTGTTAATAATAACCTAAGCGGGTATTTGCGAACGAGGCGTAAACGGGTCCACACACCATCGTCATGAGTTATAATATATGACTATCACGTCCGCCCCGCGACACGCGCCCAAGCGTGCCGGAATAACCCGAACAACCGGGTTGATTTAACTTTGCAATCAAAGGTGTTGTCCCGCGCGCCCGCTTGCGCCCCACGGCCGGTCCGGTTTCACACCGGGAGTCGCCTGTCGCGTTCGGGACACATCGCCGGGTCACCCGCGGATCGGGCACGGCGCTGGGCTACCCCCTTCAATCCACCCGCCGGATGGCCTATATTAAACAGGTCGGCTTGCCGACTATGGCGATAAACGCGCTTGTAATAACCGGACCGGACCCGGGGGCAGTACCCGGCGGCTCCACCATAACTGTTCTGCGTTGGCGGACATGCCTGGGGCCGAAACAGGATCGACGGACGGGTAAAGAAGATGGCTTTCGCCGGGGTGAGGCCCCTTACAGGCTCATTTTCAGAGTTGCCAACGACAACTTTGCTGAAGAGGTCGCTCTCGCTGCGTAGTCAGCGCGGGTAATCTCGCACTAAACTCCTATACCCTTTAGCCGGTATAGGCGGGGCCCGGAGGCGCCTGGCAACAGAAGCCTCCACTTACCCTCATCATCGACGCCCCGACCTGTGCGGCCCGACGCCTGTCGACCGGACACCGCCCATCCGTAAACACCCTGTTCACCATGTGCAGAGGCGCCGCCCTTCCTCGTTGACCTCTTTGAGGCTTGGAGTACCCTTCGACAGGGATACCCGGGGGAGTACAACATGGCCAAAGACCTGATGCGCTACGACCTGATGGCGCAGGACGCGCTACGCGGCGTTGTGCGCCAGGCCCTGCTCAAGGCAGCGGCCCCTGAAGGCCTGCCCGGTCCGCACCATTTCTACATCACCTTCCGGACGACCGCGCCGGGTGTCGATATCGACCCGACCCTGCTGGAAAAATACCCGGAAGAGATGACGATCGTGCTCGAACACCAGTTCTGGGACCTCAATGTCACCGACACCGGTTTTGAGGTGACGCTGAAATTCTCCGGCGTGCCGAAATATCTGAAAATGCCCTATTCCGCGATCTCGCGCTTCCACGACCCCAGCGTCGGCTTCCATCTCCAGTTCGAGCATGAAGGCACCGAGGACGAGACCGGCTTCCCGGGCGATGATCCCAAGCCGAAAAAGGGCAAGGGCGACGCCACCGGCAGCGGGTCCGGTGACACTGGCGATGGCGCCCAGGTCGTCAGCCTCGACAGCTTCCGCAAGAAGTGAGTGAACGGCCCTTTTTGCTGGCCCCCGATCTGGTGGAGGGTCCGCCCCCGCAACCCTTGGACGCGGACGAGATCCGCCAGCGCCTGACATCACGCGACGTTCGCACCAATGTCTCCACCCTTCTGGGTTTCGAACTGGTCGATCTTTCGATTGAGGGACGCTGGATCGAGGCCCGCTTCAACCCGACCCCGCAACTCGCCAATCTGCGCGGCAGTGTCCAGGGCGGCATCATCACCGCCATGCTGGACGAGGTGATGTCGCTGTCGGTCCTGGTCGCCGAACGCTTCACCTGCGGCGTGCCGACCTTGGAAATCAAGACCAGCTATTACAATCCGCTCCCGGTTGAGCCGTGTCGGGCGCGCGGCGAAGCCATGCGCATTGGCGGCCGCGTCGCCTTCATGGAGGGCACGGTGTGGACACCCGCCGGCGAGATCGCCGCCAAGGCCAGCGCGACCTGTCAGGTCCGCCGGGTAAAACCCGCCGCCAAACCGTGACAGCGGCCCCGCCGGCGCCCACCTCCCTGCCCGGCAAGCGCGCTGCGCTTTGCCTGATCGCCCTGTCGCAAATCCTCGCCCTGTCCATCTGGTTCGCAGGCGCTGCCGCCCTGCCGGCCCTGATCGACGCCGCCGCGATCAGCCCGCTGCGGCAGGCCATGCTCACCAGCAGTGTGCAATTGGGTTTCGTGGCCGGTGCCCTGGCCAGCGCCGGGCTCGGCCTTGCCGACCGCATTGTCCCGCAGCGCCTGTTTGCGGCAGGCGCCATTATCGCTGCCCTGGCCAATCTCCTCGCCCTGATGCTGGAACCCGGCGGCGTCGCCATGATTGCCAGCCGGATGATTGCCGGAGCCGCGCTCGCGCTTGTCTATCCGGTCGGGATGAAGCTGGCCGCCAGCTGGGCGCGTGGCGATGCCGGCTTCCTGGTCGGCCTTCTGGTCGGCGCCCTGACCCTGGGTTCGGCCCTGCCCTTTGCCTTCAACCTCGCCAATGCAGTGCCGGACTGGCGCCTGCCCTTCGCGGCATCAACGCTGGCGGCCCTGCTGGCGGCCGCGGCGATCCTGTTCGCCCGCGGCGGACCGGGCCTGCGACCGGCCGCACCTTTCGACCCCGGCGCCGCCCTGCTCGCGATCCGCGATCCGGCCTTGCGCCTGACCAATCTGGGCTATCTGGGGCATATGTGGGAGCTGTATGCGATGTGGGCCTGGATCGGCCCGTTTGCGCACGCCTACTGGCAGCAATATGACGCGCCGGCCCGGCTGGGCGATCTGACCGCCTTCGTCGTGGTCGCCAGTGGCGCCCTCGCCTGCCTCGCAGCCGGTCGTCTTGCCGACCGGCTCGGTCGAACCCGGATCGCGATGCTGGCGCTGGCCATCTCCGGCAGTTGCGCCCTTCTGGTCGGCCCGGCGTTCGGCTTGCCGCCGTGGATCATGCTGCCACTGCTGATCGTCTGGGGCATGGCCGTGATCGCCGACAGCGCACAATTTTCGGCCGCCATAACCGAGCTTGCGCCGCCCGAGCGCACCGGCACCCTGCTCACCCTGCAGACCGCGATGGGCTTTGCCCTCACCGTCATCACGGTACAGGCGCTTGGCGCCTGGATCGGTTGGGTGGGCTGGAATTGGGGCTTCGCGCCGCTGGCAATCGGCCCGGCGGTCGGTGTCTGGGCAATGGCCCGCCTGCGCGCCCGGCCGGAGGCAGGCAAGCTGGCCGGCGGACGTGGCTGACAGGGCGCGGGCCTGTCGGTCCTAGTGCGACGACCGGGTCGAGCCGTTCGCCAGCGCCGCGTCGAGGCTCGGCGAGGCGGCATCGACGACCCAGATCTCACCGCTGTCACAGTCGAAATCCGACGCCAATTGATCGGCCATGTCACGGGCAATCCGGTTGGCATCCGCGACCGCTGAGGCATCGACATAGCCGACATGACAGGAGGTTGGCGTCCCGCCCGGTCGCAGCGCGGTGACGATCAGGGTTTCCTGACGTTCCGGCTCACCGGTCTCGAAGGTGGCGGAGATGTAGCGATGGATGGTGGCATAGGGCGTGCCGGTCACCCCGACGCGCCATTCGATCACCGTGTGATACTGGCCGAAATTGCCGATATAGCCGCCATACTGGCCACCCGTTTCCGGATCATTGCGATCACTGAAGCGCGACGTCTGGCCGTGCTCGGACGCTTCGGCAATCCAGCGCCAGCCGGCAACCCCGTCACACGCCTGGACATAGGTGACACGCTCATCGTCGGAAACCAGCTCCTGACCGGCACAGCTGCCTCGCTCATCGGTGTAGGTGTAGACAGCATCCTGCGCCATCGCGATCGCGCCCATACCGACGCCTGCCGCGAGCACGGCAGCCAAACTCATGCGTTTCATGATTATTCCCCCTGATGCCACCAGCAAAGCAAAGCTGTGTCCCGGAGGCAAGGGCTGGCGCGGTCGCCCTCGCTCGCAAAAGCGTGCGGCGACGACACGCCGTGCGCGACAGGCCCGTCAGGCGTCTTCGAGCACCCGGACTTCCTGCATTGGCCGCGCCGTCACGGAAATTCGCGGGCTGTCGCCGTCGATCTTGGTCACCAACAGGCGTTCGACCTGGCTGTCATCGTGGAAGACGACACCAGTCAGTGCGTCCAGCACCGCCTTGGCGACATTGTCGACATCATGAGCCGAACTGCCGGGCGGGCGCTGGATCTCGATACAGACCTCATACGGCCCCCATGTCGGACGCGCGCGCTTGAATTCAAGGCGGAAGAACTCGCCGATCAGCGACCTGAATCGCCGGGTCTGCGTGGTGACGGCATCAACGCGCAGACTGAGTTCATCGCCAGACATGGTCGCCTGCAACCTCCCCATCACGGATTGGCCCTCTACCTGTTACCCGGATTTGCGTCACGCCCCCCGGCGATGCGCATCATCGTCTTGATCGTTCATGTGCGAGTGATACACGTTCGAATCAACCGTCACCATCATCGACCCGCGCCCATGGCGCTGCAAGGAGCCTCCCCTGATGAGCGAGATGCGCACCGAAACCGACAGCTTTGGACCGCTTGAAGTCCCGTCCGAAAAACTCTTTGGCGCGCAGACCGCCCGCTCGCTGATCAACTTCCCGATCGGCGTCGAGACCATGCCGGTTCCGCTGATCCGGGCCCTCGGCATCGTCAAGCGTTCCGCTGCCCTGGCCAACAAGAAGCTGGGCAATATGGAGGCCCGCGAGGCGGACGCCATCGCCGCCGCCGCACTCGAGGTCGCCGAGGGCAAGTGGAATGATCATTTCCCCTTGTCTGTCTGGCAGACCGGCTCCGGCACACAGTCCAACATGAACACCAATGAAGTGGTCTCCAACCGCGCTATTCAGATGCTCGGCGGCGTGGTCGGCTCGAAGGATCCGATCCACCCGAATGACCATGTGAACCGGTCCCAGTCCTCGAACGACACCTTCCCGACGGCGATGCATATCGCCGCCGCCGAAGAGATCACCCATGCCCTGCTGCCGGCCTTGCACAAGCTGCATAATGCACTCAACGACAAGGCGAATGCCTTCAAGGACATCATCAAGATCGGCCGGACCCATTTGCAGGATGCCACCCCGCTGACACTAGGCCAGGAATTCTCCGGCTATGTCGCCATGGTCGGCAACGCCATCCGCCGCATCGAGGCGGCCCTGCCGGCCCTGCTGGAACTGGCCCAGGGCGGCACGGCCGTCGGTACCGGTCTCAACACGCTGCCCGATTTCGCCGAGACCTTCGCCGACGAAGTGGCGGCGCTGACCAAGCTGAAATTCGTCACCGCGCCGAACAAGTTCGAAGCGCTGGCCACCAAGGACGCCCTGGTCGAGGCGCATGGCACGCTCAATTCGGCTGCCGTCTCCCTGTTCAAGATCGCCAATGATATCCGCCTGCTGGGCTCCGGCCCCCGCTCGGGCCTGGGCGAGATTGCGCTGCCGGAAAACGAGCCGGGCTCGTCGATCATGCCGGGCAAGGTCAACCCGACCCAGTGCGAGGCGATGACCATGGTCTGCGCCCAGGTGATGGGCAACAACACCACGGTGAGCTTTGCCGGCTCGCAGGGTCATTTCGAGCTCAATGTCTTCAAGCCGGTGATCATCTTCAACGTGCTGCAGTCGATCCGCCTGCTGGCCGACGCTGCCAACACCTTCACCGACAAGTGCGTGGTCGGCATCCAGGCGCGTGAGGACAATATCACCGCGCTGATGGAGCGCTCGCTGATGCTGGTCACCGCGCTCAACTCCACCATCGGCTATGACAATGCCACCATCGTCGCCAAGACCGCCCACAAGAACGGCACCACGCTGCGCGAGGAAGCGGTCAAGCTGGGCTTTGTCACCGGCGAACAGTTCGACGAGATCGTGCGTCCGGAAAAGATGATCGGGCCGAAGGCCTGATCACCGGGCACGGGTAGAGGAACACGCCTGCCATGACCAAGCCGGTCAATCTTCGCCAATACCGCAAGCAGAAGGCCCGCAAGGACAAGGCGGCGGTCGCGGACATCAATCGCGTGATCCACGGCACGCCGCGGGCCCTGCGCGAGCAGGCCGAGGCCGAGGCTGCCCGCCGCAAGGCCGAGCTCGATGGCAAGAAGTGCGACGACAGCTGAGCCACTGCCCCTAATAGGGCGAATTCATCACCGGTGGACGGCCATGCTTGCGCTTGTAGGCGACGATCAGGCGTTGCGCCTCTTCGGCATCGGCCCAGGTTTCAGCAAACATCATCGCCTTGGGGTGCAGGCCACGCCCCTTGTCCGGAATGGCCAATTCCCGTTCGAACATGGCCCGCAGCGAACGGGCCGGTCCGATTTTCAGCACGCTGGATATATCGTCCGGATCACGCAGCAGCACATAGACGCCCGGCAGGTCCGGCACGTCCTTCACGCGCAGCTTTGACAGGTGGACAGGCTTGTACCAACGCAACATGCGGCGCCTCGCTCAACGGACCCAACCAAACCGAATTGGTCCAGGTTGCTTTCCAATACCAGAGGGAAAGCTCAGTTCGCCCCAATAACTTATCCGACGCTCAGCGCCAGGACCCGACTGACTTCGCTCTGCGAACACCTGCCCTCTTTCGCCCAGGCGGCGATTGCGGCGGCAGACTTCGCGATGGCGGATTTCGACGTCGGCGGCTTGTCGACCACGCCCTCGCGCACCAGGGCGGCCCCGACATCGGCGGAGAGGATCCACGCATCCCAGCCGGAAAAGCGCAGAAAATACTGACCGGTCATGCCGGAAAGGCGGGAGCCGCGCGCCTTGAACAAGGCCAGCAACCCGGCCTGATCATCGCTTGGCCACTGCGCCATGAAATTGCCGAAACCGCCATGCTCGGCCGACAGATCGGCGACCATGCGGGCATTCTCGACCGTGGCGGTGATCTTCTGGCCATTGCGCACAATGCGTTCATCCGAGGCGAGCCGGGCGATATCGTCATCGGAAAAGAAGCTGATACGGTTGGGATCAAAGCCTTCAAACGCCGCTTCAAACCCGTCCCACTTGGCCTCGATCACTTTCCAGACGAAACCGGCCTGGAAGACACAGCGCGTCATCTGCGCCAGCCAGCGATCATCCGGCACGGCGCGCAGGGCGTCCGGGGATTTCGGGCCATTATGGGCCGCCAATCGCGTGTCGAGATCGGGATGATGTTGGCGCGCAAGGGCGCGGATCGTATCAAAGGAATTCATGGTGCTCTCCCCGCACTATAGATGGTGAACCTGGTGCCGGACGCAAGCGGGCAAGATCTCCCTCAAAGATTGAATCGACCATAAATCATTGTTAAAGTTGCAGCCACCCAATGGAGTTCCGCCATGCTGACCGTCACGTCCGACACGCTTCGCGCGATTGCTCCACGCTTTTCCGGCGACAAGGCTGCCCGCCAGGACGAAATCCTGACCCGGATCAATGACGAGCTGGCCACCACGCTTGAGCGCTATGCCATCAACACGGCTTTGCGCATCGCGCATTTTTTGGCCCAGACGGCGCATGAAAGCGCCGGCTTTCGGACCACCGAGGAATTCGCGTCGGGGGAAGCCTATGAAGGCCGGACGGATCTCGGCAATACCGAGCCGGGCGACGGCAAGCGTTACAAGGGCCGCGGCCTGATCCAGCTGACCGGCCGGGCCAATTACCGCGCTTTCGGCGAGGCCGTCGGCATCGCCCTGGAGGACGAACCCGAACGAGCTGCCGAACCGGCCCTGTCGCTTGTCATCGCCTGCGAATACTGGCGCCGCCGCGACATCAACGCCCATGCCGATCGCGATGACATCATCGCGGCCACTTGGGCCGTCAATGGCGGTCTGAACGGGCTGGATGATCGCCGTGCCTGCCTGGCCAAGGCAAAGGCCGAGCTGGCAAGACACCTGTTTGCCCCCGCCACAGCCCTTCCGGTGCTGCG
Source organism: Maricaulis sp. W15 (assembly GCF_001924955.1). NCBI lineage: Bacteria > Pseudomonadati > Pseudomonadota > Alphaproteobacteria > Maricaulales > Maricaulaceae > Maricaulis > Maricaulis sp. W15. The sequence continues at coordinate 109,599 of NZ_LQXG01000017.1, read as the reverse complement.
CCAGGGCACCCGCGGCCCGGTCGTCGCACGGCTGCAACATGGCCTGCGCGAGGCTGGCATCACGGTCGGGTTGGATGGGGATTTCGGACCGGGAACCAAGGCGGCGGTGATCACGTTCCAGAACCAGGCCGGTCTCGTTGCCGACGGGATTGTCGGCGCCGCCAGCTGGGCCCGGCTTGCGCGCAACGAACCCGCCAACGCCTGACTGTTGCCACCGCACACCGGGTCTTGCCTTTCAGCCTCCAGGACACAAGCTTGCCGTCATGCCCCTGATCAAACGTTCCCTGTCACTTGCCGGTCATCGCACCTCGATCTCGCTCGAACCGGAATTCTGGGCCGAGATAGACCGGCTGGCCGGTCTCCAGGCGCGTTCGCTCGCCAGCCTGATCGGGGAGATTGATGCGGCACGCGATGACGAGCCTTTGGCCTCCTCGGTCCGGGTCTGGATCCTGACGGCGCTGCGCCGTGAGATCGACGGGACCTAACCCGCCCGCTTTCTGCCCAGCGAGAGGAAATAGGTCTCGACATCGGGCATGGCTTCATTGAAGCGGATCGGCTCATTGCCACAATCCCAACCGCGCGCCAATTCGTCCGCAGCCGCCCGGGCAATCATGTTGGCCTCGGGCAGGACCGAGGCATCAACAAAGGCGACCGGACAGACCGTATAGCCCCCTTCCGCCGCCAGCGCCGTCACAATCAAGGTGTTGGGTGCTTCGATACCGTCGTAGAACTCCATCACATCGGGCGTGTTGTAATGGACATAGCGGTGGATCGTGGCGAAGGCCTCACCATCGTCCAAGCGCCATTCGACAACATCATGAAAGCCGCCAAACAGGCCCCGCGTCGGCGCGTTGATATAGTCGGAACGGTCAATGCCCGGGCGGGCATAGGCCGACGCCGAACCGTGCTCGCCCGACACGATGTGGACCCGCCATCCGCCGTGTCCCGGGCAGACGGCTTCATAGACAGGTTCGTCCGGGAGCTGGCTTTCGACGCAGGCCTCGTCGATCCGCGTGTATTGGCTGGTCAGCCTTTCGCCCTGCATAGCCGAAGCACCGCTGCCCGCCGCGACAAGCGCCAACAGGCTGACTGGAAAAATGAGTGACTTATGCATGATCCCCCCGCATTGAGCGGTCAGCTTACCGGCTCAATGCGGGGGTACAAGCGCCAACTCAGGCGGCGGCCGTTTCTGCTTCCATGACCCGGTCACGCAGCTTGACGAAATGTTCGTCCCAGCCGGCATCATGGTCACACAGGCTGTCGAAGATATCGACTTTTGCGCCGGCGAACCCGTCATGGACAAGCTTCAGCAAGGTGCCGTTGGCGACGGCCGACAAGGTCCATTCAACCCGCGTCTCATGACCTTCCAGCCATTTGTGCGTGAAGCTGTAGACCAGCCGGGTCGGCGGTTCCGCTTCCAGCACGTCGCCCCAGCAAACCTTCGATCCGTCACCGCTATTGCTGAGCAGGGCGAAGGCCGCATCCGTCGTCAATTCCGTGTCGGACGGGTGGAACCAGCGGGCCAGCAATTCCGGCCGGGTCAGATGATCCCAGACCCGTTGCGGGCTGGCTTTCAGGAAGACCGATTTTTCGATACGGGCTTCAGTCATGCGTCGTCTCCACTTCTTTCTTGAGAGCTGCGAGGCGCTGATCCCAGAACACCTCGAACCGGGCGACCCAGCGGGCCACATCCGCCAGCGGCTCCGGATTGAGACGATTGATGCGCTCCCGGCCGCGTGCCTCGACCGAGACGAGACCACCATCGCCAAGCACTTTGAGATGCTTGGCCACGGCCGGCCGCGTCATGTCGAACCGGCTCGCCACCTCTCCCACCGTCCGGTCACCCTCTGCCAGCAGAAGGAGAATGGACCGGCGGGTCGGATCGGCGAGCGCCTTGAACACGTGATCCTGTATCATCATCACCACCTCATGAAACCAACTGGTTTCGTTAATATGATACCGATTGGTTTCGTGTCAAGGGCAGTGCGAAACCGACCTTTGCTTGACCCTGACACGCGACCCGCGCCACACCGGGGACAGGATTGATTCTTCCAGGCGGGACGATGTGATCAGCCGGATCGGACAGGCCTTTCGCGATGGTCGCGGCCCGGCCCTTTGGGGGCTGGCCATACTGGTCGGCATCTGTGCCGGCTACGCCACGCTTGGCTTGCGTCTGGGCATTGGCTGGGTCGAGCAATTTGCCTTCGGCGCCACCGAGGAACGCCTGGCCAGCACCGCGGCCGACCTGCCAGCCTGGCGCCTGGTTCTGATCCCCTTCATTACCGGCATCATCATCGCCATCATGCTGGGTCTGGGACGTCGCTTCGGACTGTCCCCGGACGGGCGCGGGCTCGGCGTCGCCGACGTGCTGGAAGCGCGGGCCGTGAAAGCCGGACGCATCGACCTGCGCTCCGGCCTCTACTCGGCCCTGATGTCGGCCGTCTCGCTGGGCGGTGGAGCCAGTGCCGGACGCGAGGGCCCCGCCGTCCATCTCGGCGCCACCCTTGCCGCATTCATTGGCAGCCGTATTGGCATGGCGGCGCGCGGTTCGCGCATCATGCTGGCCTGCGGCGCGGCGGCGGCGGTCTCGGCCAGTTTCAACGCGCCGGTTGCCGGCGCCCTGTTCGCTTTCGAAGTCATCCTCGGCCATTACGCCCTGCGTTCGATCGCGCCGGTGGCGACCGCGAGCGTGGTCGGCGCCCTGATCGTGCGCTTCCATTTCGGCCAGGCCCCGGTTTTCGGCGTGCCGGAAATGGCTGCTGCCAGCCTGTGGGACTTCCCGGCCGCGGCGCTGCTCGGTGTGGCGGCGGCAGGACTGGCCATCATCTTCAATCGCGGCACGCTGCACCTGCCCGCCCTGTTTGCCGGCTGGGCCGAACGCATCCACATGCCCAGCTGGCTGCTGCCCATTCCCGGCGGCCTGGTGATCGGCCTGATCGCGCTGATGGCGCCGGAAATTCTCGGCGTCGGCTATGAGGCAACGTCGAATGCGCTGGCGACGGAGTACACATTCGGCCTTCTCGCCCTCCTGCTCATTCTCAAGACACTGGCCACGATCATCTCGCTGGCCTGCCGCTTTGCCGGCGGCGTGTTCTCGCCCTCGCTCTATCTCGGCGCCATGCTCGGCTCGGCCTTTGGCATCGCATTGGCCGTACTGGCTGGCGACCAGACCGCCGGCCCGGGCTTTTTCGCGGTGATCGGCATGGGGGCTGTGGCCGGCGCGGTGCTGGGCGCGCCGCTGTCGACCACGCTGATCGTGTTCGAACTGACCGCCAGCTATGAGGCGTCTGTCGCGGTGCTGGTCGCGGTCTCGCTGGCCACCGTTCTCAGCCAGTCGGCGTTGGGCGGCTCGCTGTTCCAGCTGCAATTGCGCCGGCGTGGCTATGACATCGCCGGCGGCGCAAGCCGCTTGGTCCTGCAATTGGTCCGCGTGCGCGATGTGATGGAGCCGCTGGGCAGCTGGGGAGAAGCCGAAGTGCCCGATGGCAGCTGCGTCTATGAAGATGACATGCTGGGCCGGGCCATCGCCGTCATGGACGCCGAGCAGATTGATAGCGCTGTCGTCCGCGAACGTTCGGACGCCCAGGCGGTGACCGGCATCATCACCAAGGCCGATGCCCAGGCGGCCTATGCCCGCCGCCTCGCTGAGATCAGCGAAGAAGAGCATCGCTGAGACCGTTCGCCGGGCTTCAGCAAGGTTATTGCTCTGGAAAGAATGTCGCGGATAAGGTCGCGCAATGGAACCGAACGGGTTTGACATTCCTGCCAGCGAGCGCGCCGTGCTCGGCGAAGCGCCACTGACTGCAGAGGCGTTGCGGACGGCCAATATCAACCCGACAACCGGGCTCGCGACCGACTATCTCAACCATTTCAATGAAGTGGTGATGTTGATGGAAATGTTGCCCGACATGCCCGATTGCGCCGAGGATGTGCTGGACTGGGCGCCGGCCGACTATCCCAGCCACTTCGCCAATTCCTCCTTCAAGGACAAGGAACTGGCCATTCTCGCCTACCGGGCGGCGCCAAATGCCGTGCGGGCCCATCTGGAAACCCTGATCCTGCAGATCAATGGCGAGGTCCTGCGCGCCCAGTCCGTGCTGCGCGAGACCACCAGCCCCGAGGCCTGCGCCCGGATCGCGGAACTGGCCAGCGAAGAAATCCGCCCGCTGATCTCCGCCGCGTCCGGCACCATCCATGGCGGCTCCACCACCGAAGATGAACTCGACGACGAAGCCGCCCAAGCCAATGTGGACGCGCTGTTCGGGTGAGTTCGATCGACGCGGTGCCGATCGTCACGTGTCTCGAAGACTGAGCAGTTTCTGGATCGATAAGCTCAACGTCGGTCCCGGATCACGCTTTGCGCGTCCGGGAAAAATGGGCGTGGATTGAGAAGAAGGCGTGTGTCATCCGCGACGAAAAGCTTGCCAACTCCGGATGCCAAAGCTGATAGCTGCAAACACCAAACTCATTTCCCCCGGACGAAGCCCGGCGAAAGCCGGGCGCAGATCCGGGGCCGACCAAAATCCCTCCCGTTTCAGTTGATTGAACACACAATACATGCAATTATAAATTGCATGACAATGCTCGCGCCCGAAGCTGTCTACATCCTCTTCAGCCGTCCGCACGGTGCCCTCTATGTCGGACGTACGAAAGACCTGATCTGGCGCACCTGGCAGCATCGAACCGGCGCTATTCCCGGCCACACCAAGCGCCATGGCATCAAGCAACTCGGCTGGTTCGAATGGCATGACGGCTTCGAGTCCGCTGCCCACCGCGAGTATTTGATCAAGCGCTGGCGACGCGCCTGGAAGATCGCGCTGATCGAATCCGTGAACCCGGGCTGGAAAGACCTCTGGTTCGATATCCGCGGTGATTTCGACAAAGAAGTGCCGATGGTCACCCGCCTCGAAGATTGAGCGCGTTCTGGATCGATAAACCCAACGTCGGTCCCGGATCGCGCTTTGCGCGTCCGGGAAAAATATGTGTGCGGCGCGTCAAACATCCCGGCTCATTTCCCCCGGACGAAGCCCGGCGAAAGCCGGGCGCAGATCCGGGGCCGACGAGCGGTTCAACCACTCGCCTGCTCAACTCTCAATTCAAAGCGAACAAAAAACGAACAATCACACATCCCTCCCTTGGGGACCGGCGCCAATCAGTCCAGTATGACGGATTGAATCGGTTCGACGGACCCGCGTTGAACCCGCCGTCCAAGCTGCAGGGAATTGCATGTCCGGTCTTTCCATCTCCGACATGGCGCGTCCCGCGCCGCCGACGCCCTATCTTGACGGGCTGAATGCCGAGCAGCGCGCCGCCGTGGAAGCCATGGACGGCCCGGTCCTGGTTCTGGCCGGCGCCGGCACCGGCAAGACCCGCGTTTTGACCACCCGCCTCGCCCATATCCTCGCCACCGGCCGCGCCCGGCCGTGGGAAATCCTGGCCGTCACCTTCACCAACAAGGCGGCGCGCGAGATGAAGGAGCGGGTCGGCAAGATCATTGGCGAAGCGGTCGAGGGCGTGCCCTGGCTGGGAACCTTCCACTCGGTCTCAGCCCAGATCCTGCGCCGCCATGCCGAGCTGGTGGATCTGAAATCCTCCTTCACCATTCTCGATACCGACGACCAGCTGCGCCTGATGAAACAGATCATCCAGGCCGAGAATATCGACGAGAAGCGCTGGACGCCGCGCCATCTCGCCAGCCTGATCGATGGCTGGAAAAACCGCGGCCTGATGCCCGACCAGCTGGGCGAGGACGACAAATGGGCCTTTGCCGAGGGGCGCGGCCAGGGCCTTTACCAGATCTACCAGGAGCGCCTGAAAACCCTCAATGCCTGCGATTTCGGCGATCTGCTGCTGCACACCCTGCACATCTTCAAGGACAATCCCGACGTCCTGAAGCTTTATCACGACAAGTTCCGCTATCTCCTCGTCGACGAGTATCAGGACACCAATATCGCCCAATATCTGTGGCTGCGCCTTCTGGCCCAGGGCACGGGGAATATCTGCTGCGTCGGCGATGACGACCAGTCGATCTATGGCTGGCGCGGCGCCGAGGTCGACAACATTTTGCGCTTTGAAAAGGACTTTTCCGGCGCCACCGTGATCCGGCTGGAGCGCAATTACCGCTCAACCGCGCATATCCTCGGTGCGGCTTCCGGCCTGATCGCCGCCAACCGGTCGCGCCTTGGCAAGACGCTGTGGACCGATGATGCCGAGGGCGAGAAAGTCCAGGTGCGCGGCATCTGGGATGGCGAGGCCGAGGCCCGCTTTGTCGCCGAGGAAATCGAGAACTGGGTCTCAGGTCAGCGCGCTTATTCCGACAGTGCCGTGCTGGTCCGTGCCGCCTGGCAGATGCGCGCCTTTGAAGACCGCTTCATCATGCTGGGCCTGCCCTACAAGGTGATCGGCGGACCGCGCTTTTTCGAGCGCGCCGAGGTTCGCGACGCCCATGCCTATCTGCGCCTGGTGCGCTCGCCGGAAGACGATCTCGCCTTCGAGCGCATCGTCAACACGCCCAAGCGCGGCATTGGCGACACCACCGTCCAGAAGATCGCCATGACCGCCCGTGCCCAGGGCGTGCCGATGACCGAGGCCACCCGCCTCATGCTCGGCACCGATGAGATCCGCGGCAAGGCCCGTACCGCCCTTTCCGTCTTCCTGCGCGATGTCGAGCGCTGGCGTGAACAATCCGAACAGAGCCGTCTCGACGAGCTGGCCGAGATCATTCTCGACGAAAGCGGCTATACCGCCATGTGGCGCGAGGACAAGACACCGCAGGCCGCCGGCAAGCTGGAAAACCTCAAGGAACTCGTCCGCTCCATGGGCGAGTACGACACGCTGGAAGCCTATCTCGAACACGTCGCCCTTTTGACCGATGCCGACCGCAAGCCGGACGAGGACGAGATCTCGCTGATGACGCTGCACGGCGCCAAGGGCCTGGAATTCCCGCTCGTCTTCCTGCCCGGCTGGGAAGAGACCGTCTTTCCCTCGCAGCGCTCGCTGGACGAAGGTGGCACGCGCTCGCTCGAGGAGGAACGCCGCCTCGCCTATGTCGGCATCACCCGCGCCCGCGAGCGCGCCATCATCACCTTCACCGCCAATCGCATGATCTATGGCCGCTGGCAGACGGTCATCCCGTCGCGCTTCATCGATGAGATGCCGATCGACCATGTCGAGGCGCGCTCGGAGACCGGCTATTATGACAGCGGCCCGGGCTTTGAAAGCGTCAGCCAGCAACCCGACGCCATGGCGTCGAGCTATTCCAGCCCCGGCTGGAAACGCTATCAGGCCAACCAGCAGTCCGGCCGCCGCTCGGCCCCGCCCACCATCAATGCCAAGGCCACGCTCATTGAGAGCGGTGGCTCCGACACCCAAGGCACCTGGCGCGCCGGCGACCGTGTCTTCCACGACAAGTTCGGCTACGGCACGGTGAAAAAGGCCGACGGCTCGAAATACACCGTGAAATTCGACAAGGCCGGCGAGAAAAAGGTGGTGGAGAATTTCTTGCGGGAATTGCCTTAGGCCCGCACCGTCACAGCCAACCAAACCCGACCATGCCGGGCCGGAACAGCTCGCCGCACGGTCGATTGACAATGCAACTTTTACGGGATTATAGTTAATACGCAATCAAAGGACGCGCAAACAGGAGCGGCGCCTCGATGGCCTTTCTCGGAAACATCGTATGGTTCGTTTTGGGCGGTTTCGTCGTGGGGAGCCTCTACCTTCTCGGCGCCATAATTTTTTTCCCGCTGCTTCCATTCCTGTTGCCGATGGTCGGTTATTCCTACTGGCCGTTCGGCCGCCGACCCGTCTCCCGGGATGCGGTGAACGCCTATAAGGAAGCCAACAACATGCCGATTGTGGATGACGGCTTTTCACGGGCGTCAGCCGTCATCAAATTCCTGGCCAATTTCGTCTGGGTTTTCACGTTCGGGTTGCTTCTCGCCATCACCCATATCCTTGCCGGTTTGGCGAACCTGGCCGCCTGCATCATCCTCATTTCCATCCCGGTCTGCCTTCCCAATGCCCTGGCGCACTTCAAACTGGCTCCGGTCGCGCTCGCGCCATTCGGGGTCACGCTCGTTCCGACAAAGCTCGCCGAAGACATTATTGCCGCCTCAGCGGCGAGACGCCTTTGAACGACGCAGACCGAAGCTGGCGCGTCAGGCCACCGACCCGGTCCACCTTCGCCATCAATGGGAAGGACCTCATTCCGCACCGCCTCAACACACATTGTCACCCCGGCGCCCCGCCTTCGCGGGCGCAGGCTTCAGCCTGCGAACGCGGGCTGGAGAGCCGGGACCTGTAAGCACTCGCTCTTGCAGGATTGAGCGTACTGGTCCCGGATCTGTGCCCTGATCAAGTCAGGGCGTCCGTCCGGGATGACAAAATTTGCGTTTCGGGGAAGGTTGAGAGTTCGAAGTCAGCCGAAGCGCCCCCATGATCCGTTCCCTCCTGCTCGCCAGCACCCTCCTCGTCGCCTGCCAGCCTGACACGGCGGTGCCGTATGCCGACCCGCATGCCGATGCCCGCCCGATCAGCTGGGACCAGCTCCTCGACCGGCCACGCGCGGCCGCAACGGCACGCATCGCCTTTGGCGAGGGGGCGCTGGAGTTTGGCGAACTCTGGCTGCCCGAGGGCGACGGTCCCTTCCCGGTCGTGGCCATGATTCATGGCGGCTGCTGGCTGTCGCAAATACCCGGTACCATCCTGCAGGACTATGTCGCCGCGGACCTGCAAGAGCATGGCATCGCCGTGTGGAATCTGGAGTATGCCCGCATCGGGCATGAGACCGGCGGCTGGCCGGGCACATTTGCAGACATCGCCGACGGGATCGATCATCTGCGCCTGGTCGCACAGGCCCACCCGCTCGATCTCGACCGGCTGGTCTTCACGGGACATTCGGCGGGCGGCCATCTGGCGCTGTGGGCGGCCGCGCGCGGCAATCTGCCCGAAAACAGTGCCGCCTGGCGCGAAACCCCCTTGCTGCCGGACGCCGTGGTCACCCTTGCGGGCATCAATGACCTGGCCGATTATCGCGCCAATGGTCCGGGCCGCTGCGGCGAGCCCGCGACCGTGGATGAGCTGATCGGACCGGTGGAGACCCAGACGCCGGCGCTGATGGCGCAGGTCTCACCCGCGGCCATGGGGCCGATTGGCGTCGAACAGATCATCATGTCCGGGGATTTCGATCCGATCGTGCCGCTGTCCCTGGGCGCTCACTACACCGCATTGGCGCAGGCGCGCGGTGACACGGTCCGCCATGTCGTGCTGACGGAGGCCGGACATTTCGAACTGATCGATCCGACCTCACCGGCCTGGCAGGATATCCGGGCGGAGCTGATTGAGGCATTGGGCGGCGAGTAAGCCTCCAGCGACAGCACCAAAACCCTGCCCGCTTGATTTCCCCGCCATCACCGTCCAAACCCTCGCGCCAAAGGAGTGCCCATGACACAATTCTGGCGACTGACGACGCAAGCCGATTTTGCCCTTCTGGGGAATGTGGTCGAACATCTCGATGCGGTGGGCCTGGAGGCGATGTCGTCCTGGTCACTGTTTGACGAAGGCGACATTGCCCGGCTCGACCTGATCTTCACCGAAGACCCCGATATCGAGGTCGTGCGCGCAACAGCCGGTTTCCCGGCCGAAATGGAATTGTCCTGCGCGCCGATGCCGGAAGAGGACTGGGTCCGCCTGTCGCTGAAGGGCCTCAAGCCGGTCGAGGGTGGCCGCTTCACCCTGTTTGGCGCCCATGACCGGGACGCCGTGGCTGACGGCCAGATCGGCATCGAGATCGAGGCCGGACCCGCTTTCGGCACCGGCCATCACGGCACCACACGCGGCTGCCTGATCGCCTTCTCGCAAATGCTGGATGCCGGCGCCGTCCCGACCAGTATCCTCGATCTGGGTTGCGGGACTGCGGTGCTGGCCATCGCGGCCGCAAAAGCGCTGCCCGATGCCGAGATCCTGGCCTCCGACGTTGATCCGGAAGCGGTCGAGGAAAGCCTCGAGAACTGCCGCAAGAACGAAACGCCGGGCATTGATTGTTTTGTCGCCGAAGGCCTCGATCATGCCAAGCTGGCGGGTCGCCAGTTCGAGCTGGTGCTGGCCAATATCCTGGCCGGTCCGCTGGTCGAACTGGCCCCGGGCATCGCGGATATCCTGACACCCGGCGGCAAGGTCATCCTGTCCGGCCTGTTGACCGAACAGGAAGCCATGGTGCGCACGGCCTATGAGGCCGCCGGCCTCAGCGTCCACCGCCAGCCACCGCTGGAAGGTTGGGAAACCCTGGTGGCGAGCAAGACCTAGCGACTTACTCAGCCGGCGCCTCGTCGATCCCTGCAAACAGGTCGGCCAGTTCAATCGACAGGGCCTGCAGGTTTTCACTGTCGGCATTGCCGGCCAACGCGACCGCGATCTGCGGCTCGACATAGACGATAAGAAAGGACCGACCGCCCGGCGAACCGCCGGAATGGGCAGCGTAGTGCAGATCGACGCTCTCGGCATAACCGGCCCAGGGCCCCGGCAGGTCCGACCAGCCCTCCAGCTCGACCATCTCGCCGGCCGCCAGGGCGTGTCCCATCGCGGCCAGCTCCCGCGAACTGGCCAGTAGGCCTCCCGCCCCGAATTTGCACTCGGCTGACAGGCCGTCGATCAGCTGTGGCCCCGCGCCCAGATCAACCCAGTTGGCCGCCTTGTCGGCATCGATGCGATCGCGCCGCGCAAGGTAGGTATCGCCAAGCGCCACCTGCATCGCCGCATCGAAACTGCCGGTGCCGGTCAGTTGCACCAGCAGGTGGCTCAAGAGGACGTAACCATAGGTGCTGTAAGCGATCTCGCCTTCGGGAGGCGCGGCGAGCGGCGCGTCGATGAAATGGCCCAGCGCATCGGCCGGTGTCTCGCAGCGCCGGTCGGAAAAGGCGATCCAGTCCTCACGCGAGGTGTAATGGCGGACCCCGGCACGGTGATCGAGCAGTTCGCGCAAGGTGACGGCGCCATAGTGCGCCGGCAGGTCCGGGTCGATCTGCCCGACCGGCGTGTCGAGGTCGAGCCCGGTGGTCTCGGCCAGCCGGACAAAAGCCAGCGCGGTCAGCATTTTGGCGACCGAGTAGACATTGTAGGACGCGGCGACACCGTCTGCCGCATCGCGTGACCAGCCGCCCTCGGCCTCCCAGACAATCTCGCCGCCAACCATTACGGTGGCGTTGAGCGCGGGATAGGTTTCGGCAACGGGGTCAAAGACGGCCTGCGCCTGTTCGGCGGGAACCGGCGTCGCGACCTGGCCGGCAGCGCCCAGCCAGAGACTTGCCGCTGCGGCACTCGCAATCCAAAGACTTCCAATCATCAGCATGTGCATTCCTGTTGTTGACTTGCCCCCCGGCAAAGAGCGCTCATGCCGTGCAATCGAGGACACGCCCATCGCAAAAGGATGAATGGCTCACATCATGGCTGGATGGCTCAAAGCGATGGCAGACCTGCGGCCCGGCCTGGAAAGTGCCGGGCTGGCCCTGTTGGCGCTCGCCTTCCTCTTGACCGCACCGCTGCCCCGGATCGACGCCCGAATGCCGGAAACGGTACGCTATATCGACGTCGATGCCGGGCTGGAAACCGTCCTGTCAGACCCGGGCGCCGGACAGCCGCTGGCCTATCGTTCCATTGAACGCCCCGGGACGACGGGTTGGCTCGTCTGGGATGACGTCCCGATTGCGCAAGACGGTCCACCACCGGCAATCAGCACATCCGGCCCGTTCTCGGCGACACTCTGGTTCAATGGTGTGCGGATCGGCGAGAAAGGTCAGCCCGGCGCGACCCCCGCAGACGAAGTGGCCGGGCCGATCGACAGCCTGTTTGCCGTTCCGGCCCGCCTGATCGAGCCGGACGGCAATCAGCTGGTCATGCGCCTGTCCAGCCACCGCGCCGGCTACACGCCCTACAGCCTGGTCCAGTCGCTGTTCGTCATGCCCTACAGCTCGGAGACGAGACGATCCGTGCGCTACTATCTGCCGCTGGTCATACTCGGTGCCGGACTGGTTGCCCTCGCACTGGCCTTCGCCCTGCGGTCTCGCCGACTCGGCGACGGGCGGGGCATCTGGCTGTCGGTTTCGCTGGCCGGTCTGACACTGGCCGGGCTGGCCGAGATTTCACGGGCGATGATCAACTACCCCTATGACTGGCACCAGCCGCGCCAAGCGCTCAGCCTGCTCGGCCTCGCCCTGTTCGGGTTCGCCCTTCTGCGCTTTGCGCAATTGCGCTGGGCAGCGACCGGACGTCTGGCCTGGATCTGGATGGGGGCGACGGGGCTCATCGCCCTGACCGGCCTGTTGGCGTTGACCGGCTATGACGCCAAATCCGCAGCGGTGACCGCCAGTCTCATCAGCTCGGCCGCGGTCTGGATCGCCTGGCGCGGCGATGGTCCGGCCCGCACCATGGCGGTCGGGCTGGCGATCATACCGCTCTATGCGCTGGCCCTGCCATCGGACCTGATCGACCGAGGCGTGTACGCGCTTGTTCTGGGACTGCTGGCGTTGCCGGCCATCCGCTGGCCGGACCTGCTCCAGCCGGTGCCGGTCGCACCACCGGAGATACTGGCACTGCAGGCCACCGGGCGCCTGACACGGCTGGCCTGCCCGGATATTGTCCATCTCACCGCGGCCGGGAATTATACCGAGGTGCACACGCGCGCTGGCGTGACCCATCTGGACAATCGCAATCTGAGCGCCCTGGTCGATCTTCTACCCGACGCATTCGTCCGGGTTCACCGCTCACATGCAGTCAATCTGGCGCATGTCGAGGCCCTGACCAGCGAGGTCGGCAGCCGCTACCAGATCGTTCTGGCAACAGGCGCGTCGATCCCGGTCAGCCGCCGCGAAGTGGCCGGATTGCGTGAACGCCTGGCCGGCCGAAAGGCCTGATCAGGCCCGCTTGCCCTTCAGGCCGAAACTGGCCAGCAGGGCGTTGACGTCGGTATTGCGCGGCATGCGGCGCAGGCCGGCGCGTTCGCGATTGCGGTCGAGCGAGCGGTTGAGCATGTCGTTGGCGTTCATCGAGCGCCAGTCATCAATCCCGTACAGCATGGGAAACTCCTGTGAATTCCCCGCGCTTTAGCCATGGATTGCTGCACTTGCGAAGCAGCGCTTCCGCAAGCCCGGACTGCGCAATTGCATGGCCCCTGTCACACGCCGGTAACCGAGTCTGTATCGGCATCTGCCCCGGCCCTCTCTCTGACCCTGTCACTGGCCCGATCACAGGCATTGAACCGGCTTCGCGAGGAGCATACCTTGCCGCCCATGACCCAGATGATCTCCCAGACTTTCGACGTTAAGGGCGGCCCGCACTACGGCCGCGAGAACCTGCCCAAGCTGCGCGCCGCGCTCAAAACGCTTGGCCTGGATGGCTTCCTCGTCCCGCATGAGGACGAGTATGACAATGAATACCTGCCGGACTGCAATGAGCGGCTCCTGTGGGCGACCGGTTTTTCCGGCTCTGCCGGCGCCGCGATTGTCATGACCGATCGGGCCGCTCTGCTGGTCGATGGCCGTTATACCGCGCAAGGCCGCCAGCAGACCGACACCACGCTGTTTGAACAGTGCGACCTCGTGGGTCTTGGCCTGTATGGCTGGATCGAGGAAAACGCCCGCAAGGGCGAGAAGATCGGCTATGACGCCCGTCTGCACAGCCCGGCCGCGCTGGAACTCCTGAAGACGGCCGCCATGCGGGCCGGCGTCGAACTGGTCTCGGTCGAGCAGAACCCGATTGATGTCGCCTGGACCGACCGTCCGGCCGCGCCGAAAGCGGACATCATCCCGCATCCGATCGAGTTTGCCGGCGAGGAGCACGCCTCCAAGCGGACACGGATCGGCATTGCCATTGAACGCGGCGGCGCCGACGCAGCCGTGATCACCGCGCCGCCCTCCATCGCCTGGCTGTTCAATGTGCGCGGCGGCGATGTGTCCCGCTCTCCCCTGCCGCTGTCTGCCGCCCTGATCCACAAGGACGGCACCGCGACTTTCTTCGTCGACCCGGACAAGCTCACCGCCGAGACACGCAGTCATCTCGGCAATGAAATCGCGATCCGCCCGGAGCGTGAATTCGGCGCCGGTCTCAGCGAGCTTGAAGGCAAGACAGTCCGCGTTGATCCGACCACGGCCTCGGCCTGGGTGCTTGAAACACTGAAATCCGGCGGCGCCGAGGTGCAGACGCTGGAAGACCCGGTCATGCGTCCCAAGGCGGCCAAGAATCCGGCCGAAGTGGAAGGCTCGCGCCAGGCACATATCCGCGATGGCGGCGCCATTGCCCGCTTCCTGCACTGGCTCGACACCGAGGCCCAGTCCGGCGAGGTCGACGAAATCCAGGCGGCCCAGAAGCTGGAAAGCCTGCGCAAGCAATTGCCGGAATTGCGCGACCTCTCCTTCGACACGATCTCCGGCGCCCAAGGCAATGCCGCTTTCGCCCATTACCGCGTCTCGGAAGCCTCCAACCTGAAACTCACCCCGGGCTCGCTCTTCCTGGTCGACAGTGGCGGACAATATCCCGACGGCACGACCGACATCACCCGCACCGTGCCCATCGGCACGCCGACCGCCGAGATGAAGACGCAATATACCCGCGTGCTCAAAGGGCATATCGCGCTGTCGATGGTGCGTTTCCCCAAGGGCACGACCGGCACCCAGCTGGACATTCTCGCCCGCTTCCCGCTGTGGCAGGCCGGCTTTGATTATGACCACGGCACCGGCCATGGCGTCGGCAGTTTCCTGGGTGTGCACGAGGGCCCGCAGCGGATTTCCAAGGCACCGAATGCGGTGGCGCTGGAGCCGGGCATGATCCTCTCCAATGAGCCGGGCTATTACAAGGAAGACGGGTTCGGCATCCGCATCGAGAACCTGCAGGTCGTCACCGAAGCGGAAGACATTCCCGGCGGCGAACGCCCGATGCTGGGTTTTGAGACCGTGACCGTCGCCCCGATCCACAAGGGTCTGATCGACACCCATCTGCTCAGCACCGAGGAGGTCGCCTGGCTCGACAGCTATCACGCCCTGGTGCGGGAAAAAGTCCTGCCCCTGGTCGAGGGCGAGGTCGCCGACTGGTTGATCAAGGCCACCGAGCCGATCGCGGGAGCGACGCCCTAGTGCGCCTGCCCAGTGTGATCCTGATTGCAGCCGCCTTTCTGGGCGGCTGCTTTTATTCCGAGGATGCCCTGATCAGTCGCGGCCAAGCGGACTACCCGCTCGAAGAAGGCGTCTACAGCCATACGCCCTATCTCGCCGACGGCGTCACCCCGTTCGACCGTCCGGCCTGGACCGGCGAGATCGAGCGCAGCTGGGGCCGCTATGTCTCCGATGATGAGGGTTTTCCGCATGACGGCATCCGCCTGAAAGAGATCGCCGACGGTCTCTTCATCGCCATGCGCCGCGATGACGATAATTGGAGTTACGGGCTGGTTCGCGTTTTCCCCGGCGGCATCGCCACCTATCACGCCCCCGAGTGCCGCAATGTCGAAGCCGCCATTCTCGATCGCTATGACGTCACACCGCACGAAGAAGAGCGCGGCTATTGCCAGGTCGATGATTGGAACCGGCTGGTCGGTGTCATGTTGAGCTATGTTGACGCCTTGGGCGAGGACATGCCGATAGACGGCGTTTATAGGCGGGTGGAGTAGCGGACCTGCCGGTCCTTCCCCTTGATGGGGAAGGTGCCCCGAAGGGGCGGAAGGGGTGAGACGCGCAGTATTCTGTCGCTGACGGCCTGTCACCCACTCCGTCTTGCCGCTGCGCGGCGCCACCCCTCGGCTCATCCAGACCAATGCGGTTTGATCCGCGGGAGATTTTGACTCCAGTTGACCCACACAATAACGATCTATGTGAGTAACTTGCGTGGGGCGTTCATGTTGTCGGATGGTGTGGTCGAGCGCGGCATGAATGCGCTGATGAATGGTGGCGTGTCTTTCGCGGCGGCGTTGCTTTTGGGTGGGCTGTTTTGGCTGCTCTATAAGTTTCTGGTCCTGGTGCGACTGGACTGGGTCTTTAGCCGATTGTTCACCGGTCTTGATCGCCTTTTGAGACACGGCATCGCCCCGGCCATCGGCGCGTCGTTCCAGACCCGGTGGAAGCGTTGGGCGACTTTCCTGGCCTTCTTCCTCGTTCTGGCAGCGGCGGGCGCCTTCGCTCCGACACCGATTGCGCTGGCCGCCATCGCGATGGCGCTGGTGGCAGTCCTGGCCGTCTATCGGCTCTGGGAGCGGGACGAGGACAAGAAGCTTGAAAACCGGGCGCGTGGGCGGGCGGAGCAAGCGGACCAGGACTTGCGTGATGAGATGTTCCTGGGCGTCGCCCTGCTGCTCTTCTTTGTGCCGCTTGGCTATGTCCGCATCGAAGAGCTGGTGACGGTCACGGACGGGCATTCTGCACTGCCGTCAGTCGATGCGGCGCTCTTTGTGTGGGGTGAGCTGGCCAAAGCCATTCCCCTTGTCGACTGGAGCGAGGTGTTCCGCGTCAACAATCTGTCCGGCGTGCAGTCCAGCGGCCAGGCCGGGCTGGTCCTCAATTTTGTCCTGCGCATACTTTTCGACCTGCTCGTCCTGGCGGGTATTTTGAGAACCTTCGCCATCCTGCGCAGTGAGGCCGCCGGTATCGACCTGCGCAAACCTGCCCAGGACCTCAAATCCGGTGACCCAGACAAAATTGACGCGGCTCTCGATGTCATCATCGAGGCGGCCATGAAAGAGCGCCGACACGCAATCGCCCACCTGTTCGAGATCACCCGGGCCAGCCGCCCTGACGGGCTGCTACAGGAGCCGGTCTGGCGGGAAAAAGCGGCCCATGGCCTCGCGGAGGCCGGGGAAAGCCTGTCTCAAAACGCACAAGACCTGACCGATCTCGACAACACACTGCTCGCCATCGAAGCCATGAAAACCGCCGCCCAGTATATGAAGGGCAACAATCCTGAGAGATGGGCAGCGATCCAGAACAATCTGGGCATTGCGCTTTTAGACCTTGGGCGAATGGCCGGGGATGCGGGCCGGATAGACGAGGCTGTGACCGCCTACCGGTCCGCACTGGAGGTTAGAACCCGCGAGACGATGCCATCGGATTGGGCACAGACCCAAAATGATCTAGGTGCTGCACTTCTAATATTAGGGCAAATCAACGGGGATGCGAGTCGTCTGGAGGACGCGGTCACCGCCTTCCGAGCCGCGATGGAAGTTAGAACCCGTGCTGCGATGCCGTCGGATTGGGCACAGACCCAAAATAATCTGGGCACAACGCTCGGAATCCTTGGGAAAATGACCGGGGATGTGGGGCGACTGGAAGGCGCGGTAACTGCCCACCGGGCCACGCTGGAGGTATATACCCGGGCGGCGATGCCAGTGGCTTGGGCGCAGGCCCAGAACAATCTGGGCATAGCGCTCGCAGGCCTCGGGCAGCTGACCATGGATGCGGGGCGGTTGCAGGACGCGGTGACAGCTTACCGGGCCGCGTTGGAAGTGAGCACCCGCGAAGTAATGCAGTCGGATTGGGCTAGGATCCAGAGTAATCTGGGCAACGATCTTCAAGTCCTCGGGAGAATGACTGGAGATGCGGGGCGGCTGGAGGACGCGGTGACAGCTTACCGAGCCGCACTCGAGGTTTATACTCGCGCGGCGATGCCGCCGGCTTGGGCGCAGACCCAGAACAATTTGGGCAACGCACTTGCAGCCCTTGGGGACATGGCCAACGATGCTCCGCAATTGGAGGCGGCAGTAGTCGTTTTGCGATCAGCGCTCGAGGTTAGAACCCGCGAGGCCATGCCGTTGGAATGGGCAGGGACCCAGAACAATCTGGGCGTTGCGCTTGAAACCCTGGGGAGAATGGTCGGAGACGCGGGTCGGCTCGAGGAGGCGGTGACAGCCTACCGAGCCGCGCTCGAGGTTAGAACCCGCGAGGCAATGCCGTTGGATTGGGCAGGAACCCAAAGTAATCTGGGCGTTGCGCTCGAAACCTTGGGAAGGATGGTCGGGGACGCGGGTCGACTCGAGGAGGCCGTGGCCGCCTACCGGTCCGCGCTGGAGGTTAGAACCCGCGCCGCGATGCCTTCGGCTTGGACCATGACCCAGTACAATCTGGGCCTTGCGCTTGCAGCTTTGTCGCGGGCGAGCGGCGATCAGCGTGCAAGAGCTGAGGCCATATCCGTGTGGACAGAGCTTGCAGAATACCATGATGGCCGAGGGGAGACGCAAAGCGCTGATGATGTGAGGGCGCAAATCACGAAATTGACCTGAGCCCATCGGCTCGCCCGTTCATTCGAGCGATTGAGCCTTCTGTCGCCCGCCAATCACTCCTCACTCCCCGATCAGCACAAACCACTCATCCTCGGTGAGCGTCGTCACGCCCAGATCCGCCGCCTTCCTGGCCTTCGAACCGGCGCCCGGCCCGGCCACCAGATAATCCGTCTTGCCCGACACCGAGCCCGCCACCTTGGCGCCGAGCGATTGCGCCTTGGCCTTGGCTTCGTCGCGCGTCATCCGTTCCAGGGCACCGGTGAAGACCAATGTCTTGCCCGCGACCGGGCTGTCATTGGCAACCGCTTCGGCGTCTTCGATGGTCAGCTGGGCGACGAGGCGGTCCAACAGTTCGCGGTTGTGGGCTTCGGTAAAATACTGGTCGAGCGCTTCGACGGCGGCGTTACCGATGCCATCAATGCCCAACATCTCCGCGCGCACGCTTTCATCGACCAGATTGGCCGCAGCTGTATTGAAATCGGCCCAACTGCCATAGGTGCGGGCCAGCAGGGCCGCTGTGTTCTCGCCGACATGGCGAATGCCGAGCGCATTGAGAAAGCGGGCCAGGGCGATCGTCCGCCGTTCTTCAATGGAGGTGAAGAGATTGCCGATCGAGGTCTCGCCAAACCCCTCCCGTTCCTGCAGCGGCGGGGTGATCTCGCCGGCCTCGTTACGCGCCTTCAGCGTGAAGATATGGGCCGGCTCGGTGATCAGGCCTTCCTCGTGGAAGGCCTCGATCTGCTTGATCCCCAGGCCTTCAATGTCGAAGCATTTGCGTGAAACGAAATGCTTCAGGCGCTCTTTCAACTGGGCGCCGCAGATCAGACCGCCGGTACAGCGCCGGACGACGTCCAGCTTGCCCGTCTTGGCGTCATGCTCGCGCAGTGCCTGGCTGCCGCAGACGGGGCATTCGGTGGGGAAATCAAACGGCTCGGAGCGGCCCGCGCGATCCGGATCAACGACCCGCACGACTTGCGGGATGACATCGCCGGCGCGCTGGATGACCACCGTGTCACCGACACGGATATCCTTGCGCTCGATCTCGTCCTGATTGTGCAGGGTGGCATTGGTGACAACCACGCCACCCACTGTCACCGGTACAAGCCGGGCGACCGGGGTCAGGGCGCCGGTGCGGCCAACCTGGATGTCGATGGCTTCCAGCACGGTGGTCGCCTGTTCGGCCGGGAATTTGTGGGCGATGGCCCAGCGCGGGGCGCGGGCGACAAAGCCCAGCCGTTCCTGCCAATCCAGCCGGTCGACCTTGTAGACCACGCCGTCGATATCATAGCCGAGCCCGGCCCGTTTCGCCTCGATATCGCGATAGATACCAAGCAGCCCGTCGACGCTTTCGCAACGCGCCATCAGCGGATTGACCGGAAAGCCCATCGCGCCGAGGCGCTCGACCGCGCCCATCTGCGTGTCTGACAGTGGCGCTGACACCTCGCCCCAGGCATAGGCAAAAAAGCGCAGCGGTCGAAGCGCGGTCATCTTCGGGTCAATCTGGCGGAGCGATCCGGCGGCGGCATTGCGCGGATTCTTGTAGGCGTCCTTGCCCGCCTCGAGCTGGCGGGTGTTCAACGCCGCGAAGTCAGCGTGCGACATGTAGACCTCGCCGCGCACCTCGACCACGTCGGGCCAGTCGCCGGGCGGCAGCGTGTCGGGGATATCGTCCAGGGTCAGCAGGTTCTGCGTCACATCCTCGCCGGTCTGACCATCACCGCGGGTGGCGCCGCTGACCAATTTTCCGCCGACATAGCGCAGGCTGGCCGACAGCCCGTCAATCTTCGGCTCGGCGGTGATGGCGACAGGCTCATCCTCGCCAAGACCGAGAAAGCGCCGGATGCGGCCGACAAAATCAGCGACATCCTCATCCTTGAAGGCATTGCCGAGTGACAGCATCGGCACGGCATGACGGATCTCGCCGAACTTGCCCGACGGCGCTGCGCCGACCCGCTGGGTCGGGCTGAGCAGGTCGACGAGTTGCGGGAAGCGCGCCTCGATGGCTTCGAGCTTCTGGCGCAGGGCGTCATAGGCCGCGTCGGAAATTTTCGGCGCGTCGTCCTGGTAGTAAGCCTTGTCATGGGCCGCGATCTCGCGGGCCAGCCGGGCATGTTCAGCCCGGGCCTCGGTCTCGGTCAGCTGGTCGACATCCTTGAGTGCGCTCATCGGTCCTGCCCTGCGGAATCAATTCAGGCCGACAGTCTAGGCCTCGACAGCCATCAGCGCATCGGCCTGGGCCCGTGCTGCGTCGGTAATGTCAGCGCCCGATAGCATGCGGGCGATCTCTTCGCGGCGCGTGGCACCGTCCAGCTTGACCAGCGTGGTGCGCACGCCGCCCTTGCCGTCATCCGTCTTGACGATCTGCCAATGATGGTCGGCCAGCGCGGCGACCTGCGGCGAATGGGTGACGACCAGCGTCTGCCCCTGGGCGGCCAAACGCTTGAGACGGCGGCCGACGGCATCAGCCACGGCGCCGCCGACACCCTGGTCAACCTCGTCAAACACCAGGACCAGACCGTCATCATCACCCGCCAGCGCCACTTTGAGGGCCAGGCCGAAGCGTGACAGCTCACCGCCCGAGGCAATCTTGTCGAGGGCGCCGAAGGGGGAGCCGGGATTGGTGGCCACTTCAAACACGACCTGGTCGCGGCCCTCCGGGCCGGCGCGGTCGTCATCCGTGGTGATCGCCACACGAAAACGCGCCTTGTCCATTTTCAGCGGCGGCAGCTCGGCCGCGACGGCTTCGGCCAGCGCCTTGGCGGCCGCTTCGCGGCTGCGGGTCAGGGCATGGGCGGCATCGTCATAACGAGCCTTGGCGGCCTTGACCGCCTTCTCCGCCTCGGCGATCCGGTCGGCGGCATTCTCGATCCCGTCGAGCTGGTCGGTCAGGCGGCCATGCAGCTCCGCCAGTTCATCGGCCACAACATGATGCTTGCGGGCAAGCGCCCGCAGCGCAAACAGCCGCTCCTCGACCTCGTTGAGCCGGCCCGGTTCGACATCAAAGGCGCGCGCCGCATCACCAAGGGCATCTTCGGCTTCGGCAAATTCGATCAAGGCCCGGTCGATCGCGGTCGAGGCGCGCTCAAGCGCACTGCCGGCATCGCCGCCACCATTGCCGATATGGTCGCGCACCCGCTCCAGCCCACGCAGGGCCGCATTGAGACGCGCTTCCAGCCCGCCGCCCTCGCCAGCCAGCGCCTGCTGGGCATCCTGCAGATCACCCAGGGCGCGCTCGGCGCCTTGCAGGAATTGCCGTTCGTCGGCGAGTTCGGCCTCTTCACCCGATCGCGGATCGAGCCGGTCGAGTTCTTCCAGCGCGTGGCGCAGGAAGTCCTGTTCACTGTCCGAGGCCTGGTTTGCGGCGATCAGCGCATCATGCTGTTTGCGCGCCGCCGACAAGGCCCGCCAACTATCGCGGCAAGCCGCTAGCTTGTCGTCATGGCCAGCAAAAGTATCGAGATAGCCGCGATGGCTCTTGGGGTTCATCAATCCCCGGCCATCATGCTG
Source organism: Maricaulis sp. W15 (assembly GCF_001924955.1). Lineage (NCBI taxonomy): Bacteria > Pseudomonadati > Pseudomonadota > Alphaproteobacteria > Maricaulales > Maricaulaceae > Maricaulis > Maricaulis sp. W15. Next base: position 87,842 of record NZ_LQXG01000017.1, on the reverse strand, counting down.
GCCATGCACTTCGACCAGGACATCGCCGAGGCTTCGCAACAATCCGATACTGGCTGCCTGGTCATTGACATGCGCCCGGCTGCGCCCGTCTTCGCCGAGGCGGCGGCGCAGGATGAGCGGTTCACCGGGCTCGACCACCAGGCCGGCCTCGTCGAGCACAGCCCAGGCCGGGTGCCCGACCGGCAGGTCAAATTCGGCCGTCGCCTGGGCTTCGTCGGCACCGCTGCGGACCTGGGCCCGCTCGGCGCGTTCACCGGCCGCCAGGCCGAGCGCTCCGAGCAGAATGGACTTGCCGGCACCGGTCTCACCGGTGAGCGCGCATAATCCACCCTCGAACACCGCATCAAGCGCGTCGATCAGGACCACATTTCGAATGGAGAGGGAGAGCAGCATTCAGCGCTTGGGCACCCCCGGACCGGATCAGCCGAACAGACGTTGCATGGCCCGTTCCAGGAAGGTCGGATCGGCCTGCTCGATCGTTTCACCGATCGAAATCCCTTCGCGGGTGAGGAGATCATAACTGTCCTCATACCACTCGCTGCCCGGGAAGTTGTAACCCAGAACCGCTGCGATCTGGCGGGCTTCCTCATCGACACCCAGCGAGACATAGGCCTCGACCAGGCGATGCAGGGCCTCGGGCACATGGCTGGTATTGCCATAATCGCGCAACACGTTCTGGAACCGGTTGATCCCGGCGAGATGATAGCCACGGCGCAGATACCAGCGACCCACCGTCATTTCCTTGCCGGCCAGGTGGTCACGCGTCATGTCGATTTTCAGACGCGCATCGGTGGCGTAGCGGCTTTCCGGGAAACGGCGCACCACCTGCTCGAGCGCGGCAAGCGCCTGTTGCGTCGCGGCCTGGTCACGGCCGACATCCATGATCTGCTCGAAATGGCTGATCGCGATCAGGTAATAGGCGTAGGCCGCATTGCGATTGCCCGGGTGCAGCGAGATGAAGCGCTGGGCGTCCGAGATCGCTTCTTCGTAGTTGGTCGATTCATAGTTGGCGTAAGCCGCCATCAACATCGAACGACGGGCCCACTCCGAATAGGGGTGCTGACGCTCGACCTCGTCGAACAGCGCCGCAGCCAGCGGATACTGGCGCCGGTCCAGTGATTCAAACGCTGTCGCGTAGATCGTCTCGGCCGGCCGCTCGACATAGGCAACCGAATTGTCCGGCCCGTTGGCGCAGGCGGCCAGGGCGGCGGACAGGAGAAGCGGAAGGACAAAACGCGACTTAAGGGTCATGAAAGCACGGCTCAACAGCTCTGGCGGCCGGAAGGGCCACCCGTTCGAATAGGTTTGTAGCGGATGATTGCCTCCGGCAAAAGGCCGCTGTCAGGTGAAGGTCGAAATGAGCGTGTCTTCCGGCCGCAAGCACCAGCAGGAGCGGCCTGCCGCACCGACAGACAGCGAGGCGCCTTGCCTGCGACAACTGTCGGGACAGTCCCGAAAACCGTGATGGGCGTGAAAGACGTCAGGCGGTTGCGCGACTCAGTGCGCCATCGCCATGGCGCTGGCTTCGACGTCGCGCAAATTGACCCATTTCCAGCTGGTCGGATCATCAAGCAGGGCGCGGACGGCGGTATTATTGATCGCATGACCCGGACGCGCGGCACGATAGCAGCCAAGGATCGGCGCGCCGGCCAGGGCGATATCGCCCAGCGCGTCGAGCGCCTTGTGGCGGACGAATTCGTCCTTGAAGCGCAGGCCTTCCGGATTGGCGATCCCATCATCATCAAGCACGACCGCATTATCCATCGAGCCGCCACGGGCCAGGCCGGCGGCGAGCAGGGCCTCGTAATCCTTGCGGAAACCGAAGGTGCGGGCCGAAGCGATGTCATCGCTGAAAATGTCCGGCGCGATGTCGAAGGCACAGGACTGGCGTCCGACAGCGGCATGTTCAAAACTGATTTCGATCTCGATCGACGGTTTCAGGGCCGGCAGGAAACCGGCGCTGCGCTCGTCATCCTCGACCATCACCGGACGCAGGACCTGAATGGCACGACGCGGCATGGCGTGGGACTTCAACCCGACCTGACGGATCAGTTTCACGAAAGGCGCGGAGGAGCCGTCCATGACGGGGACTTCCGAGCCTTCGACCTCGATGATCGCGTCATCAACGCCGAGGCCGGCCAAGGCCGCCATGAGATGTTCGATGGTCGCCACGGAAACGCCGGCATCATTCGTGATCGTGGTACCGAGGCGGACTTCATTGACATTGTGGGCACGCGCCGCGATGCGATTGTCGCGATCGCTGATGTCCGAACGCACGAAGATGATGCCGGCACCGGCGCTGGCCGGTTGCAGCACCATGCGGACCCGCTCTCCGGAGTGAAGACCGATACCTGCGAAAACAACAGGAGCCGCCAAGGTGTGCCGGTTAATCACAATTACGCGCCATCTAGCTTGTGGTTTACGCCAATGTCCGAATGACGACTGACCAGCCGCCCTCCTGTGCAGTGAACGACAGGCGCCGTCTGCTTTCAATTAAAGCATTGTTGCGGTTTGTTACGCGCTTGCAGCAAAACGGGCGACCGTTTCCGATCGCCCGTTTACAATTTAAATTCAGATAGTTATCGCGCGTCAGTTGGCCTGGCGGCGCAGGAAGGCGGGGATTTCCAGATCCCCCTCTTCCAGACTGTCACCGAACAGGTCACCGGAGGCCTGGCGCGGCGCCGACTGGACCGGGGCTGTCTTGGTGACCGGAGCCGCTTTCGGCGCCGGCTCGGCCGGTTTCTTGCGACGTCCGAACAGCGAGAAACCGCGCTTTTCTTCAGTGGCTTCCGGCTGCGGCGCGGCACTCGACGAGCGACGCTCTTCATAGCGCTGGTTCAAGCGGGCGGCTTCGGCAGCGAGACGTGCCTGGTCCTGCACGACCTGCGGCGCTTCCGCGCGCATATCGGTCTGGGAGGTACGGACCTCGGAAACATAGGGGTCGCGATCCGTGTTGATCGGGCTGGTGGCGATGGCGTCGGACAAGTCCTCAGCGCCGACGGCCCTTTTCATCGGTTCGACCTGGAATTCATTGTCGAGATCGGCGTCCGGCTGTTCGTCCTGGCGGACCGCCGGTTCACGCCGGCTTTCAGTGACGCGAGGCTCGGACTGTCGCGGCTCGGCGGGACGTTCGGCAGCGACCCGGCCCGGGCGATCGGAGTTGGAGCGCTTCCACGGCAGGATGGCATCATTCGGGCTCGACTGGGCCGGCGCCGCCGAGCGTTGGCGGGCGCGCGGATCGGCCTGGACCATGGCTTCAGCGTCGATCCCGGTGGCAACCACCGAAACGCGCATCGAGCCTTCCATGTTTTCATCGAAGGTCGAGCCGACGATGATATTGGCATCCGGATCGACTTCGGCGCGGATTTCATTCGCCGCTTCGTCAACCTCATAGAGGGTCATGTCATAACCGCCGGTGATGTTGATCAGCACGCCGGTGGCGCCCTTCATCGAAACATCATCGAGCAGCGGGTTGGAGATGGCGGCCTGGGCAGCTTCAACGGCGCGCTTTTCGCCGCCGGCTTCACCGGTACCCATCATCGCCTTGCCCATCTCGTTCATCACGGCGCGGACGTCGGCAAAGTCGAGATTGATCAGGCCGGGCATGACCATCAGGTCGGTAATGCCGCGAACGCCGGAATGCAGGACCTGGTCGGCCATGGAGAAGGCTTCGGCGAAGGTCGTCTTTTCCGTCGCGATGCGGAACAGGTTCTGGTTCGGGATCACGATCAGCGTGTCGACATGATCCTGGAGCTGTTCAATGCCGCTCTCGGCCAGCTTCATGCGGCGCGAGCCTTCAAAGTGGAAGGGCTTGGTGACGACACCAACGGTGAGAATTCCCATCTCGCGGGCCGCGCGGGCCACGACCGGCGCAGCGCCGGTTCCAGTGCCGCCGCCCATGCCGGCGGTAATAAAGACCATGTGGGCGCCGCCGAGATGCTCGCGGATTTCCTCGAGCGAGTCCTCGGCCGATTGCTCACCGACTTCCGGTCGCGCCCCAGCGCCCAGGCCTTCGGTGATCGCCGCGCCCATCTGGACCCGCTTTTCAGCCTGCGAGCGCTGCAGTGCCTGCGCATCGGTATTGGCGACGACAAAGTCGACACCCTCGAGCTTGGCCTCGATCATGTTGTTGACGGCATTGCCCCCGGCGCCCCCGACACCAAAGACGACAATACGCGGCCGCAATTCGGTCGTTTCAGGGATTGAGAGGTTCAGCGTCATGGGAGACCCCGTGCTCGGTACTGGAGTTAACATCGATTCACCATGAAGTTTGGCGCCAATACGCTTAAGCAGGGGTTAAACTGGCGGTCATTCGGACAGGAAATGGTTACCGCCCGCACACAAGCACAGGTTTTTTCTCAGCCATTCACCACGCGCTTGCCATGGTCCTCCAGCCAAATCTGGCGGTCGACCGGGCTGCGCAGGAATGTGACCAGATGGCCGAGCTCGTGGAGGGCGTTGGCGAAGGCACCGATCACCGCGGCATCATGCTCGTCTGATGGCAGCAACACGCCCACCGTCTTGGTCGAGGTGACGAAAGAGTCAAAAAACTTCGCAACCTCCGGCGCTTCCACAAGCGCTACCCGCAGGTTGACCCGCGTGAAGTCGATCAGGATGCGATGCCAATTGTGCGCCTCGGCCATCTCCGTCATCTCGACGATGGTGTCAGTGGCGCTGTCCCAGTCTTCATAGCCATCAATGATGGCTTCGACACAGGCGTGTTGCGGCAGGGCTGTAATTCGGTTGAAGGACATTTCACTCTTGATGCGACCTAGGGTGCAAGACATAGGGGTCACACCACTGCATGTCCTTAATGCAGCCGGTAATTGATTATGAAATGCCAGACGGGTGGCGGCGCCTCAGAAACTCTCGGCGAACCAGCGCCACATCGATCCCGCACGACCGCTGCCGGCCTCGGTCCGGCTCCGGCGCGGCACCAGCGGCAAGCCGCTCAGGCGCGGCGGACCGGCAATCGCTTCGGCCGCTCCGCGGGTCTCGCGGCGCACGACACCGGCAACCGCACTGAAGGCCGGCCCGGAGACCGCATCACCCAGCCCGCTGACGCCGCACGGTCCGGCGATGCGGACCTGCTTGCCGAACACGCGAGCCGCCAGCTCCGCCGCACCGGGCAATTGTGCGCCGCCGCCGGTCAGGACCAGGCGCCGCCCCGACGTCTTGCCGACACCGGCGGCATCGAGACGGTCGCGGATCAGTTCAAAGGTTTCTTCCAGGCGGGGCCGGATGATCGAGTTCAGCAAGGACCGCGGAGCACTGTCATAAAGCGCGCCATTCTCGCCGGAGACGGAGGGAACTTCGATCATCTGCTGATCATCTTCCGGGCTGTCGAGCGCCGAGCCATATAATGTCTTGAGACGTTCAGCGGCAGCCAGCGGCGTCGACAGGCCACGCGCGACATCAGAGGTCACATGCGAGCCGCCCACCGGCACGGCATCAATATGCAGGAGCGCGCCCTCGGCGAAGACGGCCGCCGTCGTGGCGCCGGCGCCCATGTCGATCAATGTCGCCCCCAGCTTGACCTCGTCATCGGCGAGCGCCGACAGGCCAGAGGCATAGGGCGTTGCCACCACGCCTTTGAGATCGAGATGGCAACGTTCAATACAGGTCGACAGATTGCGCAGCGGACCGATGGCGGCGGTGATCACGTGGACTTCGACGCCCAGCGTCTTGCCGAACATGCCGCGCGGATCCTTGATGCCGCGATGGTCATCGACCGACCAGGACAACGGAATGGCATGCAGGACGACCCGATCTTCAATCTCGAATTCCGCCAACGCACCATCGAGCAGGCGGCGCGGTTCGCGCTCGGTGATTTCACGTTGCGGCAAGTCAATCTCGGCCGCCAGGCGGGTCGAGGCCGGCTGACCGGCCGACAGGGTCACGGTGACCGCATTGACGGCAATGCCGGCCATGCGCTCGGCTTGTTCAACAGCTGAGCGGATCGCTTCGGCGGCGGCGTCCATGTCAACCACCGCACCGGCGCGCACACCGCGCGAGGACTGGTGGCCGACGCCGATCACGCGCGGACGCGGACCGGCAATGGTCTGGTCGGTACGGGCAATGAAACAGGCAATCTTCGATGAGCCGACATCGAGCGCGGCGCACACGCCCTGGGCTTTGGCACCGCTGACAGCGCTCGGCTGACGCGACCGGAAAAGATCGAACACACTCACGCTTCACGCTCCCGCATCCCGGCTGCTGCTGCCCGGTCAGGCAGGGCCCGGACGATCAGATCGCCCTCACCGCGTAGGTCAAAACTCTCGGCGGCCAGGCGCAACACGCCGCGCTCGGCCTGCAGGCGGGCGAGAATGGCGATCGAGGCCATCACATCGCTCTCCGGCAATTTCACATCGGCGCCGCTGTCGAGACGCAAATTCCAGCGCCGCTCACCAACCCGCACCGCCCCGACCACCCGGCCGGCGACCTCGGGATAATGGCCCAGCGCGTCGACGATCTCCGTCGCGGCACGATTGGCCCCCTCGGCGACGACCAGCGGCAGCGCCGGCGGATCCATGACATCGGCATCGGCAATCACGACGCCGTCGCGGTCAATGACATGCAGACCGCCCTCGACCTGCCACAGGGCGAAGGCTTCGCGGGTTTCCACCACAATGGCGATCCGGTTCGGCAGCAGCCGCGCGACGCGGGCCCGCCGGATCATCGGCATGGCCTCGACACGGGTGCGGATTTCTTGCGGATCGACAGAGAAGATCGACTGGCCGTCGTGAATTTCCGAGGCCAACACGATGGCATGGGCCATCTCGCCGGCCGCACCGGTGACGTCGACCGCGCGCACGGCAAAACCGGACTCGGTGAGCTGACGCTCGACCCGGTCACCGGCCCAGCCGGCGACATCATCCAACTGTCCGAAAAGCGCAAGCCCGCCCAGCGTGGCCGCCGAAAGGGCAATCACGGCCAGCCCGCCGAAACGGGCTGCATTCGCCATACGGTATCTGACACCCCGGACCTGGGCCTCCGCCCAGTTACGCAAACGCCGCGGTGCGGACACCGCGGCGGACTGGGGTTTGGTCTTGCGACGGACCGCTTTACGCGATCCGGCACGCCTCACCTTCGACACGACGCATTCTCCGCCATCCATGCAACGAGATCAGAAAACGCGATCCCGCAATACTGCGCCTGTTCTGGCGCTAGTGATGTCGGAGTCATGCCCGGTTGGGTGTTAATTTCGAGTAACCATAGTGGTGTATCGGCTGCCGAATCATACCGGAAATCCGACCGCGTCAAACCGCGACATCCCAAGGCCCGATGGGCTTTCAGAGCCAGTTCCTTTGCCAGTTCAGCGATTTCATCGGAAACCGGTGCCGGTAAAATATGATCCGAACCACCGGCGGAATATTTCGCCTCATAATCGTAAAAGGTCGTGTTTGGCTTGATCTCGGTGACGCATAGCGCCTTGTCTTCCATCACCGCGACGGTCAGTTCGCGGCCGGGAATATAGCGTTCGATCAGGATTTCATCGCCCAGCGCCCAAGCGGTCGAGCCCAGTTCGGCGGGCGGCCGGTTGGCGCCTTCCAGCACGATATGCACCCCGACCGACGAGCCTTGCGCATTGGGCTTGGCGACATAGGGCGGCTTCATGACATGCGATCTGGCCGCCTCGAAGCGGTTGGCAATGACGCCCTCCGGGCAGGGAATTCCCGCCGCACGCAGCACGTCCTTGGCCCTTTGCTTGTCCATCGCCAGCGCCGAGGCGAGCACACCGGAATGAGTGTAGGGCATGCCGAAATGTTCGAGCACACCCTGGACCAGGCCGTCCTCGCCCCATTCGCCGTGCAGGGCATTGAAAACGATGTCCGGAGCGGCCTCGGCGAGCTGCTGCGACAGATGGCGGCCGGCATCAATCTCGACCACGTCATAGCCCGCTTCACGCAACCCCTTGGCACAGGCCGCACCCGAGACGAGGGACACATCCCGTTCCGGTGACAGGCCACCGAGAAGAACCGCAACGCGTTTGCTCATTTGTCTACCCTGGCTGGCGCGATCAGCCGGCCTTTGGCGGCCGGTGGGGCGCGCTACTGCATCTGGTCTTTCGGAGTGGTCGGCTTGGCGACCGGGTCGCTGATCGCGATGGCGCTGGCGCCGGAGGCGCGGGCAACCGCGATCAGCTCGGTCAGCGCTTCGACCGGCGCCGTTCCCAGATCGGCATGCAGGATCTCGTCCTGGACCGAGGCGGCATGGATGAAGCCGCCGGTCTGGACACCGGGTGTGACAACCGGCGTGTCCTTCATCAGGCCGAACCAGCGATCAAACCAACGCGTCAACGCCGCCATGTCCCATGTCGCGCCCTGCAGCTGCACCACGATGGCATCCCAGCGGAAGGGGTGGAGATGGATATGCACGCCATCGACCGGCCCGTCCCAGGACCGGAAGGCCAGCATGTCATTGAGGCGGAATTCACGGAATTCCGGCTTCGGTTCGAGCTGGGTCGCGAAGTCGATGCGGTAGAGATTGCGCAGCAGCGCCTTGTCGTGCTGGATCGCGAACGGGTGCTCGCTGACTCCCTGCGGGAAAAGTTTCTGCATTTCCGGCAGCCATTGCACATAGGCCTGCACGAATTTCTCGCGGATCGGCTCGACCGCTGTCGCGATGGGATCAGTCATCGGGATTGCCCCTTTTCTTGGTCTCGCCGGCGGGCCGGCCGATGCGCCGGACTTCCCAGCGCAAATCGATATCATGTTGTTCGCGGACCCGCGCCCGCACATCCTCGCCGACCTGTTCCAGGTCAGCGGCGCTGGCGCTTCCGTCATTGATCAGGAAGTTACAATGCTGCTCGGAAAAATGCGCCCCGCCGACGCGGTAGCCGCGGCCGCCGACACTGTCGATCAACGCCCAGGACTTGCGCTGGTCCGGCGTGCCGGGCGGATCGGGATTGGCGAAGGTCGAGCCGGAGGTCTTCTCGCGGATCGGCTGCGTCGTCTCGCGCCGCGCCGTGATCGCATTCATGCGCTCGGTGATCGCCTCGGGCGTATCGGCATGACCCTGGAAGACAGCCGCGGTGAAAATCCAGTCTTCCGGCGCCTCGCAATGGCGGTAGGAATAGGCCAGCTCCTCCGGCGTTGCGATGATGCGACGCCCCATCCGGTCAAGCGCGATCGCCTCGACAACCACGTCAGATGTTTCCTGGTCATAGCAGCCGGCATTCATGCGCAGCGCGCCGCCGATCGTGCCCGGTACACCGACCAGATATTCCAGCCCGCCAATCCCGGCCTTGGCCGCGGCCTTGGCGACCATCTTGTCGAGCGCACCGGCCCCGGCGTGCAGACGATGCCCGTCCAGCGCCTCGGTCTTTGCGAAGGCGCCCGCGAGGCGGATCACCACACCCGGCACCCCGCCATCCCGCACCAGCGTATTCGACCCGGCACCCAGCACGGTCACCGGTATCTCATCCGGCGTCTCGGCGAGGAAGCGGCACAGGTCAGATTCATCGGCGGGCAGATAGAGCACATCGGCCGGCCCACCGACCCGCAACCAGGTCAGGTCCTTCAGCGGCGCGGCCTCGATATATTTGCCGCGGACGGGCGGGAGTTGGGCGAGCAGGGTCATGCCGTCTTCCATCCTTCCGCTTGATCCCGCGAACAACAACCAATTGTCATCCCGGCCGGATGCCCGGCCCTGGGCCGGGCGGAGAGCCGGGACCCATAATCCCGGCGCGCACCGAGATAGGCCAGGCGTCGGAATCGCAGCGCTTGTCGGCCATGTTCAGTGGCTATGGGTCCCGGCTCTGCGCCCCGCTTTCGCGGGGCATGCGACCGGGATGACAAGGCAAGCGATGTCCCTTGATCGGGCAGAACTACAGTGTCGCCGGTTCGCCTCACTGGCCCAACGCCTCCAGCTCACCCGGCAGGGCATAGGCCCATTGCGTGATATCGCCGGCGCCGAGGCAGACGACGACATCGCCCTCGCCGGCCCGTCTGGCGACATCAGCAGCAACGCTTTCGCGCGTGGTGGCGCTGGCATCGCGGTGCCCGTGGGCGCGCAGACTTTCGACCAGATGGACCTGGTCAGCGCCCTCAATCGGGCTTTCACCGGCGGTATAGACCGGGGCGACGAGCACGCTGTCGGCATCGTTGAAACAGGTCGAGAAATCCTCGAACAAATCGTGCAGGCGGCTGTAGCGGTGTGGTTGCATGACTGCGATCACCTTGCCGGTGGCGGCCTGGCGCGCGGCTTTCAGCACGGCCACGATTTCGACCGGGTGATGGCCGTAATCATCGATGATCGCCGCCCCCTTCCACGCGCCGGTCCGGGTGAAGCGACGCTTGACCCCGCCAAATTCACCCAGCGCCGTCTTGGCGCCGTCTTCCGTGAGACCCAGCTCGCGTGCCGTCGCCAACGCCGCGACGGTGTTGAGCACATTGTGCTCACCCATCATCGGCAGGAAAATGCCGGTCCAGACCGTCTCTTCCTGGCCGCGCAGGCGGAAGCGGACGTCAAAGGTGGCACCCGACGGGTCCATCGTGAGATTTTCCAGCCGCGCATCGGCCTGGGGGTTCTGGCCATAGGTGATGACGCGGCGGTCCTCGACCCGGCTGGCCAGCGACTGGACTTCCGGATGATCGGTGCACAGCACGGCAAAACCGTAAAAGGGCAGGTTCTCGACGAATTGGAAGAAGGCCTGACGCAGCGTGTCGAAATCGCCGTAATGCTCCATGTGCTCGGGGTCGATATTGGTGACGATGGCGACCGTGGAGCGCAGCTTGAGGAAGGAGCCATCGCTCTCATCCGCCTCAACCGCCATCCAGTCACCCAAACCCATCTTTGCGTTCGAGCCATAGGCGGAAATGATGCCGCCATTGATCACGGTCGGATCGACGCCGGCCGCATCCATCAGCACGGAGACCAGCGAGGTCGTCGTGGTCTTGCCGTGCGTGCCACCGACCGCGACCGCGAATTTCAGGCGCATCAGCTCGGCCAGCATCTCGGCCCGGCGCACGACCGGGATCTTGGCGGCACGGGCGGCGACCAGTTCGGGATTGTCCGGCTTGATGGCCGAGGAGACGACGATGGCACCGGCGCCGTCGACATTCTCAGCCTTGTGACCAATCGCCACCGTCGCGCCCAGCCCGGTCAGGCGTTCCACATTCGGGTTCGCCTTGATATCGGAACCCTGAACCTTGTAGCCCAGATTGAGCATGACTTCGGCAATGCCGGACATGCCGATGCCACCAATGCCGACGAAATGGACGGGACCGACTTCAAACGGCAGGGCAGTGAATTTCATACGAGGGCTCCGGTGACCAGGCCGTCGACCGCCCGCGCCAGCGCATCGGCGGCATCGGGGCGGCCCAGCGCGCGCGCCGACTGGGCGCGGCTCGCAAGGTCGTCAGGGTTGGACAAACGGGTTTCAATGAGGGTCGCGATCTTTTCCGCCGTGAACTCACCCTCATGGACGACATCGCAGGCGACCGCCTGGACCAGACCATCGACATTGGCCGATTGGTGATCATCAGCAGCAATCGCCAGCGGGCAGAATATGGCTGGACGGCCAACGCCCGCGACTTCCGACACGGTCGAGGCCCCGGCCCGCCCGATCACGAGATGGCTGGCGGCATAGAGCGAGCCGACATCCTCGAAGAAGGGTTCGCAGCGCGCAGCAATGCCGGCTGATTGGTAGGTTTCGCGGGCCATGGGGAGGGATTCCTCGCGGGTCTGTTGGACCACATCAAGGCGGGATCGCAGCTTTTCCGGGACAAGGGCCAACGCCTGCGGCACGGTCTCCGACAGGATGCGCGCGCCCAGGGATCCGCCGAGGACAAGAATATTCAGGCGACCATCACCGGAAATTTCAGGATAACCGGCAGCGCGGGCGGCAATGATCGGCGCGCGCAACGGATTGCCGGTCAGGATATGACGCTTTTTCGCCTTGGCCGGCAGGCGGTCGAGGCGTTCAAAGCCCGAGGCGACGAAGCCGGCCTTGGCGGCAAAGACACGATTGACCCGGCCGAGCACGGCGTTTTGCTCATGGATGGCAAACGGGATGCCCATCGAACGGGCCACCGCCAGGGCTGGGAAGGCCGGATAGCCGCCGAAACCGGCGATCACATCGGGCTTCCATTTGCCGACAATCGCCCGCGCCTGGGCAAAGCCCTGGGTCAGCTCGAGCGCCGCCTTGGCCAGCTTGATCGGGTTTTTCGTCGAGGGGCTGGCCGCGTGGATCTCATCAACCGCAACGGCCGGAAAGTCGGCGGCATGGCGCAGGCCGCGGGCGTCGGTGACCAGACGCACCTGCCAGCCGCGGGCGATCAGCGCCTCGGCGGCCGCGCGCGCGGGAAACATGTGCCCGCCGGTTCCGCCGGCGGCAATGAGGCAGCGTCTGGGTGTCATGCGGCGTAGCGCGGCGTGTAGGCGCCGGGACGGCGGCGCGTGAAGGCCAGAAGGAGGCCGGCGCCGAATGCAAGAGCGAGCATGGAAGAACCTCCATAGGACACAAAGGGCAGGGTCATGCCCTTGGGCGGAATGAGGTTCAAGTTTACGGCGATATTGACCAGGCTTTGCAGTCCGAATTGCAGCGCAAGTCCAGCAACGGCCAACTGCGCAAAGCCGTCCTGCAATCGCATCACCTGCATCCAGGCCCGGGTCACCAGGATGGCAAACAGGCCGATGATCGCCAGCGACGCGATCAGGCCGAATTCCTCGGCGGCAACCGAGAAGATGAAATCCGTGTGCGCGTCCGGCAGGAGGTGTTTGACCTCGCCCTCACCCGGCCCGACGCCGGCAATGCCGCCGCGTGAAATGGCTTCGGTGGCGCGATCGATCTGATAGGTGTCGCCGCTCTCCGGATTGAGGAAACGATCCACCCGCGAAGCAATGTGGGGAAAGGTGAAATAGGCCAGTGTCGAGCCCGATGCTGCCAGCCCGCCCAGCACCGCCACCCAGATCCAGGACAGGCCTGAGGCAAAGAAAATCCCGCCGAAACACAGGGCCAAAAGGACTGACTGGCCGAAATCGGGCTGCAGCATCAACAAGCCGATAGCGAGCGCGAACAGGCCAAAGGCAATGATCCGCCCGGGCACGGGCGCTCCGCGTTTTTCTTCGGAAAACAACCAGGCCGCCGTAACCAGAAGCGCCGGCTTCATGAATTCGGACGGCTGCAGCGAGAGCGGACCAAATCGCAGCCAGCGCGTTGCCCCCTTGACCTCATGCCCCACAAACAGCGTCGCCGCCATCAGGACAAACGCGCCCATCAGGGCCACCAGGGCGAGACGTCGGGCGCCCTTGGGCGACAGCGAGGAAATGCCGAGCAGTGCGGTCAGGCTGACCCCGGCAAAGACGCTCTGGCGGTAGAGAAAATAAAACGGGTCATCAATGCCCAAGCGCTCGGCCGCCGCCGGGCTGGCGGCCATCGACAGCACAAGGCCGGTTACGATGAGGGCAAGAATGACGAAGAGCAGGGTTCGGTCGATACCACGCCACCACATGCCCAGCGCCCTCGGGAAGCTCTGGATCACGCAACACCCTCCGCCACGGCAACGGCCGGGACCAGCGTCCCGACAAGCTCACGGAATGTGTCACCGCGCGCCTCATAGCTGGTGAACTGATCGAAGGACGCGGCAGCCGGCGACAACAATATGATCTGTCCAGGCGCCGGATCCGCTCCGGCATCGCGCGTCGCGGCGGTAAGGGCGCCGGCCAGGTCACCGCACAGCTCACAGGCGATATTCCCGTCAAGTTCACGGGCAAAGCGCTCAGCCGCCTCGCCGATCAGATAGGCTTTTTCGACACGGTGGAACTGGCTGCGGGCTGCGGCCAGTCCGCCCTCCTTGGCCCGCCCGCCAACGATCCAGCGGACACGTTCATAACAGCCCAGCGCCTGCACGGCGGCTTCGGCATTGGTGGCCTTGGAGTCGTTGATATAAGTGATGCCGTTGATCGTCGCGATCCGCTCCTGGCGATGGGCAAGACCGGGAAAACTGGCGATCGCATCGGCGGCCGCCCGCCCTGCCACGCCCAGCGCCCGCACCACAGCCAGCGCCGCCGCCGCATTCTGGGCATTGTGCCGACCGGGCAGGCTGGGCGATTTGACGAGATCGACAACCGGATGCGAGGCGCAATCGAGCGCGTCATAAACCCGGTCACCCAGCGCGTAGACACCGCGCGCGAACACCCGGCCGGCCGAGATCGGGATGACCTCCTCCTCCCGGCGCTCTTGTCGCAGCGATGAGTAAAAGGCTGATGTCTCATTGTCATCAATGCCGATCACCGCAACGCCGCCCGGCTGTTGCATCGAGAACAGACGCTGCTTGGCGCGCAAATAGCCCTGAAAATCGCCGTGCCGGTCGATATGGTCGGGCGATACATTCAGCAGAACGGCGACATCGCAGGCCAAGGTCTGCGTCAGGTCGATCTGGTAGGAGGATAACTCCAGCACATAATAGCTGCCCGGACGCGGTGGCGCCTGCGCCAAAATGGCGTCCCCGATATTGCCGCCGACCACCACATTGCGGCCGGTTTCGCGCAGGATATGGCCGATCAGGGCGGTCGTCGTCGACTTGCCATTGGTGCCGGTGATCCCGATCACTTTCGGGCGGCGCTTGTCCGGCAGGTCGGCGATCGCCATGGCGAACAATTCGATATCGCCGATCACCGGCGCATCAACGGCCCGGGCCAGCTCGACCACGCGGTGCGGTTTGGGATGGGTGAGCGGGATGCCGGGCGACAGGACCAGCGCGGCGATATCGCCCCAGTCGCGTCGGTTGAGGTCGTCCAGCGTCAGACCTTCCGCCTGGGCGCGCACGCGCGAAGGCTCGGCGTCGTCCCAGCACGAAACCGCTGCGCCGCCTGCCTCGAGGGCCTTTGCCGTGGCTATGCCAGTGCGCCCCAATCCGAACACAGCCACACGGCGGCCTTCATATGCGTGGATCGGGATCATAAGGGCCTATCCTAACGCAATTTCAGGGTGGCGAGTCCAATTAATGCGAGGATGACCGCAATAATCCAGAAGCGGATGACGATGGTCGGCTCGGCCCAGCCCTTCTTCTCGAAATGGTGATGGATGGGCGCCATTCGGAAGACACGCTTGCCGAAGAGTTTGAAACTGGCGACCTGGACCATCACCGAGACCAGTTCGAGCACGAAAAGGCCGCCGACAATCGCCAGCACCAGCTCGTGCTTGATGGCGACGGCGATCGTGCCGAGTGCGCCACCCAGCGACAGCGAGCCGGTATCGCCCATGAAGACCATGGCCGGCGGTGCGTTCCACCACAGAAAGCCGATCCCGGCGCCGATCAGGGCGCCGCAGAAGATCAGGATTTCGCCCGCCCCGGCCGTGTAGTGGACCTGGAGATATTCGGCGAAATCAACCCGGCCGACGACATAGGCGATCACGCCGAAAGTCGCCGCCGCGATCATCACCGGCACGATGGCCAGCCCGTCCAGCCCGTCCGTCATGTTGACGGCATTGCCCGAGCCGACAATGACGATACAGCCAAAGACGAAAAAGAGCGGCCCGATATTGAGCATCAAATCCTTGAAGAAGGGAAAGGCGATCGAGGTTTCGACGCCGGGCTCGACGCCCAGCGTGCGGGCCGTATGCGTCGCCCAGACGACCGCGATCAAGGCGATGGCGAATTCGCCGACCAGCTTGAAGCGGCCACCGAAACCGGCCGTGGTCTGCTTGGTGACCTTGAGATAATCGTCAATGAAACCGATCACCCCGAAACCGGCCGTGACGAAGATGACGATCCAGACATAGGCATTTGTCAGGTCGGCCCAGAGCAGCGTGCCGACCATCACCCCCAACAGGATGAGGAAGCCGCCCATGGTCGGGGTGCCGGCCTTTTCGACCACATGGCGCTCAATGCCTTCGGCGCGGATCGGTTGGCCCTTGCCCTGTTTGCGGCGCAACCAGCCGATCATCGGCTTGCCGAAAATGAAGGCGATCAGCATCGCCGTCATCAGCGCGCCGCCGGTGCGGAAGGTGATGTAGCGGAACAGGTTGGCGAATTGCAGGTCTTCCGCCAGCGGCGCAAACAGCAAGTAGAGCATGGGCGGATCAGGCCTCCGTCAATCCGAATGCGGTACCATCGACAAGAACCGAGGCAATCTTGTGAAGCCCGGAGCCATTGGAGCCCTTGATGAGCACCACATCGCCCGGCCGCACCAAGGATTTCACCTGTTCCAGCCCCTCGCCCGCATCCTGCGCATAGCCTGCACGAACATTGTTCGGCAAGGCATCATGCAGATGCTTCATGCGACGACCGCACGGCAGGACGGCGTCCACACCTGCAGCGGCGAGATTGTCGGCCAAGGCAGCGTGCAGCCGGTTTTCGTCGGGACCCAGTTCCAGCATGTCCCCGAGGACCGCGATCCGACGTCCGGCGCCGGTCGGCGATGCCGAGCCCAACGCTTCGATGGCCGCTGCCATCGACACCGGATTGGCGTTGTAGGCGTCATCCAGCAGGGTGAAATCACCGCCGCCGGGCAAGGCGATCCGCACGGCCCGACCGCGGCCCGGCTCGGCACCAACGCCGGACAGGGCTTCCGCAACATCCCGCGCATCCAGGCCGGCCCCGGCGCAAGCTGCGAAGATGGCACCGGCATTCCAGGCCCAGTGGGCACCGGTCGCGGCAAGGCGGAACGGCGCCCGGATGCCGAGCACATTGGCGACACCGCGAGACCCGTCCAGACCGGTCTCGAAACTTTCAATCCGGATCGCCGCGCTCGCGTCGGTCCCGAAATCGAGCATGAAGGCGGCGCAGGAATGCTTGGCATGGCGGGCCAGACGTTCGGCCAGCGCATCATCGGACGGGTAAATGGCAACCCCGTCCTGTTCCAGCCCCTCAAAGATTTCCGACTTGGCGTCGGCGATCGCCTCGACACTGCCGAGATGTTCCAGATGGGCCGGGGCGATGCGGGTGATCAGGGCGACATGCGGCCGGACCAGGGAGGCCAGGTCGCGGATCTCGCCGGCATGGTTCATGCCCAGCTCGAAAACGGCCCGTTCGCTGTCGCGCGGCATGCGCGCCAGGGTCAGCGGCACGCCCCAGTGATTATTGTAGGATTTGACGCTCCAATGGGCCGGACCGGCGGCGCGGAAGACGGCAGCAATGGCTTCCTTGACACTGGTCTTGCCGACACTGCCCGTCACGGCAACGCGAATGGCGGAGCTGCGGTCACGCGCTGCCGTGCCCAGCGCCCGCAGCGCTTGCAGCGCATCCTTGGCCAGCAGCGCTGGCTCGACGCCGGTATCACCGCGCTCGACCAGGCAGGCGGCGGCGCCTTTTTCCATGGCGGCAGCGACAAAGTCATGCCCGTCGCGCGCGTCCTGCAGGGCCACGAACAGATCGCCCGGTTCCAGCGTTCGGGTATCAATGGAGACCCCGGTCGCGGTCCAGCCCGGCTCGCCGATCAACATGCCACCCGTGGCCGCCATCGCCTGACCGGATGTCCAGAGCGGGCGCTTCGCCTCCTCAGACATTGGCTGCCTCCCTTTCGGCCAGGGCGACACGGCCCTGTTCGCGATCATCAAACGGGTGCACCACATCGCCGACGGTCTGACCGGTCTCATGCCCCTTGCCGGCAATCAGCAGGCAATCGCCGGCGCGCAGCATGGTGACACCGCGGCGAATGGCTTGCGCCCGGTCGGCGATCTCCTCGGCGCCGGGACAGCCCTTCAGGATGGCCTTGCGGATCAGGGCCGGGTGTTCCGAGCGCGGATTGTCGTCGGTGATGATGACATGATCGGCCTGGTTGGCCGCGATCACGCCCATTTTTGCACGCTTGGAGGCATCGCGATCGCCGCCACAGCCGAACACCACGATCACCCGGCCGCGCGTGTGCGGACGCGCCGCGCGCAACAGCTTGTCGAGACCGTCCGGCGTGTGGGCATAATCCACCAGGACCGGCGCCGCCTCGGCCGTTTCGCCGACCTTCTCCAACCGGCCCCGCACGCCGGTCAGGGTTTTCAGCGTCGCCAGCACGCTGGCTTCATCCACGCCATCGGCCAGGGCAATGGCGGCCGCGCCAAGCGCGTTGAGGATCTGGAACTCGCCGACCAGCGGGATGTCGAGCGCATGCTCACGGCCGCGCCAGGCGAAAACGACACTCTGGCTGGCCGGGCGCGGCGTGATCTCGCGGATGGTGAGGTCCGCACCGCGCCAACCCATCGTCAAAACGTCAAGACCGCGCGCGCGGGCCGTCTCGGCCATCTTGCCACCCCACTCGCTGTCGACATTGATTACGGCCCGGCCATTGGCCGGCAGACGTTCCGTGAAGAGCTTTAGTTTGGATGCGTAGTAATCGGCAAAATCAGGATGATAATCGAGATGGTCCTGGGTCAGATTGGTGAAAGCGCCAACGCTGAGCCGGACCCCGTCCATACGATGCTGCTTGAGCCCGTGACTGGAGGCTTCCATGCCGAGATGGGTGACGCCCTCGCCAGCCAACCGGTCCAGCGCCGCCTGCAAGGCCACCGCGTCGGGCGTCGTGTAGCCGGTCACTTCCACCGTATTGCCGCGGGTGACGCCGAGCGTGCCGAGACAGGCCGCCTCCAGCCCCGCCCCGGCCCAGATCTGGCGCAGGAATTCCACGGTCGAGCTTTTGCCATTGGTGCCGGTGATGGCAACGATGTGCTCCGGCTGGCGCGGATAAAAACGCGCCGCCATGCGGGCCAGCAGCGCCGCCGGCTCCGGCACGGTGATCACCGGCACAGGCGCCTCGACCGGCGCATCGGTCAGGATGGCCGAAGCGCCTGCGGCCAGCGCCTTGGGGATGAAATCACGCCCATGCACTTTCACGCCCGGCAGAGCCGCAAACACAAAGCCTGGCTCAACCTTGCGGCTGTCCAGCGTCAGCCCGCGCACGACCAGGTCGGCATTCCCGATGGCCAGATCTTCGCCGCGCAGCAACTCGTCCAGGGTCACGGGATCATCTCCGGCATCAGGGCAGCGCGAACCAGGGCGGCGCGACCGACCGGGTCTTCATTCGACCGTTCAACACCGAGGATGGGCGCGATCCGTGCCACGATCTCACCCACCGCCGGTGCTGCCACACGGCCACCGGTCGGGCGAAGATAGGTCGGTTCGGGCATTTGCGGTTCGTCGAGCAACACAAGGATCGCATATTGCGGATCATTGGCCGGGAAAATCGCCGAAAATGAGGAGATGAGACGGTTACCATCATAGCCGCCGCGCGAGGGCTTGTCGGCGGTGCCGGTCTTGCCGGCGACCAGATAGCCGACAGCCTCGGCACTGCCACCGGTTCCACCCACCACATTCTCACGCATCAGGGCCAGCACATCACGCGCGACCTCGGAGCGCATCACCCGCTCGCCGAGAATGGTCTCGTCCGCCGCCACCGGCAGCAGGGTCGGCGGCACATAGACACCGTCATTGGCGATGGCGGCAAAGGCGGCAATCGTCGCGATCGGGCTGACCGCGATGCCATGGCCGTAGGAAATCGTGACGGTCTCGGTCGGACCCCAATTGCGCGGCAAAAGCGGGTCGGCGCTTTCGGCCAGTTCAATGGGCGCGCGCTCCAGAAGCCGCAAATCCCCCAGGAAGCCGCGCTGGGCCTCGGCGCCGACTTCCAGCGCCATGTGGCCGGAGCCGATATTGGAGGAATGGGTGAAGATTTCCGGCACGGTCAGCCAGCGCTCCTCACCGTGATAATCATTGATGCGGAAACCACCGACGGCAAGCGGCGCGCGGGCGTCATAGCGGCTCTCAAGCGTTGCCGTCCCGGCCTCCAGCGCCACGGCAACCGTAAAAGCCTTGAAAGTGGACCCCATCTCATAGACCGACTGGGCTGCCCGGTTCAGGCGTTCGCCGGGACTGGCATCGGCCGGCCGGTTGGGATCGAAATCGGGCAGCGAGACCATGCCGAGGATTTCGCCGGTGCGGACATTCATGACGATGCCGGTGGCGGCCAACGCCCGGTATTCGGTCATGGCAGCGCGCAGGACTTCGTCGACATGGAATTGCACCGCCATGTCGATCGACAGGGCCACCGGACGGCCATCGCCCGACATCAACGCACTGTCAAAAGCCCGCTCGGCTCCGGCAAGGCCATCCATGTCGCGATTGGTATAACCAACCACGTGCGAGGCCAGCCGGCCGCGCGGATAGACACGGTGCGGCTCGGTACGGAATTCCAGACCCGGCAGGCCGAGCGCGAACACGGCCTGGCGCTGGCGCGGGGTGAGATTGCGGCGCACCCAGACGAAGCGGCGGCGCGAGCCGAGATCTTCCGTCAGCGCCGCGATATCGATGCCGGGCAATACGGTCGCCAGCATTTCGGCGGTTTCCGCGGCATCCCAGACCAGGGCCGGATCAGCATAGAGAGAATGGGTTTCCAGCGTTGTGGCCAACACCTGACCAGTGCGGTCAAACAGGTCACCACGCGCCGTGTCAGCCACGGCCTGGCGGATCGGCGAAGCGGCATCGGCCGGCCCGGTCACCGCCACTTCAATGGCCCGACCGGCCAGCACGGCAAAGCCGAGCGCCAGGGACAGGCCCATGACACGCAAACGTCCGCGCGAGGCATCCATGGCCCGGGTTTCGTCGCTTTCAATCCGCAGCAGGCGCTGCATGTCGGCCGGCGCCGCCTCCGCCAGTGGCGGCGGGGCCAGGGTGCGCGCCTCGGCCGATACCTGTTTGCGGAACGGCCACAGACGCATCAGTCCGGACCTCCAACCTGGGTCGGCTCGGCCATTGCCATGGCGCCCTCCCCCTGACGCACCCGCGTCTGGTCACGGCGCATGCCGGTCTCTTCCGGGCGGGCATCGGCGAGCAGGGGCAGATCGCTCAATTCCACCTCCCGCGACGGGTCCAGCGGCTCAAAACCGAGATAGCGCCGGGCCAGGGCGCGCAGGCGCTCCGGGTCTTCCAGATGGGCGATCTCGACATTGAGCACATTGATCTGACGACGTTCTTCGGCAAGCTGGGCCTGGATGTCCTCGAGCCGCTCCTGCGAACTCTTGGCCTCGGCCTTGGCGATATAGAGCGCGACCGCGAGGGCTGCGGCAACGACGAACGCAATCGCATTAAGCGTGCGGATCATAGCGCGGCCTCCAGACGGGCAAGCGGAACAATACTCGTGTGAAGCGCCGGACTGTCGGTCCAGGCAGGCGCTTCGGTTCGAATGGCGGCTCGCAGCTTGGCTGAACGGGCCCGCGGATTTTCCGCGGCTTCTTCATCGCTGGCCGCCACGGCGCGACGGGTCAGCAGGGAGAAGCTCGGCGCCGGACCGGCTTCGACAGCCGGCTCATGGCGCGAACCACCACCTCCGGCGAGGCCGGCACGGCTTCGCAGGAAGGTCTTGACCATGCGGTCTTCCAGTGAATGGAAAGTAACCACGACCAGCCGCCCCAGCGGTGCCAACAAGCGCTCGGAGGCCTCCAGGGCGCGGGCCAGCTCGCCCAACTCGTCATTGACGAAAATGCGCAGCGCCTGGAAAACTTTTGTCGCCGGGTGAATTTTGGAATGTTTTCCGCCGGTTGCGCGCGAAACAATATCAGCGAGCCGGTCCGTGGTCTCAATTTTCGCATCCGAACGCGCGGTGCAGATGAATTTGGCGATCCGGCGCGAGCGACGCTCTTCGCCGTAAACATAAAATATGTTCGCGAGCTCTTCTTCCTTCAAACGGTTGACCGCATCGGCCGCCGTCGGGCCACTGGCCGCCATGCGCATGTCCAGCGGACCCTTGCGCATGAAGGAGAAGCCACGCTCGGCCTGGTCGATCTGCATCGAGGATACGCCGATATCCAGCACGATGCCGTCGACCTGCTCGATACCGCGAAAGGCCAGAACCTCGCCCATCTCCGAGAATGGCGCCTCGGCGAAGGAGAAACGGCCGCCGGAGGCCTGCACCAGCTGGGTCGCTGCAGGCTGGACAGCCGGATCGCGATCAATACCGATCAGCTTGCAGTCGGCTGCCGAGAGAATGCCGCGCGAATAGCCGCCGGCGCCGAACGTGCCGTCAATATACAAGGCCCCGCCGCGCGGCTCGAGCGCGTGCAGGACCTCATCCAGCATGACCGGAATATGCGGCGCCGCGCTCATCACACGCCTCCCGGGCGCGGCGGCAGTTTCAGCGCGCGCTTGTTGTCACGGGCAAAGCTCTGGGCGCTGGATTTGTGCTCCTCGAACCGCTCCGGCGACCAGATCTCGAAACGCGAACCGAGGCCGACAAAGGTCGCCTTGGTATCGAGACCGGCATGATCGGCGAATTCCTTGGGCAGGGTGACGCGGCCATTGGAGTCAAAAGCCAACGGGCGGGCGGCACCGAAAATGGCGCGCTCGAAAGCGACACGCGCATCGTCATAGGGGTCCATCTCCTCGATCAGCGCCTGATAGCGCTCGAGCAGGGCCTGGCCGCCCCCTTCCAGATAGGGGCCATCGAAGGAGGGCCAGACGATGATGCCGTCAAAGGGCCCACCCCGAACCACCGCACGGAAATCGGCCGGAACGGAAACCCGTCCCTTGGCGTCGACGCCGTTGATGGTGGTGGACAAAAACACGCTTTGTGGCTCCCCGGACCCTGCACGCTACCCCGCATGGTTAATGATGGGATAACATGGGATCAGATGGGAAACAATGACGAGAAGCCCGTTTTTCATGGATATGCAGGCCAATCGAAGTATTCAAATATGCGAAATTCAAGAACAGACGCGGAACATTAAGTTAATTTCCACAGGCTCGATCCGCATCAACCCACGAATTCCCATGGTTTCCCGATTTTTGTGGATTTGTTCCGATCCGGAAAAAGACGCATGAAGCAACCGTTCCGGGCGCCGCCAGGCGTCCCGGTTTGGCGGGTCTGTTCCGATTGGGAAAAAGTGATCAGGCGGCCTGTAAGCCGGGTCCTGTCCCCCGGACGAGCCGGGGCGACGGTCATTCATCTGCGATCGTGCTTGCGCACGACCTGGTGCGACCTACCCGGACAGCATGCGGAGGCGCACGTGCAGCCGAAGCTGCGGCCTGTCCCTATTCGGTCTTGCTCCAGGTGGGGCTTGCCTAGCCCCCTTCCTTGCGGTCGGGGCGGTGCGCTCTTACCGCACCGTTTCACCCTTGCCCGGCCCGAAGGCCCGGCGGTCTGTTCTCTGCTGCGCTTTCCCTGGGGTCACCCCCGCCGGGAGTTACCCGGCACCTTGCCTCCGTGGAGCCCGGACTTTCCTCGACAACACCGTTTCCGGCCTTGTTGCCGCGACCGCCCAGCCACCTGATCGCGGTCTAGATCGGTCAGACCGGGCCAAGCGTCAAGAGCGCCCGGCCAGCGCCGCGATGAGCCCGCGGGTTTCCCGGTCCGCCACACCGCTCACCAGCGCCGGGCGCCAGCGTCGCTGGAAGGCCTCGATGACCGCATCCAGACCCGGCTCGAGCCCGTATCCGATCCGCTCGAGACCGGCGGCAATATCGTCCACCAGCTCACCCGCCGGCGGTGTGGCGCGGGCACAACCCGCCGCGACCAGCAAACCCCAGGGGAAATGCTCGCCCGGATCCTGCTTGCGGCCCGGCGCTACATCGGAATGGCCGATCACGCACTCCGGGCCGAGGCCATGCCGGGCCATCACATCCTTCAGAAGCCGGATCAAGCGGTCGATCTGGATCGCCGGATAGGCCGGCAAAGCAAAATCATGCCCGCCATTGACGATCTCGATCCCGATCGAGGCCGAATTCACATCGCTTTTGCCCTGCCAGCTGGCGACACCGGCATGCCAAGCGCGCTTGTCCTCGCCGACCAGTTGCAGAATGACGCCATCCTCGCGGATGACATAATGAGCGCTGACCTGCGCCGCGCGGTCACACAGGCGCTCGATCGCGACCGCCCCGTTCTCCATGCCGGTATAGTGCAGCACGATCAGGCGGATCGCCGTCTTGCGATCATTGAAGTTCGGCGACGGCGCCGCCCTCACATCAAGGCCGACATCCGGGCTTATATTGGAAATCAAAGGGTCTTCTCCCGCGCCAGCGCCGCGGCTGGCAGTTTCTTGTTCTGACGCAGGGCAATGATCCCGACACCGGCCAAGGTCAGGGCGCCGCCTACGAACAAGCGCCAACCCGTCGGATCGCCAGTCAGCAAGATGCCCGACACCATCCCGACCAGCGGCGCCAGCAGGGTGATCGGCGCGATCAGGGTCGCATCATAACGCTGCAGTAGATTGTAGAACACGCCATGGCCAAAGATATTGACCAGCACGACCGTGACCAGAAGCGCCAGACCAAAGGCCCAGCCACCGTCGAGCACGCTGGCAATCTGGTTCTGCTCGAAGGTCAGCGACAAGAGCAGGAGTGGCGGCCAGGACAACAAGCCGATCCAGGCCTGCATGCGGATCGAATCCATCGGCAGGCGTTTGACCAGGATCATGCCCATCGCCGCAACGAAGGCCGAGCCGACGCCCAGCAACATGCCGATCGACATGTCCATTGCGGCCGGATTGGCGATCACCAGCATCACCCCGGCAAAGGCCAGCATCATGCCGGCAATGCGCGGCAGGCCGACCGTCTCTTTCAGGAAAATGACCGACAGGATGGTCGCGAAGGGCACGCCCATCTGCACCGCGATGGCCATGCCCGACGGCGTCGCCCAGCGCATGCCCAAGAACAGCAGGCCATATTGCAGCGCGCCCATGCACAGCGCCACACCGATCATGGTCTTGATATCGGTCGGCCGCGGACGCAGCCATGGGGCCAGGAAGGCGTAGAGCATCGCAAAGCGCAAAAAGGCAAAGAAGATCGGCGGCACGCCGTCAAAGCCGGGCACCCAGCCCGGCGCACCGGTCACCGCGAATTTTGCCACCACGAAGTTGAAACCCCAGACGACACAAACCGCGACGAGGAGAAGAAAATCCTTGAGACGCATGCCCCCAGTCATGGACTCCGACACCATCGGCAGCAAGTGCTTATTGCGAATGGTGGAAATGCGCGTCGAGAAATTCCAGGAAAGCGTCCCAGTCTGAGGATTGCACCCCGTGCAGCCCGCGGCGCATGAAAGCGGCGATATCAGCGCCCGGCTCAAAACCGCCCAGGCGTGATTGTCGCAGCCCGTCCGAGCCATAGAGTTGATAGACAGGGCTGGCCGCCTGCGCCGCCCGGAAACTGCCCTGCGGGTCGGACCAAGCATCGCGCCAACCGCCACTGATCAGCAAGGGACGCGGCGCCATCAGGGCAATCAGCTGGTGCTGGTCGACGGGAATGGCCGCTTCATTGCCGGCATAACCGGCATAGGTCTCATTGAACCAATACGGATAGGTTTCGGTGATCTGGGCGACACTCTCGCCGGCATGACTGCGGGTCAGCGTCGTACCACCGGTTCCGCCCTGATGCGCCAAGACCAGGTCGATCCGCGGATCAAAAGCGGCCGCGACGAGTGCCGATTTGGCGTTGCGCGAATGCCCCCACACCGCCATCCGTTCCGGGTCAAAGCGCGGATCGCTTTCCAGCGCATCGATGGCGCGGGCATAACCCCAGGCCCAGGCGATGATGGCACCGCTTTCGCGCCCCGGCATCAACGCGTCCAGCGCCGGCGCCGCGCCGGCCGGATTGTCCGGCACGATCTCACCGGGATGCTGGAAGGCAAGTGCATAGCCGCGATCGAGGATCTGCTCGAACGGTGGCGAGGCGATGTAGCGCCCGAAGATCATGGACATGAGCTGGTTCTGCCAGCCGCCACCCGAACCACATTCACGGGCTGACGGGTTGGTGGGCGCCGACAGGTCGGTCCGACCGCCGAAAGCCGTGCGGGTCCCACAGAAGGTCTGCATCACCACGACCGGGACGGGTTCGCTGGCCGCTAACGGCAGCACCACGACGAGGCGGGTCTGCAGCGAGCCCATCGCGACATCCCATTCCTCGATCCGGCCCCGGCCGCCAAAGGCGTCGACCTCGATCTCGCGGCGCTCCGTGACACGGGCCGGTTCATGACCGGGCCAAGCGCCATAGACTTCAGCCTCGAAACGGGCCAGCAGATCCGCTCGACCGGCCTCCCAGCCTTCGCGCGTCAGGTCATCGGATTGCAGGGCTGGGACAGCCGGCGGGCCCGCCGTTTCCGGGGACACCCGTGGCAAGACCATCGACACACAGCCGACCAGCATCAACGGCAGGGTGATGCCGACAAGGAACAGGAACGCACGGATCATGAGGCAGGCCGGATGGTCAGAAGGAACATCATCAAAGCCTAGCCGCAGCCGACGCCCGACCCAATCACAATCGTGTGTGGAAACCGGGCTTTGTCCAGTCGTCAGCGCGAGCTCGGGCCGACGCCATCGACGGTCCAGCCTTCCGGTCCGCGCGTGGCGACCAGGATTTCAGGGCCGCTGGAGCGTGTCTGCGACGTGCGGGCCGAGGCCCGGCCACCGCGCAGCTTGCGCCAGACCCAGAAACCCGCCGCGGCAAGCACGGCAATACCGGCCACCACGAGGAAGGCGGCGGTCAGCATGGCAGCAAGGAAGATCACAAGTCCGACGACGGCTAGCGCGATGAGGGCCGCGAGAATATCGCGTACCACCCGGCCGGCGCGTCCGGAGAAACCTGATGCGAATGTATGTCGAGCGTCCGTCATGAACCTCTTTCCGTGTTCGCCCCCGCTTCCCACCATGTTGGCATCAATGGGCCAAAGGTCAATTGGTGAGCGGTGTGACCAAACCGCGCTGCGCCAGAATCTCGCCGTAAGCCGCGTTGATGGCTGCCATTTTTTCATCGGCCAGGCGCTGGATTTCGAGCGGCGCCCCGCGCGCGATCAACCGGTCCGGGTGATTCTGTGACGCAATGCGGCGATAGGCCGTGCGCAG
This sequence comes from Maricaulis sp. W15, assembly GCF_001924955.1. Lineage (NCBI taxonomy): Bacteria > Pseudomonadati > Pseudomonadota > Alphaproteobacteria > Maricaulales > Maricaulaceae > Maricaulis > Maricaulis sp. W15. The sequence continues at coordinate 61,078 of NZ_LQXG01000017.1, read as the reverse complement.
ATCACGGTCGGAGATGCCGGCTTCGATGCCCAGGATCACATAGGGATCCTTGTCGTCCGGTTCGACATGGCCGGCCAGGATGCGGCGGAATTCGGTTTCGGAGAAGCCGAAAATATCGGCCACGCGCTGCAGATAATCCATCTCGTCCGGAGTTATCGTGCCATCGGCCTTGGCGACGTGGAAGAGCCCGTCGAGCACGTCTTCCAGGATCGCCGGATAGCAGCGGAAGCGGCGCGCCAACCGGCGGGCATAGCCGTCAAAGCCGAGCGTGGTCTGCATCGCCAGTTCAAAGGCCCGGTCGAGCGCGTCGCGGCCTTCAGGCGGCGGTTTGAAAACTTCATAGAAAGCGCGGATCTCGCTGCGTGAGACCGTGCCGTCGGCCTTGGCCATCTTGGCGCCCAGCCCGATCAATGCCATGGCGAAATCGGCGTCATTGACCTTGTGTGCGGCGGCGCGGTCATCGCAACCATCACACTCCAGGAAACAATCGCGACCACTGATACGGTCGGCCAGATTTCGCCAAAATCCCATACGCGTCACCCTCCGGTCGCCCATGTAGGAAGCGCGCACTCATTGCGCGAGTGGGCGGAGCCGGTCTTGTGCAGTTGGTGACCAGCTTAAGCCGGTTGCACCGCGCCATGCCATGCTTAACCTCCGCGACAGATTGAAACGGAGTGCGACGGCATGAGCGAGCGCGGGCGCGAGGCGTGGGAATTCTGGATCGACCGGGGCGGCACTTTCACAGATGTGATCGGCCGCGCACCCGATGGCCGCCTGCACGCGCTCAAACTCCTGTCAGAAAGCCCCGACTATCGCGATGCTGCGACCGAAGGCGTGCGGCGCCTGTCGGCGGGTGCCGCTGTGAGCGCTGTGAAAATGGGCACCACCGTCGCCACCAATGCCCTGCTGGAACGCAAGGGCGCCCGCACGCTCTTCCTGGTCACACGCGGCTTTGCGGACCTGCTGATCATCGGCGACCAGACCCGGCCCGACATTTTCGCCCTCGACCTCAAACGTCCCCGCCCACTCTATGACCGCGTGGTGGAAATCGACGAACGCCTGGACGCGAATGGCGAGGTCCTGACCCCGCTGGACGAGGAGGCCGCCCGCCGGGCGCTGGATGCCGCCAGGAAGGACGGGCTGGCCACAGTCGCCATCGCGCTCATGCACGCCTATGGCAATGACGCCCACGAAGCGCGGCTGGAGACGCTCGCCCGCGAGGCCGGTTTTGCCACGGTGATCCGCTCCTCCATCGCCTCGCCTTTGGTCAAGATCGTGCCGCGCGCCTCGACCACCGTGCTGGACGCTTATCTGACCCCGGTGCTGCGTGATTATGTCGACCGCGTGGATCGCGGGCTGGAGGGGACCCCGCTCTTCTTCATGCAGTCCTCCGGCGGCCTGGCCCCGGCGGGGGCCTTCCATGCCCGCGACGCCGTGCTCTCGGGTCCCGCCGGCGGTGTGGTCGGCATGGCCAAGACAGCGAAACAGGCCGGGCATCGCAAGGTGATCGGTTTCGACATGGGCGGCACCTCGACCGATGTCTCGCGCTATGATGGCGACAGCTATGACCGGGTGCAGGAGACGCTGGTCGCCGGCCACCGTCTGCGCGCGCCGATGATGGCGGTGCACACCGTGGCGGCGGGCGGTGGTTCGATCCTGACCTTCGACGGCGAACGCGCCCGGGTCGGGCCGGACAGTGCCGGCGCCATGCCGGGTCCCGCCGGTTATGGCCGCGGCGGACCGGCCGCCGTCACCGATGCCAATATCGTGCTCGGCCGCATCCAGCCCGACTGGTTCCCGCATGTCTTCGGTGACACCTCCGACCAACCGCTCAATGTCGACGCCTCGCGTGCGGCGCTGGGTGACCTCGCCGACGCGATGGGCCTGGACAGCCCCGAAGCCGCCGCCGAGGGCTTCCTCGCCGTCGCGGTTGAGAGCATGGCCCAGGCGATCAAGCAGATCTCGATCGGCCAGGGCGTCAATCCGTCCGGCTATGGGCTGGCCGCCTTTGGCGGCGCTGGTGCCCAGCATGCCTGTCGGGTTGCCGATGCGCTGGGCATGAAAACCGTCCTCATCCACCCCTATGGCGGGCTGCTCTCGGCTCTGGGCATCGGCCTGGCTGACATTCGCGAGACCCGCATGGCCGCCGTCGAGGGTGACTTCGCCGACGCGTTCGACAGTGCCAGCGCCATCGCCGACCGCCTGTCCGACGAAGCCCGTGACGCACTCGCGGCGCAGGGCCTGCCGCTCGCCGAGGTCCGGGTGAGCCGCGAATGGCGCCTGAAAGTCTCCGGTTCCGACACCTCCATCCCGGTCGCCGCCGATAATGCCGACCTGATGGTCGCAAATTTCCGCACCGCCCATGAACGCCTGTTCGGCTTCGTGCCCGAAGGTGACCTGGTCATCGAGTCGGTCACCGCCGAGGCCGAATGCGCCCCGCCCGGCTCCGGTGACTGGTCAGTGGACATGCCGCCGGCAAGCAGTGGCACGCCGCGCCCCACCGGCCTCGCCCGCCTGTTCGACGAGGGAAGCTGGCAGAATGTGCCGGTCTACAGGCTCGACCAGTTCGGCCCCGGCAGTGAGGAGATCGGCCCGGCCCTGATCATGGACCCCAATGCGACCATCGTCGTCGATGCCGGCTGGAAAGCGGTCCGGCTGGACGACGGGACCCTTTCTCTCCAGCGCACCATCGCCGCTGCCGAAGCGGGCGGCGACACGGCGCTCGACCCGATCCGGCTGGAGCTGTTCAACAAGCGTTTCATGTCAGTCGCCGAACAGATGGGTGTCGCCCTCGAACGCACCGCCCACTCGGTCAATATCAAGGAGCGGCTCGACTTCTCCTGTGCTGTCTTCGACGCCGAGGGCGGGCTGGTCGCCAATGCGCCGCACATGCCGGTCCATCTCGGCTCGATGTCGGCCTCGGTCCGCGCCGCCGCCGAGGCGCATCCCGACCTCGGCCCCGGCGACGCGGTCGCGGTCAATGCGCCCTATGATGGCGGCACGCATCTGCCTGACATCACTCTGGTCACCCCGGTGCATGATCCCGAGACCGGGACACGTATCTTCTATGTCGCGGCCCGCGGACACCACGCCGATGTCGGCGGTATCGCGCCCGGCTCCATGCCGCCCTTCTCGACCTCAATCGAGGAAGAGGGCGTACAATTTCGCAATGTCAAAGTGATGGAAAAGGGCCGCTTCCTCGAAGAGGTCGTCACGGGTGTGCTCGCCTCCGGCCCGCATCCGGCCCGCAAACCGTCCCAGAATATCGCCGACATGAAGGCCCAGCTGGCCGCCTGCGCCAAGGGGGCGGGCGAGTTGCACCGGCTGGTCGCCGACAACGGCCTCGCGGTCGTCAAAGCCTATATGGGCCATGTCCAGGATAATGCCGAACGCGCCGTGCGGCGGGTCATCGACGCCTTGTCGGACGGGTCTCACACGGTGAAACTGGACGATGGCGCCGAGATCCGTGTCGCCATCCGCGTCGACCGGGAGGCCCGCTCGGCCGTGGTCGACTTCACCGGCACCGCGCCCCAGCGCCCGAGCAATTTCAACGCCCCCGCCTCGGTCGCCCGCGCCGCCGTGCTGTACGTGTTCCGCTGCTTGGTGGGCGATGCCATCCCGCTCAATGAGGGCTGTCTCAAGCCGATCGAGATCATCCTGCCCGAGGCCTGCCTGCTCAATCCGAAACCGCCGGCCGCCGTGGTCGCCGGCAATGTCGAGACCAGCCAGCTGGTCGTCGACGCCTTGTTCGGCGCCACCGGCCGCCTCGCCGCCAGCCAGGGCAGCATGAACAATCTCACTTTCGGCAATGACCGGCACCAGTATTACGAGACCATCTGCGGCGGCGCCGGCGCTGGCAAGGACGCAGACGGCAAACCCTTCGCCGGCGAGAGCGCCATCCACACCCACATGACCAATTCGCGCATGACCGACCCGGAAGTCCTGGAACGCCGCTTCCCGGTCCGCCTCGAACATCACCGCATCCGCGAGAACTCCGGCGGCAAGGGCGCCGCGCCGGGCGGCAAGGGGTCGGTCCGCCGCCTCACCTTCCTCGAACCCATGGAAGTCGCCCTCCTCTCCTCCCGCCGGGTGGAGCACCCGTTCGGGCTGGATGGCGGCGGCGAAGCCAAGAGCGGCAGGCAGCGCGTGATCCGGGTGAGCGGTGAGAGCGAGGACCTTCCCGGCCTGTTCCGCATTGATGTCGAGGCTGGCGACAGTGTGGAAATTGAAACGCCGGGTGGTGGCGGGATGGGTTGAGACCCCGTAGAGCGCTGATCACCACAGTGATGCCCGAAAATCAGTACAGGGCGCGGACATGCCGGTGCAGACCGTAGAGGCCGTACAGACCACCTCTCCTTATAAGGAAATTTCGCCCCTTATAAGGAGTGAGCAGATCGCCATTTTAATATGTTGAATAGGCTCGATTTCTGGAAGCGCTAAACCATGCAAAGGGGCAGGCGCGCAGCATCCGAGCCAAAGTTAGTCCCTTATAAGGGATGGCGCCCCGCGCTCACCCCACCTTAAACCGCTTGCCGAGGGAAAGCCGTATCCGGTTCTTGAGCTCAAGGGGCATGCCCGCGAAGCGGCGGCTGCGCCGCCCTTGACCTCAAGAACCGGATACGGCCCGCTGGCTGACAAGTGATTTAAGGGCGGATCCGCGCCGGGCGCGAAAATGCATGCCTGTCACAGTTTATGCGTGAACAGTCGATGTGTCCCAATTTTCGTCAGTCATTTGCAACCTCAAATTCGGCACGCATTGCAACAGCATTCGCCGACCAGTAGGAAGGCACTGCACAAGGCCCATCTATACTGGCGTTGCAACAATAATGAACAATCCGGCTATTCTGCCCTCGCCGATAAACCGCTGCATCGCGGTAACGGTACAGGGGGCTGTCCCCCATCAATATTTCATGCTCGCTTCGCATCACTATCAATCCATCATCGACAACCTCTGTTCCGGCGCTGGACGCGGTCGGTACGACCTCATCCGGCGAGACCGGCCGCAGGTCGAGACAACTGCCTTCCGCGATCAGGGGCGCGATTTGCGCTCGCACTTCGGCGAGGCCATCCAAAGACCCATGCCATACATGCAACCCGTAATACGCAGATGATATGTTGCCCCGGCTCGTCCACCCAGCCAAATGACCGTCTCCCCCCGCATAGCTGAGATAGTCATCAATGAACCCAAGCAAGGCTTCGGACGCTTCGCAGTTTTCAGAGCCGTCACGACGTGAGGCGACGACCGCCCCTTGAAAAGCTTCGCCTGAATCAATTGTTGTCGTCAAAGGCGACGCCATGCTCGGTGGAGCACCATCCAACAGCTCCACGCCATCGCCGAACGCTTGGCCTCCGAGGGCTTGCACGGCGATCAGCGTCCGTAACCGCAACGGTCTCAAGGGGTAATTCGAGCGGAACTCTCTAAGGTTATCAGACACATCTTCAGACTCTACTTGCCGTCGGGTCATATCGAACTCCGCGCGCGCTCCAAAAAAGGAGGCCATGTCGAAGAATTCTACTTCGGCCTCACAAAACGCCTGGGCCGCAGAAACGGATTCTTGTGACGAATTGCAGGAAGCCAAGCTGATAGAAACAAGTAAACATGCCGGACCGAGCCTCGCACGACGCAGCATACCGATACCTCCCGCCGTTGATTTTCCATCCCTCATATTTGCATCCCTTCTGACTCGACCGCCGGAGATTCAGCGGGTTCACTTCCCGCCTCGAGGGGAACTATTTCTGTCCCGGGGCTAGCTGTCGTTCCCAAAGCCGGGCCCGCCTCACCCCCCCCCCTAAATAATCTCGTCCTCGTCAAACAGCGGATCATTGCTGAGCGCTTCGCCGAGCTGGACCATCGGCTCCTCATTGCGGCGTTTGAGGATTTCGGCGATGTGGACGACGGCGTCGCCCTCATTGACGATGGGCAGGACGGTGCGGCCGATGATGAGGCCGTCGCAGGGTGCGGTGATCTCGACCTCGGTGGTGCCGAGCGGGTCGGACAGGGTGGCGATCAGCGTGCCTTCCTCGACATGCTCGCCGCAATCGCGGTGCATGCGCAGGACGCCGCCCATCGAAGCTCTCGCCCAGCTCGACTTGTTGCCGATCTCCGAGCGCAGCGTCGCCTTGATGCGCTTGTCCGAGCGGATCATGCCCAGCTTGCCGAGCACGCGCAGTATGCCCTTCACCCCCATGCGCAGCGCCGTCTCGTCAAAGCGCAGGGCCTCGCCGCTTTCATAGACGATGACCGGGATGTCGCGCTTCTGGGCGGCTTCGCGCAGCGAACCGTCACGCAAGGAGGAATGGACGATGACCGGGGCGGCGAATTCCTGGGCCAGTTCCAGCGCCTTGGGCACTTTCGTGTCGACCCGGATCTGCGGCAGATTGGTGCGGTTGACGGCGGCGGAGTGGAGATCAATCCCGGCCTCGCAGCGCTCGACGACCTCGGTCATGAAAATATCGGCCAGCCGCGCCGCCAGCGAGCCGGTCGGCGCGCCCGGGAAGGAGCGGTTGAGGTCGCGTCGGTCGGGCAGGTAACGCGAATGGGTGATGAAGCCATAAGTGTTGACCACCGGCACACAGATCAGCGTGCCGGCGATCGAGCGCATTTGCGGCGTGCGGATCAGGCGGCGGATCATCTCGACGCCGATGATCTCGTCACCATGGATGGCGGCGGACACAAAGATGACCGGGCCCGGTCGCTTGCCGTGCAACACCTGCACCGACAGCGACATCGGCGTGTGGTCGGACAGGACCGAGACCGGAATCTGGACGATCTTCGTCGTCCCCGGCGCGACCTGCTCGCCGGCAATCTCGAACGGTTCGCGCATCATCCGGTGCCGCGGGTCTTGGTCTTGCCGGGCACAGCCGTCTTTTCAACGAAATCGATGATCTTGTCGGCGACATCGACGCCGGTGGCGGCTTCGATGCCTTCCAGGCCCGGCGAGGAATTCACTTCCATGATCAGCGGGCCGTGATTGCCGCGCAGCATGTCGACACCGGCGACATTGAGCCCCATCACCTTGGCCGCGCGCACGGCGGTCGAGCGCTCTTCCGGGGTCAGCTTGATCTTGGTGGCCGAACCGCCGCGATGCAGGTTGGAACGGAAATCGCCCTCGGCGCCCTGGCGCTTCATCGCCGCGACAACCTTGCCGCCGACCACGATGGTACGGATATCGGCGCCACCGGCCTCCTTGATGAATTCCTGGACCAGGATATTCACCTTGGCGCCGCGGAAGGCTTCGATCACCGACTTGGCCGAACGGCGGGTTTCCGCCAGCACGACGCCGACGCCCTGCGTGCCCTCAAGCAGCTTGATCACAACCGGCTCGCCGCCGGCAATGTCCAGCACGTCATCGGTCATCGAGGTGTCGTGGGCAAAGGCGGTGACCGGCAAGCCGAGACCGGCGCGCGACAGCAGCTGCAGCGAGCGCAGCTTGTCACGCGAACGACCGATGGCGACGGACTCATTCGCCGACCACACACCCATCATCTCGAACTGGCGCACCACGGCCATGCCGTAATTGGTGATCGAGGCACCGATGCGCGGAATGACCGCGTCATAGCCTTTCAGGATGCGGCCCTGATAGCGCACCTCGGGCCGATGCGAGGTGATGTTCATATACATCTTCAGCGTATCATAGATGTCGATCTCGTGGCCGCGCGCCTCGGCCGCCTCGACCAGCCTCTTGTGCGAGTAGAGGTTGGGATTGCGGGCCAGCATGAGCAAATGCATCGAGATTATCTCCGGTGTGGCGGCTGCCTGGGGACGGGGTAACACGAAACAGACCGCGGCCTAAGCCACGGTCGGACACAGAAAGGATTTCGACGGATTGACCAGGGCACCGGGTTTCAGCGCGGTGCGGCCGACCAGCATGCGAAATCCCATTTCATCCCGGCGCGTCAGCGTCAACTCGATTGGCCAGACATGCGGGCCGAGCTGCATCGCAGTGCGGACCACATAACGACGTTGTTCCTGCCCGTTCGAGCTCTTGATCAGGCGGCTGTCGACCACCCGCGCCTCGCAGGGGATACGGGTCTTGTTGTCGTCCTGGTTGGGATGCAGCTCGAAGCGGACCCAGTTGTCACCGTCCTTCTGAAACGGCTGGATTTTCCAGGCATGGATGGCCGACGTCCGGGCGCCGGTGTCGATCTTGGCCTTGACGCGGACCGCGCCGAGATCGGGCAGACACACCCATTCACGCCAACCCACCACGATCGACGGCGCGCCCGGCTGGGCCGATGACTTCGATTTTGTCTTGCGAACCATGGCGCTGGCAATCCCGTCGGGCGTTCAAAGGCATGCAAGCACCGGCGCGCGGAAAAAGGCAAGCGGGAAGGGTCGGGCCGGTTTTTCTTTTCTTCCCCACGATGTGGGGAAGTGGGCTCAGCTTCGCATCGCGAAGCTGAGGTCGATGGGGTCCGAGCACAAGCGAGGAAGGGCCCAAGCCGCCTGCGGCGTCACCCCTCCGTCACGCACTGCGTGCGCGACACCTCCCCATGGAATGGGGAGGAAAGAAGGGTGAGCGCCCCGTCGCGATCAATCACCAATCCAGAACGCAAAACTCGCCGGCTGCACATCACCATTCAGCGTTGCCGTCCCGACCAGAAGCTCAGCGACCGAATCCGCCCCGGTCTGCCATTCGGCCAAGGCGCCAGCAACATAGGTCGCTTCGATGACCAGCGTGCCGATCTCGGCATCGGTGGCGGTGATCATCACACCGTCATCAGTGATGGACGCGCTGTCGATGGTCATCGCGTAGAGGCGGAAATAGGGTCCGTACTCATTTTCGCCGAGCTGGTCGGACGTGTCCTCCACGGCGAGGCGGACATAGGCCGGCTCGTCGCATTCCGGCATGGCCGGCCACAGCTCGATATTCTCCAGGACAAGATCGCCGAAGCGGATCTCCTCCGTGGCGATGAAATAGCCCGACGCGGTGCCTTCGACCGTATAGACGATGCCATTGGCGGTCGGGTCGATGACCTCGTCGACCAGCGGATCGTCGGGCACGCTGTCGACGACCGGTGCCGGGTCCGGCGCCCTATCATCGCCAGCCAATTGATCCGCCCCGGGGTCAGCGACCACGACCGGATCGGTCTCCGGATTGTCCGCCCCGAAATAAATGCCGCCGGCGATCGCGCCGAGAACGACGATACTGAAAAGATTCAACGCAGTTTTCATGTCTGCCCCCCTGCAAGACAAGGCAGACGCTACACCGTCATCGCGAGGGCGTGAAGCGCATTCGCGTCAGGCGGCAGCGCTTGGCTTGCGGCGGGCGATCCAGATCTTCATGGTCAACTGACCGCTGGGCTCGTCCGGATGCAGGGCGCTTTGATGCGCCAGTTCCAGGCCGGCATGACCGATCAGGTCCGCCATTTCCTCATCGGCAAAACCGAGCCGGCGGTGGAAATGATCCTCGCGCAGGGTTTCCAGCTGATGCGGCGCGAAGTCGACGATCAAGAGATTGCCGCCGGGCTTGAGCACGCGGGCGCATTCATCAACCGCCAGGGCCGGGTCCTCGAGATAGTGCAGCACCTGGTGCACGGTGACGAGATCGGCGACGGCACTGTCAAATGGCAGCGCTCCGACATCGGCATGGCGGACGGAACAATGCTTCAGCCCGGCCCGCTCGAGATTCAGGCGCGCCACATTGAGCATGGAATGGTTGATGTCGACGCCGATGCCGCGGGCAACACGATCGGAGAACAGCTCCAATACACGGCCGGTGCCGACCCCGACATCGATCATCAGGCTGAACGGGCCGGGACCGGCCAGCTCGCGCATCGCCGCTTCCACCTTGTGATCGGCCAGGTGAAGCGAGCGGATCGTGTCCCAATCCCCGGCGACGCTTTCGAAATAGGCCTGCGCCGCCTGGGCGCGGGCATATTTGATCGCTTCGAGGCGGGAGACGTCGCGGGTCAGCACGGCGTCATCTTCCGGCACGAGCTCATTGGCCATCTGCGCCAGTTTGCGACCGCCGCCGGCATCGGTGAGCCGATAGAAGACATAGGCGCCTTCGGGCAGGCGTTCGGCGAGGCCGGCATCGGTCATGAGTTTGAGATGCCGCGACACGCGCGGCTGGCTCTGACCCAGGATGGAGACAAGCTCCGACACCGTCAGCTCCCCGCGCGAGAGGAGGGCAATGATGCGCAAGCGTGTCGGTTCGGCGAGCGCTTTGAGCTGGGTGACGACAGCGTCCATGTAATCCCGGAAAACCTGCAAAAACAGCCTTGCTTTTATCTGCATCCCCACGAAGTTCAAACCGAGCCGCTCAGGCGGGCCGATTCAGGAGCGTTACTTGGCCAAACAGGATGTGATCATCGTCGGGGCCGGACTGGCCGGTATTTCCGCCGCCTACACGCTGCGTCAGCGCGGCCATGACGTGCTGGTGCTGGACGCCCACGCCGGACCCGGGCTGGAAACCAGTTTCGCCAATGCCGGCGCCCTGACCCCGTCCGAACCGGAACCATGGAATGCGCCGGGTGTGCACTGGCAATTGCTGGCCTCCCTGCCCGATCCGCATTCCGCCATGAAGCTGCGCCTGGCACCGCTGCCCGGCCTCATCCCCTGGGGCCTGAAATTCCTCGCCAATTCCAGCCGCAAACGGTTTGAAGCAGCGTCGCTGGCGAATTTTGCCCTGTCGCGACACTCGCTCGCCCTGACCCAGGCGGCCCGCGACGCCCATGCGTTGGAGTTTGCCAATCTCGCCCGCGGCACAATGAAAATCTGCCGCGATGCGCGCGCGCTGGAACCGGCCCGCCTGACCAGCCGGGCGCTGAGCGATGCCGGCCTGCGCTGGGAAGTACTCGACCGCGCCGCGATGGTGGAACGCGAACCCTTGCTGGCCGACGTCGCCGACGCCTTCGCCGGAGCTGTCTTCTTTCCCGATGACGAGAGCGGCGACGCCCATCTTTTCACCAAGGCCCTGGCCGGCATCGCCGCCGGCATGGGCGTGCGGTTTGAATATGGCTCGACCGTCGAGAGCCTGATTGACCGGGCCGGGCAGATCACCGGCGTGCGCACACCGACCGAGGAAATCGAGGCCGATCAGGTCGTGCTGGCCACCGGTCACACCTCGCGCCGCCTGCTCGCCCCGCTCGGCCTGCACATTCCGGTGCGCCCGGTGAAGGGCTATTCCTTGAGCCTGGACATGTCAGACCTCAACCAGCGGCCCTCCCTGCCGGTGGTCGACGATGTGCTGCACGCCATCGTCACCCCGCTGGGCGACACTTTGCGGATCGCCGGCACCGCCGAATTCGCCGGCGAAGACCGTACAATGCGCAGCGAGCGGGTCGACAATCTGCGCATGCTGCTGCGCCGGGTCTATCCCGACCTCGCCGATCGCCTGTTGACCGGCCAGGAAAAAGCCTGGTGCGGCTTCCGCCCGATGTCGGCCGATGGCCGACCCGTCATCGGCGAAACCCGCGCCAAAGGCCTGTGGATCACCACCGGCCACGGCCATCTCGGCTGGACCCAGGCGATGGGCTCGGCGGACTTGCTGGCCTCACTGATGGCTGGCGAGACGCCGCCGGTACCGGCCGAAGCGTTTTCGGCGAAGCGTTTCTGATACGAAAAAGGCCCGGCGATATCGCCGGGCCTTTTCCGCAGATGAGACGCGCAAAATCTACCGCCCGAATTTCTGGAACTTGATCTTCTTGGGCATGTCGGCGTCCGGACCGAGCCGGCGCTTCTTGTCCTCGATATAGTCCTCGAAATTGCCCTCGAACCATTCGACATGGCTGTCGCCTTCAAAGGCCAGGATGTGGGTGGCCAGACGGTCGAGGAAGAAACGGTCGTGCGAGATGACCACGGCACAGCCCGGATAGGCTTCCAGCGCCTGTTCCAGCGCCGCCAGGGTTTCCACGTCGAGATCATTGGTCGGCTCATCGAGCAGCAAGAGGTTGCCGCCGGTCTGCAGCATCTTGGCGAGGTGGACGCGGTTGCGCTCACCACCCGAGAGGAGGCCGACCTTCTTTTGCTGGTCGCCGCCCTTGAAGTTGAACGTGCCGACATAGGCGCGCGAGGGGACTTCCTTGCCGCCCAGCTCGATCATGTCATTGCCGCCGGAGATTTCCTGCCAGACCGTCTTGTTGGGGTCGAGCGTGTCACGCGACTGGTCGACATAGCCCAGCTTGACCGTCTCGCCGAGACGGATCGTGCCTTCGTCGGGCGTTTCCTGACCGGTGATCATCTTGAACAGGGTGGATTTACCGGCGCCGTTCGGACCGATCACACCGACCACACCGCCCGGCGGCAGTTTGAAGGAGAGGCCGTCGATCAGCAGCTTGTCCTCGAAGCCCTTCTTGAGGTTCTCGACCTCGACCACGACACCGCCCAGGCGCGGCCCCGGCGGAATGGTGATCTGGGCCGTGGTGATCTCGGCGCGTTCGGCCGCGTCGCGCAGATCCTCATAGGATTTGATACGGGCTTTCGACTTGGCCTGACGGGCTTTCGGCGAGGAGCGGATCCATTCCAGTTCGCGCATCAGGGCGCGGTCCTTGGCGCTCTTTTCGCGATCTTCCTGGGCCAGGCGCTTGGATTTCTGTTCCAGCCAGGCCGAATAACCGCCCTCATAAGGCACACCGCGGCCGCGGTCGAGCTCGAGCGTCCAGGTGGTGATCGAGTCAAGGAAGTAACGGTCGTGGGTGACGACCAGGACGGCGCCCTTGAAGTCTTCCAGATAATTCTGCAGCCACTGCACACTCTCGGCGTCGAGATGGTTGGTCGGCTCATCGAGCAGCAGCATGTGCGGATCGGACAGCAGCAGGCGGCACAGGGCCACGCGGCGGCGCTCACCACCGGACAGGTCGGTGACCGGCCAGTCGGCCGGCGGGCAGCGCAGCGCCGTCATCGCCATCTCGATCTTCGAGTCGATGTCCCAGGCATTCTCGTTATCGATCTTTTCCTGGAGCTCGGTCATCTTCTCCATCAGCTCGTCGGTGTAATCCTCGGCGAGCTGCATCGAGATGGCGTTGAATTCTTCCAGCAACTGTTTCGGAGCCGAACCCTCGATCACGTTTTCCCAGACCGTCTTGCTCTCATCGAGCTGCGGTTCCTGGGCGAGATAGCCGACCTTCACACCCTTTTCCGCCCAGGCCTCACCGGTGAATTCGGTGTCCATGCCGGCCATGATCTTCAGCAGGGTCGATTTACCGGCACCATTGACGCCGACAACACCGATTTTGGCATCGGGCAGGAAGTGCAGGGAAATCCCGTCAAAGACGGGCTTGGCAGCGCCCGGATAGGTCTTCGACAGCTTGTCCATGTGATAGACGAATTTGTATGCGGCCATGGGGGAGAGGCTCTCTTGTCAGGCAGGGAATCTTGAGCCGCACCGTGTAGCGGAGTGAGGCTGCAAGGGCAATGCAGTAAGGGTGTGGGGATTGTCGCCAAGCGATGGCCGCCTTTTCCGCCCCACATCGTGGGGAGGTGTCGCGCCCGAAGGGCGGGACGGAGGGGTGGCGCCGCAGGCGCCATGGGCCTTCCCGCTTCGCTCGTCCTTTCATTTTTCCCGGAGGCGCGCAGCGCCATCCGGGACCAACGGGAGACTCATTGCTTGCCGGAGCGTTTCGTTGGTCCCGGCTCTCCGCCCCGCTTTTGCGGGGCTGCGGCCGGGAAAAATGTGTTTTGATTTGCGGGGGGGGGGCGGGGCTTGGCAGAATCCGGCGCTGACGACGCGGATCCACTCACCGACACCGATGTGCTTGTCATCCCGGGCGGAGATCCGGGATGACACGGTTTTGGGCCTTTATCCCCGTTGTGTGCGCCTTCCTTCTCCCTTGGGAGAAGGTGCCCCGGAGGGGCGGATGAGGGGGATTCCTTCTGCGGTCACGGGGATTTACCCCTCACCCTGACCCTCTCCCCAGGGAGAGGGAAAGCGTTCCCCTGCGAAAAAATCAAAAAAACTTATCCGCCCCCCTATTCACCCATCCCATAATCCCCGTTGTCCCGCGCTACTCGAGGCCCGGATTGGTGATCCGGGGGCGTTGGGAGTACGGAGCTCGTCCGGTTGCCTGGAAACACCACCAGACCAACCCGGCGTGGCCATCGGCAGGACGGCGGCACAAAGCTCGACCGTTTGTTCCTGTCGGTTTCGAGACGGGACCCGCAAGGGACCTGACCAAATCTCCGTGTGCGAGGTGCCCCCGGCGCCACCCACAAAACTTACATAGCTAGGCACCGGCAAGGCACCTCGCACCCCTCTACTGCTCATACCGCCAGGCGTAAGCGCCGTGGCGCGAATGGGCGCGTCACCCGTCCCGTCAACAGATATGAGGTGAAGCCATGTCAGCTCGCCGCCCTGCCCGTATTTGGGGTTTTCCGATCTGGCGCTGACGCGCCTTTCAATCCGGGCGGGGCGGTTGCTGACTCTGCTCTGGCCCGCGAAAGCAGCCGCTTTTAAAATGAAGCCCACACCATCCAGGGAGTTTTCATGTCTGTTCGCCTTGCCAGCTTTCTGGCGGTCACAGCCGCCCTCACCGCCTGCCAGCCTGCGCCCGAAGCGCCGATGGAGACCGTCGCTGGTGAGCCGGCGCTCACGATCGAGCGGATTTATGCCAGCCCCTCGCTGTCCGGCGCCACGCCGCGCTCGCTGACCTTCTCGCCGGACGGCTCCCGGGTGACCTTCCTGCGGGCCAAGGAAGATAATGCCAGAGTGCTCGATCTGTGGGCCATGGATATCGATGGCGGCGAGCCCTACCTGCTGGTCGATAGTCAGGTCCTCGCCCCGGACGAACGTGAACTCACCGAGGCAGAACGCCAGTTGCGCGAGCGGGCCCGCATCTCCTCGACCGGCATCGTGCGCTATGACTGGGACAGCGAGGGCGAAGCGATCCTGGTGCCGCTGGACGGCGATATTTTCCATGTCGATGTCGCGACCGGTGACGCGCGCCGCCTGATGGAGACGCCGGAATACGAGACCGATGCCCGCATCTCCCCGCGCGGCAATTTCGTCTCTTTCGTCCGCGAGCAAAATCTCTACGTCATCGATCTGGAAAGTGGCGAAGAAACCGCCATCACCACGGAAGGCGGCGGCCTGGTCTCCTTCGGCATGGCCGAATTTGTCGCCCAGGAAGAGCTTGGACGCCGGACCGGCTATTGGTGGTCACCGGACGAGCAATACATCGCCCTCGCCCGCGTCGATGAAAGCCCGGTCGACAATATCCAGCGCATGGAGATCGCGGCTGACGGCTCGGCCCAGGTGGTCGACCAGCGCTATCCGCGCGCCGGGACCGATAATGCCCTCGTCGAACTCTTCATTGCCGAGCGCGCCACCGGGGCACGCCGCCAGGTCGAGCTGGCGCAGACCGACGACATCTACCTCGCCCGGGTCAATTGGGCCTTGGGCAGCGCGACGGCCTATGTCCAGGTGCTCAACCGGATGCAGAATGAACTCACCATCCTGGCCGCCGACCCGGCCAGCGGCGAGGCCTCGCCATGGTTGATCGAAAGCACGGATGTCTGGATCAATCTGACCAATGATTTCCGCGCCCTTGGCGATGGCAGCGTGTTGTGGACCAGTGAGGACACGCCCGGCGGTTTCCGCCATATCCAGCACCGCGCCAGCGATGGCAGCCTGATCACGCAAGTCACGTCCGGCGAATGGGTGGTCGACCATATCGATGCCGTCGACCGTGAGGCCGGCCGGGTCTATTTCACCGGCTGGATCGAGACGCCGCTCGAGCGCCATGTCTATTCCGTGCCGCTGGACGGCTCGGCCGCCCCGACGCGGATCACCTCCGGCCAGGGCCGCTGGTCAGCCACCTTTGGCCGCGATGCGACCAGCTTCATCGGCACGTATTCCGACCCGGAGACCCCGACCCAGACCGCCCTCTATTCGGTCGATGGAAGCCGCATTCGCTGGATCGAGGAAAACGCCCTGGTCGAGGGGCATCCCTATTTCCCCTATCTGGACGACCACATCACGCCGCAATACGGCACGCTGACCGCCGCCGACGGCACAGAGCTGCATTACGAACTCTTCCTGCCCGCCGATTTCGATCCGGACCGGCAATACCCGGCGATCCAGTATCTTTATGGCGGGCCGCACAGCCAGCAGGTCCATCGCGGCTGGCAATCGCTGCGCGCCCAGATGTTCGCCCAGCGCGGCTATGTCTATTTCACCCTCGATAATCGCGGCTCCTGGAATCGGGGGCGTGAGTTTGAAGCCCATCTCCAGCGCCGCATGGGCTCGGTCGAGGTCGAGGACCAGCTGGTCGGGCTGGACTATCTCAAGAGCCTGGATTTCGTCGATGCCGACCGGGTCGGAATCTGGGGCTGGTCCTATGGCGGCTATATGACGCTGATGTCGACCCTGCAGGCACCGGGCGCCTGGGCCGCCGGCGTGGCGGGCGCGCCGGTCACCGACTGGACGCTCTATGACACCGCCTATACCGAGCGCTACATGGATCATCCGGACGCCAATTTTGAGGGGTACCAGGCCGCCTCCGTCTTTGCCCATCTGGACAATTACGAGACCCCGCTCCTCCTGATCCACGGCATGGCCGACGACAATGTCATCTTCGCCAATTCGGTGCGGCTCTATTCGGAGCTTCAGGCGCAGCGTTCGCAATTTGAAATGATGACCTATCCCGGCCAACGCCACGGCGTGCGCGGCGAAGACCGCTCGGTGCATTTGTGGACGATGGTGATGGATTATTTTGATCGCAAGCTGAAGGACGGGGAATAAGTGTGATCCCTCACAACGTTGTTCAGCTTGCTGAGCCTGTTGGCTGGCGGCTGTCGTGAGACAGCATTTTGCGGTCGGGCGGTGTTGTAGCAGTCGAAATATCCGGCGAGATATCGGGGCTGCCATTGTCGGTCATGACGCGCTCGACGGTGATGCCGGGGGCTTTGAACCAGCGCAGGGCGCGCACCAGGAAGGGGGTGGGCGGTAGCACGTTTCTGGTCGGGCAGGACCTCGACATAGGCCAAGCGAGTGGCGTCACCGACGGCGACGTGGACACAGTCCCAAGCGACACCGCGATTGCGGTTTCCCTTGCGGACGCGGTCGACGGTGTGGTCGATCAGTCCCAGTACTCGCCTGATTTCACGAGAAATAGTCGCAGGATCGCCTGAGCAACCAGCCAGGGGATTGTTAAGATCAAAGCCGCTGCAAACGTCAGCGCGGCCATCTCAGCATCGGACGTATTTACCGGGTCCGAGACAAGGGGATTGTGAACAAGCCGAGCGAAAAGCAACGCGCCGATTACCCAGAGCGTTGTGAAGCTCCAGAAGACCCACCCGTTCCCAACGATAATGCGGAGCATATGGTGGAGGGCGAGCAAGATAAGGAACGCACCCACGACACCAAGGACCAGACTGCCGACAATAAGGCCGATTAGTAGGCCTCCAACGACTTCAAGGTCCCAAGAGATCAGTGCAATCTCACCGAATGTGTAGACGATGACAGAGGTAACGAAGAACGCGCAGAACCCCACGCCCCAGAACAGCACCGGGGCAAGGACATCTTCACCAATGCTGGAGCTGGCGAAGCCGAAGCGCGCATCATAAAAGCCGCGCCAGTATGAATTTTCATCACGCAATGCGTTGCCTCCAGTACAATCACGCCATGCTATGTGCGAGCCCTGAGTTTTGGCAAGGATTGATCATCGTCGCACCTTCGGACAGACCGCGCACTTTCGACAACTCAAGGATTGTACTGAATTGTACCCTTGGACCGTTTTACAGCTTCAAAGGGGATTTTAACGGCCAAGGAACACGTAGCGCCGCCAGGATTGCGGCTCCTGTTTGGATTGATTGGCCTCGGGGTCACGGTCTTCGTGCTCTTCTTCGCTGGCTTTAGCTTCATGACTGAGGAGTACGGTCCAGCACTCGGAGTGTATATTCCTATCACAGCAGGTGGAGCCATAAACACTGCGAGATCGCATGCCAAAGTTCCGACGCGGACGCCCTACTGGCTGGCCCCCCGAATTCTGGCCATCCTTATCGGCGGAGCAATCGGCTCTACACAGGTGTCGCGACCACCCGCTTGATGGGTGCCGGCCGGCCTCTCTTTGATGCCCAGCTGATCTCAACAGACGGACACCGCTTCAGGCCCTCTCAGACCTGAATAACGCCGTGAGACATCACAACTAGATCCCTAGAACACCACCCAGCGATCCGCCTCGTCGCGCATTTGCTGGCGGCGCGGTTTCCAGTCAGGCATCAGGCTTTCCACCACACGCCAATAGGCCCGCGAATGGTTGGCCTCGACCAGGTGGGCGGCCTCGTGGGCGCAGACATAGTCGATCAGGTCTTCGGGAAAGCCCATCAGGCGCCAGTTGAGGCGAATGGTGGCGTCGGAGGCACACGAGCCCCAGCGGCGTTTCTGATCGCGCACGATGACCTTGCGCACCGGCTTGCCGAGCTGGCGGGCATAGGCTTCGACCTTCGGCGTCATCAGCGCCGCGCCCTCGCGCTTGTAAAATCGCTGCAGGGCCCGGGTCATCGTGCGGGTGCGGAGTTCCCCGGCGAGGTCGGGATCATGCTTGAGAACGAGGCTGTCATCCTCGCGGCGCACGATGGTGCGCACGCCCTCGCCACGCAGATTGAGGGTCAGTTCGCCGCCCAGCCAGGGCAGGATGGCACCGCTTTCCAGTACCAGTTCGGGCGCCGCCGGACGGGTGGCCCAGGCGTCGAGCTTTGCGAGGATCCAGCCCGATTTGGTCTCCAGCGCCCGGCGGATTTCGCGTTCACTGGCCCGGCGCGGTGCGGCGACAGCCAGACCGTCGCGGGAAATCGTGAAACCGATGGTTCGCCGTGCCGAGCGCCGCAAGGAAAAGCGGACCTCGCGGCCGGCCAGCGCGATGATCTGATCGCTCATGCGCCGCCGCCCGGGATCAGGCCTTCAACGCCGAACCGCCGGATCAGGCAGAGTTGCTCGACGACCTGTTCATCGCGCATCCGGGCCGGGTCATCCAGCCACCAGTCCAGAAGGTGGAAGACGGCGCCGACCTCGCAGCGCGCTGCCGCTTGGGGGTCAAGATCCTTGCGGGCCCAGCCATCGCGCTGGCCCGCCTCAAGCTCGGTGACCCGCAATTGTGCGATCGCATCCACGACTTCGCGCTGCATGGGATCCGTGCCGGCGCCGCGACTGAGGAGAAGCCGGAACAGCGCACCGTAAAGACTGGCGAAGGCAACCACGCCCTCCATCGCCGCCCGATCCTTGACCTCGCGCGACCCCGGCGTCTGCTGCGCAATCGCCAGACCGGCGAGGATCGTTTCCTTGCCGGCCCGCATCACCTCGGCGAACAACGCCTCCTTGTCCGGAAAATGGGTGTAGAGCGTGCCCATGGCGACGCCGGCCTCGCGGGCGATATCGCCGATCCGGGCACCTTCAATCCCCTTGGCCGCGAACACGACACTGCCGGCCGTGATCAGCTTGGCCCGGGTTTCGTCTTTCTGGTCGCTTCTGCGCTTGGCCACACACGGCTCCGGAGTTTGTCACAATTTCATTGAAAATATATTCATTGAACATCTATTCAACAAATGTATTCTCATTCCCCTCCACGGGACAGGAGGACGCGATGCGGATTCTGGTACTTCTGGCAAGCTTGGTCGCCACGCTGGCTGTTGCCGCGTCGGCCGAGGCCAATTGCCGCTGGCAGGTCTCGACCCGTCTCGTCGGCAGCCAGCCGGGCGTCGGAAACATTGCCGGTCAGACCTGGCCGCTCGACGGGATTCAGACCCGCGTCCAGGCCCGCACGCCCGGTGGGCTCTGGAACACCGCCAACTGGCCCGCGACCACCGCTGACAGCGACGGTTTCGTCCGCATCACCTCCGCCATCGCCTTTGCCGATCCGGACTGCCAGACCGCGCGCGAGTTTCGCGTTCAGGTCCGCAATTACTATACCGGAATGAGCTGGCGCACGGTCCACCAACAATCCCGGTCCGGTCATTCCGATCATGTCGGCCTGTTCAATCCGGCACCGGTTCACGCGGTCACCCTCGGCAATCTCGTTCTCAGCGGGGCGTTTCGCGGTGATGGCGTCATCTTCATCGAGAATATCGGCGACCCGCCGCTGTTCTGGAGCAATGATGATGCCGACGAAAATGGGGGCCCGGTCGCCCAGCCCGCCGACCCTGGTTTGACCCATGGCGACGCCGATGATGACGGCACCGCACCGGACATCACAGGCGCGACGCTGGAGGCCGATCCCTGCCATGTCTACCGCCTGCCGATCGATCTAGATATCGAGTTCCGTTTCGGCCAGATGCCGGCAACACCCGGTCCGCTTTCGTCAGACATGGCCATGCGCATCGAGACGCGGACCAATGGCGGCGGCGACATGACACTCAACCGCCTCACCCATCACATCCGGGTCGAAAATGCCGGCAGCCGGGACTTCAATGCCATCCATCATTGCCCGGTCGAGGTCCATGTCCGCGTCAATGAAGGACCAGACGCCCGCGGCGGAGACGGTTGGTCACCACCGTGGACAGCACGCATTCCCGATCTTGCCGCCAATGCCATTGCCGAGATCGCTGTCGACACCAACCTGCTGGGCGCGGGCGATGATTTTGCGGGCGAGTGGGGCCAGGACTATGAATTCGTCCGGGTCGAAGTCGTGCTCGATGCGACCAACCGGATCGCGGAAAGCGCCGAGGGCGATAACCGCATCGCCCATTGTTATCACGCCCCGACCAACACATTCGCCGCCATGAGCCAATGCGAAGGAGATCTGCCATGATCCGCGCCATCGCCGCCTGCCTCACCCTCGCCCTCATCCTTGCCGCGACCGCGACGGCCGTACTTGCCCAGCAAAGCGTGAGCGGTCACCCGCTGATCACCCCCTATGAAGGTTCGCAAGGTGATGGCGAATTCTGGCAGTTTGACGAATACGCACTGGTCACCGGTTTTGATTTCGAGGCCCATGCCGCAATCACCCGGCCCGTGCAGGGCCGCGTCACCCGCCTCGACTATGACAATCCGGATGATCGCTCGGAGTTGGAGATTTTCACCAACTACCGCGAGGCTCTCGACGCCGCCGGCTATGAAGCGATCTGGTCCTGCGCCCGCGACGGCTCCTGCACCACCGGCTCGACCCGCAACGCCTTTTACCAGGCCAATGGCATGCGCGCGATCAACGGACCGAACTCCCACTACACCGCCGGAACCCTGAGTTATGACGGGCGACTGGCCTATATCGCCGTTGGCGTCGGCCGCCACACCACCTCAATCGTCATCGTCGAGACCGACGAGATGGATCGCGGCATGGTCACCGTCTCAGCGGAAGCCCTGGCGGCCGGGCTGGATGCTGACGGCCATGTCCGTGTCGATGGCCTGTTGTTCGCCCATGACAGCGACACCTTGCTACCGGAATCGCAAGTCGCGCTGGAAGCCTTGCGGGACTTGCTGGCGGCGCGACCAAACCTGTCGCTCTACGTCGTCGGCCATACCGACATGATCGGCCGGCTCACCTACAACATGTCCCTGTCAGACCGGCGTGCGGCATCAGTCGTCACAGCCCTGGTCGAGCAATTCGGGATCGATACGGAGCGGCTGGTTTCCGCCGGCGTTGGTCCGTTGGCGCCGGAGGCCAGCAATGGCACCGAGGACGGGCGCGCCCGCAATCGACGGGTCGAGATCGTGGCGCGCTAGACACGCCCAACCGACATCCCGCACGCCGCCATCATGGCGGACCCCAAACGGGCGGGACAGGGGGCAGCGCCATGCCCAAACCCGAACCGGCGCTGCCCCCGACCCATTCCGGACGACCGGTCAGGCGATCGTCAGGAGTTCACCGCAAATGGCTTCCAGCCCGGCCTGGTCCTCGGCGTCGAAGGCGCCGAACTCGGTCGAGTCGATGTCCAGAACGGCGACCAGCCGGCCGTCGGCATCACGCACCGGCACCACGATCTCGGAATTGGAGCGGCTATCACAGGCAATGTGGCCGGGAAAGGCGTGCACGTCTTCAACCAGCTGGGTCTCACCGGTCGCCGCCGCCGCACCACAGACGCCCTTGCCGAACGGGATGCGCAGGCACCCCATCGTGCCCTGATAGGGCCCCACGACCAGCTCGGTCGGCTTGGCCGGATCGACCTCGTAAAAGCCGGTCCAGAAGAAGCGCTCGCCAAACATTTCGCGCAACAGGCAACTGGCGGTGGCGAGACGCGCCGTGCGGCTGGTCTCGCCGGCGATCACGGCGGCGATCTGCTTGCGGACATCGATATAGTGTTCGGCCTTGGCGCTCATGACTTCATTCCTCGCTGGTCGCGGGGAAGATCGGGTCGGCGGCGGACCGGTTCAAGCCCGCGCCACAGTCACCGGATATTCTCAACTGTCATCATTGCCGATGTCAGAGCCGGACATTGCCGCGCAGCGACTGGCGTATGGCGCGCTCGATCGCCTGCTCGGCCTCATCACCCTTGCCCTCATTCGGCCCGTCCTCGCTCTCCATCCGGCGGGCCTCGAATTCCAGCCGGGTGTGGATCATGCGGATACGGGCATCGACCAGGCCGTAGATCAGGTCCGGGATCTTGGCCGAGACATTCATGCCCAGATCCTTGGCGTCCTTGGGCGTGATGGCCTGGCTGTGCGACAGCGTGCCGGCTGACAGCGTGTCGGCAATGTGGTGCTCGGCCTTTTCATCCACCCGGTGCACCGGATTGACGATGTCGCGCGCCACCTTGCCGGCATAGCGGTCATATTTTTCCGCCTCATGGGCCAGCATGACGAGCACATCCTGGGTCGCCAGCGGTCCTTTCTGGGCCAGAAGCTCCTTGTAGGCTTCGGTCGGGAAGCCGCCATAGATCGTGTCGATCGGCCCCAGCGAGGCGGTCGGGTCCATCACGATCTTGTCGGCGGCCAGCGCGATCATCGTGCCGCCGGACATGGCGACATAGGGCACATAGGCGATCACCTGCGGCTCGCGCTTGGGGTTGTAATGCCCCTTGGCCTTGGCCTTGGCCAAATGCTGCTTGAGGGCCAGTGCGATCATGTGGGCGGGCCGGGCATAACCGCCCAGCGTGTGCAGCACGACCACAATCTTGGCCCGCGGATTGGCCTGGCGGATCGAGGCAACGGCCTCGAACGCCTCGTCAAAGGCGATCTGCTGCTGGGCGCTGTCGCGGCCGACGAAATCATCGCCAAGGTCATGGATGAGATCGATCAGGACGGTATTACCGCTCTCGATCTTCTTGCGGTGCTTTTCGTATTCCTTCTTGGCATCCTCATAGCGCGCCACCCGCTTGGCCCGCAGCTTGTAGACCTGCCGCTCGTCGGAGACCGCGCGCTGCCGGTTGAGATGCATCGAGATGGCACTGATCGCCAGGATCAGGACAAACAGCCCGGCCCCGGCCACACCGTAGAGCACCGTATTGTCCACGCCTTCGATCACACTCACCCCCAACGCCGACGACGCCCGTTGCGGATATTAACCAAACGCTAACGAAGGCGACAAGCGGAACCGGGGCTGACCGGGCGATGGATGCCAGCCGTGTCGGCTAGGCCACAGGCTGGACCAGCTGCTAGTTCAACGCGCCGGACACCGCAGCCGGTGCGGTCCGACCCGACAGCTGGCGCTCCTCGACCAGCTGGTTGAGCAGGCCGGCCAGACGCACGCCGCCCTGCTTGAGCTGCTGCAGGCTGACCGGCAGGTTGCGTTCGTAATAGGCATCGCCCGGCTCGATTGTCTGTTCGGCATTGGCCCAATAATAGGCAAAGCCGCGCGAACGGACGATGTCATGGCTTTCCTGGGCCCAGGCGATCGGGGCCAGCGGCGCATAGACATCAACCCCGGTCAGCGGGATGTCAGCGGCAAGCTCCTCGACCAGCGGCTGCCAGCGGTCTTCCTCGGCCAGGTAGGGCCAGGTCTCGGCCATATAGTCGAGCAGGATCTCACTGTCCCAGACCCGGTGGAGATTGGTGTGACGTTCGCCGCGCCACAGCACATTGATGTCGTTGCCGCCACGATCCCCCTCGATCGAAACATGCAGCGGCTGGTGGATGTCCCCCATCCAGTGGGCGAGGAATTTCAGGGCTTCCAGACGCTCCGCGTCGGCACGGGCTCGATCGGCAAAGATACCGGCATGCAAGTCGATGGCGGAGGTGATGCAGCCGCCTTCGGCGCAATCCTCGGGGTCAACATGCGGGTCGTTGCGGGTCTGGTTGATATAGTGCCAGGGCGCCGTGTGACGATGCGTCGAGCCGCGCACTTCATCG
The DNA here is from genome assembly GCF_001924955.1 of Maricaulis sp. W15. Taxonomy (NCBI): domain Bacteria; kingdom Pseudomonadati; phylum Pseudomonadota; class Alphaproteobacteria; order Maricaulales; family Maricaulaceae; genus Maricaulis; species Maricaulis sp. W15. The sequence goes on along the minus strand of NZ_LQXG01000017.1, from coordinate 36,920 downwards.
GCCCAGGAACAGACATCGCGGAAATGGTCGAATTGCGTATCCAGCGCCACCAACCGATCGACTTCAGCGCGGGTTTCATCGGAGAGATAGCGATAGGCCAGGTCGCAGACGATACGGTGGCCATCGCGGCCATAGGCCTGCACGGACTCCGTCGGGACAAGGGTGATCAACAGGCTGGCAGCCGCCAGGGTGCGCAGGAAGACAGACATCGAGCTCTCCGGTATGGCGACACCCGCCCGGTGCCTGCCCGGTCTCTAGAAGAGCTGACCGCCCACCTCCACTAGTCAGGGCGGGCAGAGCGACTCTGGCGCAACCCATAGTCGCGGTTTGGGAAAATTTAATTCTGCAGGCCCTGGAACGGCCTCGCCCCGGCGCGTCGACCGGTCTGTGCAGGCCACCATGACTATACCGTCTGGACGGTGTTGACTGTACCGTCTGGACGGTTTATGTGCACTGCAACAATTCAGGACCATTCCCGACATGACTGCGCACAAGCCCTCCACCCGGGACACCATTCTCGACGCGGCCGAAACCGTGGTCGGTCGCGATGGCGCACGCCGTCTGACGATCGACGCGGTCGCCGCCGAAGCCTGTGTCTCAAAGGGTGGTGTCCTCTATCATTTCCCCAACAAGATCGCCTTGCTCAAGGGCATGGTCGAACGGATGATGGCGGATGTCAGCCAGGACTTCGCCAACTGCGAGGCGGCGGCCCATGCCGCCGGCGAGCCGCCGCTCGTCCATGTTTTCAACGCCATGTTCGACCGGCACGACGCGCGCAAGGCCCTGTCGATGGCGCTTCTGGCCGCCTCGGCGGAACACCCTGATCTGCTGGACCCGGCGCGCGACTTCCTGTCGTCCACCTTCCAGCGCCTCAGCGACGACACGCCGGACCCGATCGGCGCCCGGCTTCTCCTTCTCGCCATGGACGGGCTGAAACTTTCTGCCCTGCTTGGCTTCGACACCATTCCTGAAAATCAGCTCACCCAGATCCGCGATCGCCTGGTGCGCCTGACCCACGAGCTTTATCAATGACCCGCTTCCCGCTCCTCGCCGCCCTCGGCACCAGCCTCCTCCTCGCGGCCTGCGCCGAGGAGATTGCCGCGCCGCCATCGCCGCCGCGCCTGGTCCAGCTTGCCGAAGTGGTCGCCGACAGCGGCGAGACACGGCATGAATTCGTCGGCCGCGTCGAGGCTCGCCTCAATGTCGACATGGCGTTTCAGGTCGGCGGGCAATTGGCCGAACTGCCGCTCAATGAAGGCGTCCTGATCGAACAGGGCACGCTGGTCGCGGCACTGGACCGTGAAGATTTCCAGCGCGCCGAACGGGAAGCTCGCGTCCAATTGCAGCAGGCCAATACCGAGCTGGAACGCCAACGCACACTGCATGAGCGCGGCATTGCCTCGCAGGCGGCGCTGGACAGCGCCCAGACCAATTACGACCTGCGCGAAGTGGCATTGCAGACGGCGCGCCGCAATCTTGGCTATGCGACCCTCACGGCACCGTTTGATGCGCTGGTCAGCCGCCGGCTCGTCGACAATTACACCATCGTCTCGCCCGGCCAGCCGGTGGTACGATTGATGGATGTCTCGGAGCTGCGCGTCTCGATACCGATCTCCGAAAGCATGGTCGCAACCTTCGACCGCGACTCCCTCGTCTCGCTCGAAGCCGCCTTCGCCTTCCTGCCCGGTCAGACCTTCGCCCTCGAACCCCGCGAGCTGGTGTCCGAACCGGACGCCGCATCACGCACCTATCGCGCCATTGCCGCCCTGCCAGCCGACATGCCGGCCAACATTCTGCCGGGCATGACGGCGACTGTGTATGCCGAGTTCGCGAGCAATGGCGCGTCGGTTTCCGGGCTGCGGGTGCCCTTGCCGGCTGTCACCGCGGCCCCGGATGGCGGGCAGCGGGTCTGGGTGTTCAACGCTGAAAGCGGCGTGGTCAACGCGCGGGCCATCACGTCCGACGGATATGATGGCGACATGATCATTGTCACAAGCGGCATCGCAGCCGGCGACCGGGTGGTGACGGCGGGCGTCAACGCCTTGCATGAAGGCATGCCCGTACGTCCCCTCTCCGACAGCACCCGTTTCGGACAACCGCAATGAGTACCGCCTCGACCCCGTCCAGCGCCCTTGCGCGCCTGTCGATCGAAAAACCCGTCCTGACCTGGATGGTCATCCTGTTCTGCCTGCTCGGCGGACTGGCCGGCTTCATGAATGTCGGCCGCCTGGAAGACCCGGCCTTCACCGTCAAGGAAGCCATCATCTTCACGGCCTATCCCGGCGCGACCGCGGAAGAAGTCGAACAGGAAGTCACCGAAGCGCTGGAAATCGCCATCCAGCAGCTTGGCGAAGTGCATGAAATCCGGTCGGAATCCTCGCCGGGCATCTCGGAAATCCATGTCACGATCGATGACACGATCGACAGCGGCGACATGCCGGCCGTGTGGACCCGGCTGCGGGCCAAGATCAACGACACGGTCGGCAGCCTGCCGCCCGGTGCCGGCGAACCCGTCGTCTATGATGATTTCGGCGACACTTACGGAATTTTCTACGCTGTCACCGCGGAGGGCTATTCCGACAGTCGTATCCGCGATGTGGCGCGCATGTTGCGGCGCGAATTGCTGACCGTCGAGGACGTCGCCAAGGTCGCCGTCGAGGGAGAGCCGGACGAGCGGATCTATATCGAGATTCCGCAGGAAAACCTCGCCCGCCTCGGCCTGTCCTACGCCGATCTTCTCGAGGATCTGGAGCAGGAAAATGCCGTCGTCGCGGCCGGGTCGGCGCCGCTGAATGACCGGCTTGTCCGGGTCGACATTCCGCAAACGCTTGGCGGCACGGAAGCGATTTCCAACCTCCTGATCACGCCGCGCGACAGCGACCAGGCGATCCGACTGTCCGACATTGCCGAAGTCCGCCGCGACACGGTCGAGCGCCCCACCCAGCTGATCTATCACAATAATGTGCGGGCCTTCACGATCGGCGTGGCCGGTCTGCCGACCGCCAATATCGTTGATGTCGGCCACGCGGTCGAAGCGCGTCTGGCAGAGCTTGAATCCAGCCTGCCGCTGGGTGTCGAGCTGCATCCGATCTATCAGCAGCACCTGGTCGTCGATGATGCGATCAACAGCTTCCTTGTCAGCCTCGCCCTGTCGATCGCCATCGTGATCGGCGTGTTGTGCATCTTCATGGGCTGGCGGGCCGGCCTGACCGTCGGCGCCGTGCTGTTCCTGACCATCTCCGGCACGATCTTCTTCATGAGCCTGTTTGCACTGGAGATGGAGCGCATCTCCCTGGGCGCGTTGATCATCGCCATGGGCATGCTGGTCGACAATGCCATCGTGGTGACCGAGGGCATGCTGACCGGCGTCATGCGGGGCAAGCCGCGCATGCAGGCCGCCGAGGAAGCCGTCGCCACCACGCAATGGCCGCTGCTCGGCGCCACCGTGATCGGCATCCTCGCCTTTGCCGGCATCGGACTGTCGCCGGACGCAACCGGGGAATTCCTGTTCTCCCTGTTCGCCGTGATCGCGATCTCGCTGCTGTTGAGTTGGGTCATCGCTGTCACCGTCGTGCCGATGGTGGGCTTCCATCTCTTCTCGGCCCAACGCGCCGCCGCGCAAGCGAAAGGCGACCACACCGATGATGAGCAAGACCTCTATACCGGTCGCCTGTTCAACGGCTATCGCGGGCTATTGAACCTCGCCCTGTCACGGCGCTGGATCGTGCTGGCCCTGCTGATCGTCATCACCTTTGTCTGCTATGCCGGCTTCGGATCGGTTCGCAATTCCTTCTTCCCGGCCACCAACACGCCGGTCTTCTACGTCAATGTCGAATTGCCCGAAGGCACCGACATCCTGACCACCGACGCCACCATGCGGGAGATTGGCAGCTTCATCTCGGAACAGCCGGAAACCACGGCCATCGATACATTTGTCGGCGCCGGCGCGACCCGCTTCATGCTGACCTATACGGCCGAACAGCCCAATACCGCCTATGGCCAGATCATCGTCTGGGCTCGCGACCTTGAGTCCATCCCGGGCCTGGCCGACCGTATCCTGGCGCATGTCCGCGAAACGGTCCCCGATGCCGAAATCCGCACCGACCGGATCGTCTTCGGCCCGCCATCAGGCGCCAAGCTGGAAGCGCGTTTCTCGGGTCCGGATGCCGATGTGCTCCGCGAACTGGCCGAACAGGCGATGGCCGCGCTGCACGCCGATGCCGATGTCATCGACATCCGCACCGACTGGCGCAATCGCACCCCGGTCCTGCGCCCGGTCATCATCGAGGAGACCGCGCAGACCATTGGTGTCACCCGTGAGAATATCGCCAATGCGCTGCGCTTCGCCACCGATGGCAATCAGGTCGGCGTCTATCGCGAAGGCGAAACCCTGATCCCGATTCTCGCCCGGGCACCGGCAGAAGAACGCGCCGATCCGGCCTATCTTGATGACCGTCTGGTGTGGAGCCCGCAACAGGCCGCCTATGTGCCGATCAGCCAGATCGTGTCGGAATTCGCGCTTGAGTTCGAAGACGTGCTGATCCAGCGGCGGGACCGGACCCGGACGATTTCCGTGCGCGCCAATCCCCATGGCTGGGAGACCGCGGCGGAGGGCTTTGCCCGCTTCCAGCCGGTGATTGCAGCCATAGACCTGCCACGCGGCTATTCGCTGGAATGGGGCGGCGAGTATGAAGCCTCGGCGGAAGCCAATGCCTCGCTGGGCGGACAGCTGCCGCTCACCTTCATTGCGATGCTCACCATTTCCTTCCTGCTGTTCGCGACCATCCGCCAGCCGCTGATCATCTGGGCGGTTGTGCCGATGTCGGTGAACGGCGTGGTGATCGGTCTTCTGGCCACCAATGTCGCCTTCTCCTTCACCGCCCTTCTGGGCCTGTTGTCGCTGTCCGGCATGCTGATCAAGAATGCGATCGTGCTGGTCGACGAGATCGATATGCGGATCCGCGGCGGGTCTGACCGGCTGGTGGCGGTCCGTGATGGTTCGATCAGTCGTCTGCGGCCGGTCCTTCTGGCCGCCAGCACCACGATCCTGGGCATGACACCGCTGATCAGTGATGCCTTCTTCCAGGGCATGGCGGTGACCATTATCGGCGGGCTGACCTTCGCCACCGTGCTGACCATGATCGCCGTGCCGGTGCTGTACGCGCTCTTCTTCGGCATCAAACCGGAAAAGCCCCGCAAGGATGACGCGCTGCCAGCACCTGTCGAGGCTTGACGCTGTGGCGGGAAGCGGACAACGCTCGCGCCCATGACAGCGATTGACCAGGCCCACAATATCGAGGCTTTGCGGGCCTTGGCCCGCAAACGCCTGCCGCGCATGGTGTTCGACTATATCGATGGCGGCGCCGATGACGAGATCACGCTGGGACGCAATGACCGCCGCTATGGCGATTACGAACTGAACTTCAAATCCCTGGTCGACATCTCGAAGATCGAGTTGGAAACAACGATCATGAGCGCGCCCAGCAAGGCGCCGATCATCGTCACCCCCACCGCCGCCCAGCGACTGTTCAACCCGCGCGCTGGCGAAGCCGCCGTGGCCCGGGCTGCCAGGGCGAAGGGGCTGGTCTATTGCCTTTCCACCCTCGCCTCGACCACGATCGAGGACATCGCAGAGCACACTGACGGGCCGAAATGGTTCCAGGTCTATGTCTGGAAGGACCGGGCGATTGTCGAAAAGGCGCTTGAGCGGGCCAAGGCCGCCGGTTTCACCGGTCTGATCCTGACCGTCGACGTGCCGGTGGCCGGCAATCGCGAGCGCGACCATCTCAACGCTTTCACCATCCCGCCGAAGATCAACGCCAAGACGGTGAGCCAGGTCCTCGCCCGGCCCGGCTATCTCTGGGACATGGCGACAACGCCGGACATCCTCGCCGCCAACTGGGCGGACATGGATACCGGCGGCATGGGCATCATCGAATTCCTGAACTCGCAATTCGACCGCACGGTGAGCTGGGAGGATGCGAAATGGATCAAGGATATCTGGGGTGGCCCGTTCGCGATCAAGGGCATCGCCCGTCCGGATGATGCCAGGCGCTGCCTCGATGCCGGTGCCGATGCGGTGTGGATTTCCAATCATGGCGGCCGCCAGCTCGACACCGCCCCAGCCACCATCGACACCCTGCCCGACATTGTCGCGGCGGTGCGCGGCCAGGCCGAGATCATCCTGGATGGCGGCATCCGGCGCGGGACCGACATCATCAAGGCGCTGGCATTGGGCGCCAATGCGGTCGCGGTCGGGCGCCCCTACCTCTACGGGTTGGGCGCTGGAGGCCAGGCCGGGGTCGAGCGCGCGCTCGACATCCTGCTGACGGCCTTGGAACGCGACATGGCGCTGGTCGGCGCCGCACGCCTGTCTGAATTGACGCCGGACTTTGTCCGCCTGCCACGCTAGGCTCACGCCAAACCAATAAACAAGCCATCATCACAACGGGGTCGATCCATGTTTGCAGCCGAGAGCCTTGTCCGAACGCTCATCAATCAGGGCGTCGAGGTCTGCTTCACCAATCCGGGCACGTCGGAGATGCACATGGTCGCCGCCCTCGACCGCACCGAGGGCATGCAATCGGTGTTGTGCCTGTTTGAAGGCGTCGCGACCGGGGCGGCCGACGGCTATGCCCGCATGGCGGACAAGCCGGCCTGCACCCTCCTCCATCTTGGCCCGGGCGCCGGCAATGGCTTGGCCAATCTGCACAATGCCCGCCGTGCTCATGCGCCAGTCGTCAACATTGTCGGCGATCATGCCCGTGACCACATCAAGCTGGACGCCCCGCTGACGTCGGACGCCGCCGGGGTCTGCCGGCCAATGTCGCGCTGGGTCGGATGTGTCAGCGACGCCGCCGAGTTGTCGACCATGGCCGTCGAGGCGGTCCGCCAGTCCTATGGCCCCGAGCGCGGCGTGGCCTCGCTGATCCTGCCGGCGGATTGTGCCTGGTCGGACGAGGAGCCGGATGTGCTCGATGCCGTCGCCATGCCCGGCCCGACACCGGTCGCCGACGACCGGATCGCCGATATCGCCGCCGCACTGAAAGCGGCGGACAAGCCGGTCATCCTGCTGGGCAATGATGCCTGCCGCGAAGCCGGTCTCACCGCTGCCGGACGGATTGCCGAAGCGACCGGCGCCCGATTGTTCATGGACACATTCGTGCCGCGCATCGCCCGCGGCCATGGCCGGGTCTCACCCAAACGCCTTGCCTATTTCGGCGAGCAGGCGATCGAGGAGCTGGGCGACGCCGACTTGCTGGTCATCGCCGGTTCCAAACCACCGGTCGCTTTCTTCGCCTATCCGGGCCAGCCGGGGGAATTGACGCCGGACAGCGCGCGCAGCGAGACCCTGGCCGGACCCGCTGATGACGTGATAGCAGCGCTGGAAGCGGTCGCCGACGCGCTGGACATCACCGCCACGCCGCTGGACCTGCCCGACATGTCGCAAGCGCCGAAACTCTTCCCGGACGAAGCGCTCAATCCCGGCTATGTCGGAATTTCCCTGCTCCGCCACATGCCGGAGGACTCGGTGATCTGTGACGATGCCACCACAAGCGGCATGGGCGTGTTCCCTTGGATCGAACATGGTCCGCGACATGACTGGCTGTGCCTGACCGGCGGTGCGATCGGGTCCGGCATGCCGCAAGCGGTCGGCGCCGCCCTCGCCTGTCCCGACAGGCAAGTCTTCGCCCTGTGCGGCGACGGGGCGGCGGCCTATACGCTGCAAGCCCTGTGGACCCAGGCGCGCGAGAAGCAGAACGTGATCAACGTGGTGTTCGCCAATCACTCCTACCTGGTGCTCAATGTCGAACTGGCCCGCGTCGGGGCCGGAGATCCCGGACCGGCCGCGCAGCAAATGCTGTCACTCGACAATCCGAAAATGGATTGGGTGAAGCTCGCCGAAGGATTTGGTGTGCCGGGTCAGCGCGCGGCAACCGCCGGTGAATTCGACGATGCCCTCAAGCGCGCGCTCGCGGCCGGCGGACCACAATTGATCGTCGCGGAGATCTGATCGTCAGCTGCCGGCGCGGCGCGCTTCGTCCGGTTGCGCGTCTGCGTCGGCGGACTGCGGCGGCATCACCGTTTTCAGGACCCGACGCAGTTCGGCGATCTCGACCGGTTTGGGCAGATAGTCAGTAAAGCCGGCGGCGAGGAATTCGCGGCGATGATCGTCGGAGGCAAGGGCGGTGACCGCGATGATGCGGGCGTCGGCCGATTTGCGGGTCTCGCGGATACACTGCATCGCGCTGACCCCGTCCATCTCCGGCATCTGGATGTCCATCAGTACGACATCATAGGCCAGAGAGGTGGCCTTGTTGACGGCTTCTCGACCGCCCGAGGCGCAGTCGACGATCAGCTCGTCGGCCTTGATGATCTGCTGCACCATCGCCTTGAGCACGAGCTGATTGGTCATGACATCATCGACCACCAGGACGCGTCCGGCGACAGCCAGCGGCGCTATGCTGGCCGGGTCACGCTTGGCGACATCCGGCTCGGACGCCACGACACGTTCCATCGGCACATCGACGGTGAAGGTGGAGCCACGCCCCATCTTGCTCGACAGGGTGATCTTGCCATCCATTTTCGCAACCAGGCGGCGGCAGATCGCCAGACCCAGCCCGGTGCCGCCATAGCTTCGCGTGACCGAAGCATCCACCTGTTTGAACGGGTCAAAAATCGCGTCCTGCTTATTGCCCGGAATACCGATCCCGGTGTCACGGACCGCGAAACGAATACGGGTCTTGCCATCACGCACTTCACCGACCGTGGCCAGCGAGACACTGATGCGACCGGTATGGGTGAATTTGACCGCATTGCCGAGCAGGTTGTTGATCACCTGGCGAAGCCGGATCGGGTCGCCTGACACGAAGGCCGGCTCGCCGAGTTGGTTGTTGACTGTCAGCGCGACGCCCTTGGCTTCAGCTTGCGGACGCCAATGATCAGTGGTGTTGCGGACCAGCGCCGACAGGTCAAACTCGCGCGTTTCGAGCTCGAGCGCGTCGGCCTCGATCTTTGACAGGTCGAGAATGTCATTGAGCAATTCGAGCAGTGCCTTGCCGCTGTCATCAATGAGATCAAGGCTGCGGCGATGCTCGTCCGACAGGCTTTCATCGGCCTGGAGAACATTGGTCATACCCAAAACGCCGTTCAGCGGGGTGCGGACTTCATGGCTCATATTGGCGATGAAATCGGACTTGGCGCGATTGGCCTGTTGTGCCGAAATCAGCGCCGTTTCCAGCTGCTTGTTGGCTTCGGTCAGTGCCTTTTGCGCGTCAGTGGTCGCGGAACGAAAGCTCGACCCGAACAACACGATCCAGACGCAGGACAGCGCCCCGGCAGCGATCAGCATGTTGAGCAATTCTGTCGGCCGGAAGCCGAGCGGTCCGGTACTCGAATACTCAGCCGTCGCCAGGATCAGGCCGAAATAGGCGGCGAGCGGCAAAATCGCGAACAGGGCCGCACGCGCGCCCCAGGCAATATAGGCGCCGAGTACAATACCGGGCAGGTAGAGCGTCGCCGGCGGGAAGGATCCGCGATTGGCCCAGGCGGCCGCAAACAGGACGATTGAGGCCAGGGTAATCATGACCAGAATGGTCAGATTGGGTCGGCGCAGTCGCAGGCCCGTAAAGCCGACGGTCGCTGCCAGGGCCGCCGATGCCAAGCCGAGTTCGGCCATGCCCGGTCGTCCGTCCAGGATAAAGGTGAGCACCGAGGCGTTGACCAGGCCCATGAGCGTGAAGATCGCTGTGTAGGCAACGGCAATGCGGGATTTGACCGCAAAATCGAAATCGATTTGCGGGTCGGCCCCCGTCCAACGGTCGATCTGCCTCCAAAGCATGTCGCTGTGTCCCTCCTTAATGCCGGTGGAGACTAGCGCTACGAGGTTAATAAATCCGTGTGCCTGAGAAGCAATCACACCTTCGATTGCGGCGCGCAATCACTTTCTTTGGTCACGCGCCCACACTTGCCGAAGCGAACACCTGCTGTCGAAGGGCGTCGTCAACAATCAGGAATTGGGAAACCGCCGCATCGCCGGCTGGCTTGACGGCATATACGCCGAGTTTGGCCAGAGCATCAGTGTCGAGATTGTCCCTGATCCCGGACTCAACGATCAACCGGTTGGCACCAGCCAGCCAAGCCGCGCCCAGTCCCGCGGGACCGGCCAGGAGATGTGCGATTGCCTTCGGCAGATCGGCGCGAACCTTGCCCGCAGTGGTCTTGGCCGACCCGGCAATCTCGGCAGGCGCGGTGGCCGCCACGGGACCCGACATCGCGGCCCGGATCTCGTCGGCAACACGCTCAGCCGTCGGCCCGATGATGACCTGCAGCGTGTTCGCCGACGGCCGGACAAAACCCTTCGCGCCGAGCGCGCGCAGCGCAGCCTCGTCGACCAGGTCCTGTTTTTTGATTTCCAACCGCAGACGCGTCGTGCACGCCCCGATCGAGACCAGATTTCCGGCCCCGCCCAGCGCCACGACGAAGCCGGCCGCCGCCGTCAAGCCGCCACCGGATGCCGCGGCGGTGCTGCCGGATGCCGCCGCGATGCCGGCCGCAGCCGGCTCGCGCCCTGGCGTCTTCAGGTCGAGCCAACGGATCGCAAAGGAGAAGACGAAATAATAAATCGCCGCATAGGCCAGGCCGACCGGGATCAGGAGCAACGGATTGGTGGCATCACCGAAATTGATCACATAGTCGAACAGGCCGGCCGAAAAGCCGAAGCCCAGCTTGACCTGCAGGACATCCATCAAGGCCATGGCAATACCGGTCAGGACGGCGTGCAACGCAAAGAGCGCCGGTGCCAGGAACATGAAGGTGAACTCGATCGGCTCGGTCACACCGGTCAAAAATGACGTCAGCGCCATCGAACCGAGCATGCCGCCGACCTCTTTTCGGCGTTCCGGCCGGGCCTGTCGGTACATGGCATAGCAAGCCGCCGGCAGGCCGAACATCATGACCGGGAAAAAACCGCTCATGAAGCCGCCGGCCTCGGGGTCGCCGGCAAAGAAACGGTTCAGGTCACCGGCCGCGCCCTGGAAATCACCGACCTGGAACCAGGCCAAGTTATTGATGATATGATGTAATCCAGTCACGATCAGCAGCCGATTGAGCAGGCCGTACACGAATAGTCCGATCCCGCCGGCATCGAGAATGGCGCGGCTCGCCTGCTCCATTCCGGCGACGATTGCCTCGACTGTCAGGCCGAGCAGAAGGGCATAGCCCAGCCCGGCGACCGCGGCGGCGATCGGCACAAAGCGGCGACCGCCGAAAAAGGCAAGATATTCGGGCAGGGCGATATTGGCGTAACGGTTGTAGAGCATGCCCGCCGTCGCACCGCAGATAATACCGACCGGCACATGCACGCGCGCCATCAGGCCGTCGCGATAATCATTGGCAACCAGGCCAGCCAGCCCGTCCGGCACGCCTGCCAGGACTCCCGGCGGCACCGTCAACAGCGCTTCGGCCCCCGACAGGGTGACGAAATAGGCCACGACGCCGGCAAGTGCGGCGGCGCCATGCCCCTCCCGCGCAAAGCCGACTGCGACTCCGATGGCAAACAGGATGCCGAGCTGCGAGAAGAGCGCGCCGCCAGCCGCACCGATGAAGGGCAGGGTCGCGTGCAGCATGCTGATCGCGTTATCGCCCTGTCCGACCAAGTCCGGCGCAATCAAATCCAGCCAGTCAGGCTGGCCGAGGCGCAGCAGGAGCGCGGCTGCGGGCAGGACGGCAATCGGCAGCATCAGCGCCCGACCAAGTTGCTGTACGCCTGACATCATCTGTTTCATCGCCTGTCCCCCTAGAGCCAGCAATCAAGTTGCGGCCATTCGGCCACGATGCGCGCACGGATCTCCGCGGCACTGTCGAGCGTGTGCAGCTCGCGGGCAAATTCGCGGCAATGGGCGGCATCCAGATCCCGCACGATCGCCTTGATCGGCCCGATCATCGACTGAACCACTGACAATTTTCCGATACCCAGACCGATCAGGACCGGCACCGCCAGCGGATCCGACGCCAGGCCGCCGCAGACGCTGGCCGGAATATCGGCGCGACCCGCAGCCGCCCCGACCTGCCCGATCAGCGCCACCACGGCCGGGTGCAGGGCATCCATCCGTCCGGCCAGGGCCGCATGACCGCGATCCATCGCCAATGTGTACTGGGTCAGGTCATTGGTCCCGATCGACACGAAATCAGCGACCCGGCAGATCTGGTCCGCGATCACGGCGCTGGCCGGCGTCTCGATCATGGTACCGATCTTCGGCAGCGTCTCGATCTCCATCTCTCGTGCGAGATCGCGCACGACGGCGCGGAAATCGGCGACCTCCGACGGGCCGGACACCATTGGCAGCATGACGAGGACATCGCGTCCCTTGGCAGCTTTCAGGAGGGCACGAACCTGGTCGCGCATGATCTGCGGATGGGCCGTCAGTGTCCGGATGCCACGCAGACCCAGCGCCGGATTGGGTTCATCGCCAAGATCCAGGAAGGGCACTGGCTTGTCACCGCCGATATCGAGCGTGCGGATGGTCAAGGGATGCCCTTTCAGGCACTGGGCGATGGCCGTGTAGACTTCCGCCTGCTCGGCCTCGTCCGGCGCCTGGCGGCGATGGGTGAAGAGGAATTCGGTCCGCAACAGGCCGCAGCCTTCGGCGCCATTGCGCAGGGCGCTGGCCGCCTCATCGACCGAGGCCAGATTGGCCATGACGTGGATGCGCTGCCCGTCCCGCGTGCGCGCTGCATCGCCCGCCGCCAACGCGGCCAGCGCTTCGGCTTCGCGGCGACGCCCGGCCTTGGCCTGAATGCGGGCGACTTCTTCGTCACCCGGCTCGACCTCGAGACGGCAGGCGGCGGTATCGATCAGGGCCGTTGCCCCGGCGGCGTGACGCAGCACATCCCTGCCCAAGCTGACGAGGGCCGGAATATTCTCGGCTGCGGCCAGGATTGCGACATGTGAGGTCGCCCCGCCCGCCGACAGCGCAAGGCCAGCAATACCGGCGGCGGCATAGCGCATGAAATCGGAGGGCAGCAGGTCCTCTGCGACCAGGATCGCCCCGTTCAGATGCGACAGATCGGTCGCGCCGCACGCGCCGTAAAGCGTGCGCAACAGGCGGGCCTCGACATCGCGAAGATCGGCGACGCGCTCGGCCGTCCGCTTGTCCCCGGTCGCTTCAAGCTGCGCGATCTGGGCCGCCGTGGCGACCTGCCAAGCCCGACCGGCCGACCGACCGGTGGCGATCTCAAGGCGGGCAGCGTCGATCATGTCCGGATCATCAGCCATTTCTGCGTGGGCGGCGAGCAGGGCCGCCTGTTCACCGCGGGTGTGGCACGCCTCTTCATCGATTTCGGCAATCAGCGCCGCCAGTCCTTCGCTGAGGCGGGTGCGCTCGACGGCGGGGCCATCACCCTGGTCGGGGACATCAATCGCGTCGCCGACATGATAGGCCAAGGGACCGACCACCACGCCGGCGCTTGCGGCAACACCACTCAACACCCGGGCCGGCGCGGCCGTGTTGGCTGTGGCCGCGCCATCGCCATTTGCGGCAAGCGGGACAATTTCGTCGCCAGCGCCGTCACGGATCAATTCCAGCAGCGCCGTCAGCGCCGTGTCAGCATCAGCGCCCGTCACGGAAATGTCGACGCGGTCGCCATGCTTGACGCCCAGCCCCATCAAGCCGGCAACGCTCTTGCCATTGACACTGTCCGTACCGGTGCTGATCCGCACAGGGCCTTGATGCGCCTTGGCGCAGCGGGCGATCCGCGCCGCCGGACGCGCATGGATGCCATCGGCCATTTCAATCAGGATGGACGCGGTGACGGTCTGGTCATCGCCCTCAGCGGTATCCGCCGGCCCTGGCTGTGAACCGGCAGCGAGTTGCAGGATCGGCGTGCCCGTCTCCACCAGTCCCGACGGGACCAGTATGGCGTCGTCGGCCAGGCTCCCGTCCAGAATTATGAGCGGGGTGCAAAGGCTCGGTGCCCGGCCGGCGATCAGGTCGAGATCAAGGGTGAGAAGCGGATCGCCAGTCGCGACATGATCGCCAACAATGACCCGGGGTTCAAATCCCTCGCCATCCAGGCGGACCGTATCGATCCCGGCATGCAGCAGGATTTCGGCACCATTGCCGGCCCGCAGCGTGATCGCATGCCGTGTCCGGCTGATGGCAATGACCTCGCCGTCGCAGGGCGCGTGGAGCACACCTTCCAACGGCTCAATCCCCAGACCCGGGCCAAGCGTACCGGACGCGAACGCCGCGTCCGGGATATCGGTCAGCGGCACGATCACGCCGCGACAGGGCGCAACAATCACCAGCGTGGCGTCAGTGATGGCAGGGACATCCTTGACCGGATAATTCATGGCTGGCCTCACGGACGGGTTTCAAGAAGTTGGACATCGGCAAGCGTCCACATCGGATCCATCTCGCCGGTGTGGAAGACGAAGCAGAGATCGGAGACGGCCTCATCGGTGTCGAGATCGGCAGTCAGACGGGTCACCCCGTGATCCTCCGATGCCGGACCCAGATCGAGGCGGACCGCCACCGGCCCGTCACAGTCCTGCGTGTGGATCAGCAACTCGTCATGCCCGGCCAGACGCGGGCGGACCACGACATTGTCGATATCCGCCATGAGCTGGAAATTATACGGCACCTGACCAACACCGACCCGGATCGCGGACATGCCGGCAAGCGGCGCATCCGGCCAGATCCAGCACGGATCCATGATATCGACCTGGAAATAATCGCGCGGCCCACCGAGCGGCGCATCGTCTTCCAGATAGAGGACCAGCGCATCGCCACAGGTACGCAGCTGGTTGTCATTGCGGTAGCGCAAAGCCTCTGGCCCAACCACGCCATGAGCGATCCCGGAAAGTACACGCGCGCCATCGAATGTGGCCGCTCGCACCTCGGTCCCGGCGACCACGCTGAATGCGTCTGCATACAATGCGGCCGTGGCGGTCGGGTCGCTCCCGTCCGTCGTGTAGCGGATATCGCCATAGCCGGTCTGGCTGGACAGGCTCACGGCATAAGCGTCGCTGGCCTGGGCGACATGTATCGCCGGCCGGAAGGCACTATCCGCCGCCGCAATGCCAAGACCTTCATAACGCGCCATCATCGGTGACAGGCGAGCGAGGAAATCGTCAAAATCCGTCGACGCGGTGTCTGACCAGGAAAGCTCGGCCAGCGCTGCCAGGCGCGGAAAGGCCATGTGCGACATCCGGGCTTCGGTGCGGATATGCTCGCTCCACAGATTGGCCTGGAAGCCGAGCGCATGGGCGCGAACGTCGGCATCGAGTTCACCGTCGAAGGGGCGGAAATTGAACACGTCGGCCAAGGCCGTGACCCGGCCACGGCCCGGCGGCTCACTGTCCAGGGTCGACTGGCGGTAATCGAGATAGAGGTTGGAGCCGGGCGCGACCACGGCATCCAGACCGGCGGCAGCGGCAGCCTCTGCACCCTCAAGACCGCGCCAGGACATCACGGTGGCATTGGCGCTCAGCCCGCCTTCCACGATCTCGTCCCAGCCAACCAGGCGGCGGCCGCGTGCGGTCAGGTATTCATCCAGCCGGTGAGTGAAATAGCCCTGCAGCGCATCGACATCGGCGATCCCGAGTTCAGCCATGCGGGCCTGCACGGCTTCAGACTCAAGCCATTGGACTTTCGGCGCTTCATCGCCACCGACATGGATATAGGTCGACGGGAACAGATCGAGCACTTCGTCGAGCACCGTCTCGATGAAGGTGAAGGTCGGCTCGTCGACATTGAAGAGATAGGGATAGACTCCCCAATCGGCGAGCACCTGGTCGGGCAGGTCATCGCTCACCCCGACCTCGGGATAGGCAATCACCGCGGCCAGCGCGTGGCCCGGCATGTCGATTTCAGGGACAATGGTGACATGGCGCGCGCTGGCATGGGCGACGATCTCGCGAACCTCGTCCTGGGTGTAATACCCGCCATAAAGGCGCGGTTCGCCAGTGGCGGGATCGATATCAGCCGCCGGAGCCGCGCCAGCGGGAACCCGCCAGGCACCGATTTCGGTCAGACGCGGATAGGCATTGATCTCGATCCGCCAGCCCTGGTCATCGGTCAGATGCCAATGCAGCGTGTTGAGCTTGTGGACCGCCATCCAGTCGATGAAGTCCTTGATATAATCGACCGATTGCATGTGGCGGGCACTGTCCAGCAGCACGCCGCGCCAGGCAAAGGCCGGCCCGTCCGATATCGCCATGGCCGGGATGCGAACGGCATTGGCATCGGCCGCATCCAACCAGGGCGTGGCCATCTGCCAGAAGCTGATCATGCCGTAAAACAGGCCCGCTTCATCCGCCGCGACGATGTCGACCCCGTCCGTTGTCACCCGCAGGGCGTAGGACTCAGACGCGAAATCACGCTCGGGATCGAGTTCCAGACGGACAAGCGAGCCAGCTTGGGCATCATGCGCCACGGTCAGCGCGGGACCGCCCGCCAACTCAAGCCGTGACACCAGCTCATCCGCGACCCGCCGCGCGGCCGCCTGATCCCCGACCGTCAGGATGTGTGTGTCAGGGCCGAGCACAAACCCGCCCTCACCCGCCTCTATCGCGATCGGGCGCGGTATGATGGCGACTTCGCTTGTCGGCAGGACAGTCGGCGTCGCTGCCAAATTGCCGGCATCATCGGGCGCCGCTGGCGGTTGCGAACACGCGGCCAGGCTGGCGACAAGCGCCATGACAATGGTCCGGCCGGGCTTGAATATCTGGTTCGTGATCGCGCTCATCGCGCCCCTCCCATTGATGCGGTACGCGGCGCGGCGGCGCCAAATCTGTGTGTCTGCAGGCCTTCAACCAGGGCCCGGTGATCCGGCAAGGCCGCCATGGCGCGACCGGTTGCGTCCTTGATGCGGCCGAATTCGGCAGTCGCCTCGGACAGGAACGGGTAGCGCGCGCGGTCGCCGGCAAGGTCCGGCGCGGCGCCCATGCCGATCAGGACATAGGCGTAGTTGATATGGCGGAAACTGTCGTGAGCGCTGTCGAGATCATGGGCGTTGGGCAGCCGGACCTGCCAGCGATCAAGCTTGTCACGCAGGCTCAAGGGCCAACTCGCCGGGTCGGCATTGTCGCGCCAGAACGCGGTATCGCGGCGATTGCTCAAGGCATAATGCAGCTTGAGGAAGTCGACCGCGCACGTGAAACGCTGACCCATGGCACTGTTAAAATGGCGGGCCGCGGGGGCGAAGTCGCCGCGGCGGGGGAGATTGTCGGCGATCAGGTGGGCGGCAGCCTCGATCAGCAAAATCCCGGTTGATTCCAGCGGCTCAAGAAAGCCGGCAGAAAGACCGACAGCAACGCAGTTTCCGACCCATTGGCGGCGGCGAAACCCGGTGGTCATCGTCAGGTGCCGGACCGGGTGATCGTCGGCGTCTTGACCGACATAGCGTCGCAGGATGGTCTCGGCCGCGTCGGCATCGCTGTGTGCCGAGGACCAGACATAGCCGACACCGCGACGCTGACGCAGACCGATATCCCAAGTCCAGCCGGCCTCGTGCGCGGTCGAGATGGTGGCGGAGGGCAGCGGCGCGTCGGGCCGGTCCCACGGGACCTGGATCGCAACCGCCCTGTCGCAGAAAAGACTGTCGCCGACCGGTACCAGCGGTTCCCCGAGGGCGTCGCCGATCAGGCGCGCCTTGAAGCCGCTGCAATCGACATAGAGATCCGCCGTCAGACGCCCGGACGCCTCGCCGTCGAGCCCGGCGATATCACCGGTCTCAGCGCGTTCGACGGCAGTGATGTGGTCGGAGACGTGTTTAACACCGAGCCCGAGCGCATAGGCTTTCAGAAACTCGCCGAAGCGGTGAACATCAAGATGATAGGCATAGTTCAGGGGACCGGAGAAGGGTGCATCCTCAAGGCGCTTGGGCGCCTTCATGGCGGTGTAAACATCATGCTGCGGCGTGATCGCGCGGGTATAGCTGTCGCCCTTGCCCGCTGCGCCCAGTGACCAATAGGGGACGAGATCAATCCCGCCCATCTGGCGCGGCGAGTTGAACGGGTGGAAATAGCTGGCCGGCGAACCGTCGGGGGACTGGCTCCAGCCGGAAAAATGGATGCCCTGTTTGAACGTCGCCTCGCTCGCCCGCATGAAGGCGGCCTCATCCACGCCCAGCGTGGCCAGGGTCAGACGCAGCGACGGCAAGGTGCCCTCACCGACACCGACACTCGGCACATTCGGCGACTCGACCAGGGTGATGGTCGGCCCATCCGGCCGGCCACTGCCAAGACGGCGCGCCAGATAGGCAGCCGTCAGCCAGCCGGCACTTCCGCCGCCGAGGATGAGAATGGAATTGCAGGTCTGGTTCATGGATTCGCACATTCTGACCGACGGGGATAATGGCACAGACGCCAGACGGCTCGCGAGCGAGCCACCCGGCGCCTGGACGCGTCCCCACCCAGGGAACGGGGCCGACCGGACAAAGTCCAGCCGGCCCGGCTCACATCAGAAGGATGCTTTCACGCCGAAGAAGACAACCCGGCCATTGTCATAGAGACGGGCCGGCCGGCCTTCATCGACATAGTACTGCTCGAGGGTTTCCTCGGTCAGGTTCACCGCTTCAACGGTGAAGGCATAGGTATCGTTGAAATACCAGGTCACCGACCCGTCGATCGTGGTGATCGGCTGGTGGTAGAGTTCGCGATTGCGATCCACACCGATGAAGAACTGGTCGCGATGGTTGAGCGACAGGCGGGCATTGACCACCTCGTTCTCGTAATAACCGATCAGGTTATAGGCGTGCGGCGAGTTTTCCGGGATCGGATCGCCCGCATCCGACTCGGCATCCGAGTAGGTGTAGTTGGCGATGAAGCCGAAATTGTCACCGACCGGCTGCTGATAGCTGATCTCGATACCGCGGTTCGTGCCGCCCAGACCGTTGACCGGCCGGGTGATCGCGAAGTCACAGGTATAGAGATTGGGATCACCGGCAGACGGTGTCGACGAGCAATTATTGCTCGGATCAAGAACGCGGGTATCGGTTGCCGGATCCGCGATCGAGACCGGCTGTTGCTCGGTAAAGGTCGCATTGGTGATGTAGGAACCGATATCCTTGTAGAAGATCGCCACAGCCAGCAGGGAATCCTCGCCCGGATACCATTCGAGCCCGAAGTCGAAGGCGGTCGCCCGGAAAGGATCGAGCGACGAGTTGCCACCGGCGCCCGACAACAGGGTCGGGTTCAGGCTGACGGCACCGGCCAGCTGGTTGTAGTCGGCCCGGGCCATGACCCGCGACGCCGAACCACGCAGCAGCATGTCGTCATTCAGCTCGAACACCAGGTTGGCGCTGGGCAGGATGTCGGTATAGCTGCGGTTCTCCGTGGTGCGGACGGTGCGACCGAACGGATTGTCGAAGCTGCCCGGCGTCGCCGGGTCAACACCGACGGAATAACCGTCGACCGTCTGGTCGGTATTGACGATGCGCACACCGACATTGCCGCGGATACGGTCGACGTCGAACTCGCCCATCACGAAGCCGGCAAAGACATCTTCGGTAACGGTGAAGCTGTCGAGCGGGCCGGAATGGTAGAAGTCCGGGAAGTCCGTGCCATAGCTGATCTGGTCATAGACCGCACGAATGGCCGCTTCGTCAGCGATGAGATAGCTGTCGAGCGGATTGCCGCCGAGACCGGACAGGAAATTACCCGGCGTGGTGGCACCATTGGCCACGGTCGCCAGGGTGCAACGCGCCCCGCCGCAAGCCGGTGAGCCAGCCGCATCGAGAAGCGAGCGGGTCTGGCCATAGGTCACGACAACATCGCGCTCATGGCTGGAATAACGCAGGCCCGCCTGGACATTGGTGAACGGCCCGTCGTCGAACTCGCGCGTGATATCACCATAGGCGAAGAATTCTTCGTCGAAATTCTCGATGATGTTGTGCGAGGCCCAACCCAGGACCATGGACTCGGCGTCGGTCATCGAAGTGGGATCGATATCGCCGAAGGACACCTGCGGCACACCGCTGGTCAGGTCATAGCTGAACGAGGTCGGTGCATTGGTTTCCCAGAAGGGTTGCGCCGAGGTGGCCCCTTCCGCGGTCGTATAACCGACCAGACCATGGACCGAGAGATTGTCGGACAACTGATAGTCGAAATCGATATCAAACGCCGACGTCTCCGTGCGGGCATCGCGGACGATGGCGTCATAGACAACACCGTTGGCCGTCCCGGCCGCGAAGTCACCGGCCAGCAATGTGCCGCTGGCGCCAACCTGAGTATTGGTCGGCTGCACGCCGGACCCCATCGCCTGGGACACCCAGGCCATGTAGTTGTGGTTGACATTATTGGCTTCCATCTCGGTGTGGAAGGCATTCACCACCACGTCGAGCTGGTTGTTGGGACGGAATTGCGCCGTGACATTGCCGCCGATGCGCTGGCGGGTCTGCTGGAACAGGGCCGAACCGATGAGATCGGGCACTTCAAACGTCGCCCCGCCCTGATCGGCAATCGCGCGCTCGGAATAGCCCAGCACTTCGAGACCGTCACGACGCAGGTCACGTTCCTGATAGACGCCGGAGAACAGGATGCCGAAGGTTTCGGCCTCGTTTTTCCAGCTGAACAGGCCCGATGCGTAAGGCGTGATCGAGTCGGCCAGCTCGGAATAGGCGCCCTGCAGGCTGACACGGCCTTCGCCGGCATCGAGATCAAGCGGGCGACGGGTGATGACATTGACCGTGCCGCCGACGCCGCCTTCATCGATATTGGCCTGGCCGGACTTGTACACATTGACCGAGGACACGATTTCCGACGGCAACATCAGATAGTTGAAACTGCGCGTTGCCGACAGCTGGTCCAGGATGAACCAGTCGGCCGTGGCCACCGCGTGACCATTCAACTGGGTCAGGTTGCGATTCGACGCGATACCGCGAATGGCGACACGCTCGCCTTCGCCATATTCACGCTGGATGGTGACACCGGTCAGACGCTGCAGGGATTCTGCGACATTCTTGTCCGGAAAACGCCCGATATCCGTGGCGCTGATCACTTCCATGATCGCATCGGAATCGCGCTTTTGATCGATGGCGGCCGCCAGGGACTGGCGGATGCCCTGGACGGTGATGACGTCCTCGGCCTGATCGCTGGTCTGGGCCTGTGCGGCCCCGGCCAGAACGACACTCAAACTCGTCATGCCCAACAGGGCACTCTTGAAGCTCAACATGAGATCTCCTTCCCCTCTGCTCCCCGGAAACGATAATACCAATGCTCTGTGGCTGGTCTATTTGTATGCTTCCAATTTCAAAAGGGCACGAAAAATGTGCCATTTCAAGCCCTATTTCGAATTTTTACGGGGTGCACACATGAGGATTTGACTTTAATGGTACGATGCCAATTATGGAAAAGGCGATAACAGACGGGATGCCATTGATGGGACATGACCTCATCTTCAAAGCGTTGGAACCAGAAAGCGGCGAACCGCTCTATGTCCAGCTGCAGCGCAATCTGCGTGAGGCGGTGGAATCCCAGGCACTCGCCCCGGAATCCATGCTGCCGACCGAGCGCGTGATCGCCGAAACGCTCAGCGTATCGCGGGTCACGGTGCGCAAGGCGGTCGAGAACCTCGTCGCCGAAGGACTTTTGACCCGGCGTCAGGGCGCCGGCACCTTCGTGGCCGGGAGAATCGAGAAGAATTTCGCCAAGCTGAGTTCCTTCACCGAAGACATGGAAGCACGCGGCCGCAAGCCCACCAGTGAGTGGATCCTGCGCGACCGGGGCTCGGTGACGCCGGACGAATCGCTCGGCCTGGGTCTCAGCCCCGGCACCGCCGTTTTCCGCTTCCACCGTCTGCGCATGGCCGACGGCGATCCGATGGCGCTGGAGTATTCCACCATTCCGGCCGCCTCGATCGGTGACTTCAACAAGGTCGGCTCATCACTCTATGCGGCGCTGGAAGCCTCGGGCCATCGCCCGGTTCGCGCCCTGCAGCGCCTGCGGGCCATACCATTCACGGGCGAAATTGCCCGGCAACTGGGCGTGCCGGACGGGTCTGCGGGCCTGTATATCGAGCGGCGCGGCTATCTGGAAAGCGGGCAGACCGTTGAAATCACACAATCTTATTATCGCGGGGATGCATATGACTTCGTCGCGGAACTGGGAATCGGGCAATAGCCTGTCCGATCTGGGGATGGAATTGAGCAAGCAAAGTGACGCATTGCCCACCCGCATGCACCGGGAGGCAGCGGAATCGGCGGCAACGGCGCGCCGGATCAACAGCGAAAACCGGACCCTGTTCCGCGAGGTCGGCGCCCGTCTGCGCGAGCGCGATCCAAAATTGGTCATGACCAATGCCCGCGGCAGTTCCGACCATGCCGGCGTTTTCGGCAAGTATCTGATTTCAACACGGCTTGGCCTTCCCGTCGCATCGGGCGCGCCGTCAGTCAGCTCGGTTTACGGCGCACCGATGCGCCTCGAACAAGCGATTGGCTTGTCCATTTCGCAATCAGGCCGCAGCCCCGACATCGTGCGCGCCGGGGCCGCCATGCGCGAAGCCGGCGCCTTCTGCCTCGCCCTGGTCAATGAGGCCGGATCGCCGCTCGGCGACACCGCCGACATCACGGTTCCGCTGCTGGCCGGCGCCGAGACCAGCGTCGCCGCAACGAAGAGCTATATCGCCTCGCTGATCAATCTGCTCTGGATCACCGCGGAATGGCGCCAGGATGACATTCTGATCGCCGCCCTGGAGCGCCTGCCTGACCAGTTGGAAGACGCCTGGACGCTCGACTGGACAACCCCGCTCGCCCCGCTCGCCTTCGCCGAGAACCTGTTTGTTGTCGGGCGTGGTGTCGGCCTGGGTGTGACCAATGAGGCCGCGTTGAAATTCAAGGAGACCTGCCAGATACACGCCGAAGCCTTCAGCGCCGCCGAATGCAGCCATGGCCCGCTGGCCCTGCTGGGTCCGGAATTCCCGGTCCTGATCTTCTCCCAGAGTGACGATACGCGTGCCAGCGTGTCAGCGCTGGTCGAACGCCTGAGCGGCATGGACGTGCCCGTCTATCTGGCCGGCGGCGAACAAGAGGGCACGGTCGCCCTGCCGACACTGGACGCCCACCCGATGGTGCAGCCGGTCCTGATGATCCAGAGTTTCTATCGCGCCGTAGCCGACATCGCGATCAGTCGCGGGCGCAATCCGGACGAGCCGCCAGCGCTGAAAAAGGTCACGGAAACAGTTTGATGCGAACAGTCATAGCCCATGCTCGCATCCTGACGAACACCGGTTTCCAGGACGACGCGTCGATCCTTCTGGAGGACGGCCATGTCGTCGCCCTGGATGCCGACATGTCGGACGCCGATGTGTTCGTCGATTTTCAGGGTGATCATCTGGTTCCCGGATTCTTCGACATCCAGGTCAATGGTGGCGGCGGGGTGCTGTTCAATGACACGCCTGACGTCGAGGGGTTGCAAGCCATCGCCCGGGCGCACCTGGCCAACGGGACAACCAGCCTGCTGCCGACCCTGATCAGCGACACGCTGGACGTGGTCGATGCCGGGATGCGCGCGGTCGAAGCCGCCAGGGATGCGGGCGAAACAATGATCGCCGGCATCCATATCGAGGGCCCGTTCCTCAATCCCAAAAAGTGCGGCATCCACGATCCGGATCGTTTCATTCCGCTCGATGACGACGCGATTGCACTGCTGACCTCCCTCCGCAGTGGGCGCACCCTGGTCACGCTGGCGCCGGAAATGTGCCGGCCTGACCAGGTGCGCAAACTCGTCGAGGCGGGCGTCACGGTCTCCCTCGGACATACCAATGGCCGCTATGCCGACGCACAGTCAGCCCTGGCCGCCGGGGCGACCGGCTTCACCCACCTGTTCAACGCCATGCCACAAATGCACAGCCGTGAGCCAGGCATTGTCGGCGCCGCGCTGGAATCCGGCTCGGCCTGGACCAGCCTGATCGTCGATGGCCACCATGTTGATCCGGTGATGCTGAAACTGGCATCCCGGCTGCGACCCGCCGACAAGCTAATCCTGATCACCGATGCGATGCCGAATGCCGGCACCACGATGAAGGAATTCACGCTGCAAGGCCGGGCAATCCACGTCGCCGACGGCCAATGCCGTGATGCCAATGGCGTGCTGGCAGGTGCACATCTCACCCTGATCGACGCGGTCCGCAATGCGACGCACCTGATGGACATTCCCATCGCGACAGCGCTTGCAATGGCCTCCGCCAATCCGGCTGACTTCATGGGACTGGGCTCCGCCATCGGCCGGATCGCGCCGGGACGGCGGGCCGATTTCGTCCGGTTGACGACAGATTTCAACATTGCCGACACTTGGCAGGCTGGCGCGCCCCTGGCGTCGGCACAGAATTCGCGCCGCCGGTCATCCGCCTCACACTAGCCTCGAGCTGTGACCGGGTATCGCTCCCGCTGAAATTGCAATAATCTCGCATCGATAAAAGCCTGATCCAGGGGCTATCGACATGCGCATGCACTTTTCGGCGGGAGGTTTAACCAGGTGAGCAAGCGGACACATCCGTGGACGGCATTCCGTTCGATGCAGGCAAAGCTCTTGCTGCTTGTCTGCACGATCACGCTGCTCTCTGCCCTGATCATGACGTGGGTCAACCAGGTCCAGACCTACCGTGTGGCCCGCGGCGCTACCATCGAACAACTCGCCAGCGAAGCCGACCTGGTCGCCGCTGCCTTGTCAGAAGCCATTCGGAACTTGCGTAACGACGCGCAAATCATCGGCCAGACTCCGCCGGTTCAAGGCCTCGCCCGCACCGCAGCCAATGGTGGAATTGAC
The DNA here is from genome assembly GCF_001924955.1 of Maricaulis sp. W15. Classification (NCBI taxonomy): domain Bacteria; kingdom Pseudomonadati; phylum Pseudomonadota; class Alphaproteobacteria; order Maricaulales; family Maricaulaceae; genus Maricaulis; species Maricaulis sp. W15. Next base: position 12,154 of record NZ_LQXG01000017.1, on the reverse strand, counting down.
CCCCTTGGCGGCGCGACCGATGGAACCTGGCGAACGCGACTTGCGTCGATCTTCAGTTCGACCATGCAAACCCAAACCCGCCCGTCCTACATGCAAATGCGCTATATCGGTCTATCCGATGGAGGTCGCGAGCTGGTCCGCGTCAATCATGTCAATGGCGAGAATTTCGTCGTTGAACCCAATCTCTTGCAGCAAAAGGGCGATGAGCATTATTTCCAGGCTGGCCTGGCCGTCGCGCCGGATGGCGCCTATCTGTCCGATGTGACGTGGAACCGGGAATTCGGCGAGGTCGACCCGCGCGAAATTCCCACCATCCGCCTGCTGCTACCCATCGCGACAAGCGATGGCACACCATTCGGATTTATTGCCATCAATGCTGACTATGAGGCACTGCTGCGGCAGGCAATCGCGACCACAACCTTGGCCAACCGTCTGCTCATTTCCAACCAGAATGGCGATTTTCTGGCGACCGATCCCGGCCAGACACACATCCGCTTCGGTTATCATGCAGACCACACCTACCAAGCCCACCCACTGCTCGGTCACGTCACAGCATCGCACGGGCCAACGCGCGGCGAATTCGATGGCGAGATATTCGCCACCCGGCAGATCGAGTTTTCCGACATCGAAACCCCGCTCGACCTCCGCGTCACGGTGTTGCGTGATACCGCGTCCGTAAATGCAGCCGCGCTCGAAAACCTGCCGGTGATCGTCATCAGTTCGGTCATCCTGATCCTCGCGAGCCTGAGCGTCACCGTTCTGGCGATCAATCATGTCATGCGCCCCTTCCGGGCGTTGTCGACACGGATCGAAAGTGCGGGCTCACTCCGCCAGATCGAGGATTTTCCGATCGAGCGGGTGGAAGAGGTGGGCACGCTGGCGCGCGCATTCAGCGACGTGACGGCCGGGCTGGTATCCAGCGAAGCCCGCACCCGCGCCATTATCGAAGGTATCGCCGAAGGCGTGATCGTCATCGATGAGGCGGGGCATATCGAAACCTTCAACCCGGCCTGCGAGCGAATGTTCAACTACCGTGCTGACGCGTTGATCGGGACCAATATCAGTCTCCTGATACCGTCCGACAGTGCCAACGGGCACGATGGCTTCCTGGCACGGCGGGCCGACGGCGAGCTGACAGATGTCATCGGCACTGTCCGCGAAGTGCACGGCGTCCGCAAGAATGGTTCGCGCTTTCCCATGGAGCTTTCGGTCAGCGAGATCGAGCTGCCTGGCGGTCGCCTTTACTGCGGTATTGTGCGCGACATTTCCCAGCACACGCAAGTCGAGCAGGTGAAGGATGGCTTCATTGCACCGTGAAGCATGAAGTCAGCCCCGCTGACCGACCGGGCGGGATCGCTGGGCCTGCTCAGGACCGAGGCCAGGGGCCACTTCCACCAGACGCTCGGCAACTGGCTCTCCAAGACCGCCAAGACACGCATTGAGACATTTGACGGCGAGATGAAATTCGATTCAGTTGAGGAGCAGGATCACGCGTCCATTCCCACCGGCCCGTCCACGACGACTGCGAAGAAAGCCCGATGCCAAAATCGCTGGATCGAATTCTCTATCTTGAAGACGTGCAGGCGATCGCCGACGTGGTGGTCATGGCCCTTGAAGACCTGGCCGGCTTTGAAGTCCACCACGCAGATCGCGGCGCCAAAGCGATCACGGCAGTCGAGAGTTTCCAACCCGATTTGTGCCTGTTCGACGTGATGTTGCCAGACATGGATGGGCCGGAGACCCTCAGGCGCATCCGCGCCCTCGCCGGACATGACGACATGCCAGCGATCTTCATGACAGCCAAGACCCAGACCCACGAGCCGGACGACTATGCCCGCATGGATAGTCTTGGCGTCATCATGAAACCCTTCGACCCCATCACGCTCGGCGACACCATCCGCGAGATGTGGAATACACGCCCCGACCGGTCCTGAGTGCCGGTCCTGAGTGCCAGCTCGTCCACCGCGCAGCGTCCACAAACCAACATCGAACCCGCAGGGTTCGCAAGAGCGACCGCGCGCCGGCCGGCCAGGCCGCCCCATCGGAGGCGTCCGCAAAGCGGATTGCCGTGAGATCGGGAAATGGTGGGCCCGGAGGGACTCGAACCCCCAACCAAGCGGTTATGAGCCGCCGGCTCTAACCAATTGAGCTACAGGCCCCGCTGTTAAAGCGATGCGCCATGGTTACTGGCTCTTCGCGCTGCCGCCAAGACGGGTTTGCAGGCAAGGTTACAGGCATGACATCATGATGGCGGAATTCTAGCGCGCGCGTTCAGCGTGCAGTCAGGCACCGAAATGATAGGGTCACCGCAACACCAACAGGTCGCCGCCTCCAATGCCGGAGCCGACGGCACCCAGCTTCCCGGAGTTCATCCATGATACGCACGCTGATCACCTCGACCGCCCTCGCCGCAACACTGTGCCTGCCGGCCTTCGCCCAGGCGCAGGAGAGCGAGCCCACCCTGTCGCTGTCGGAAAGCGCCACGGTGCAGATCGCGCCGGAATTCGCGACTGTCTCGTCCGGTGTTGTCACCCGCGCCGACACGGCCCAGGCCGCCGTCCGCGCCAATGCCGATGCGATGAGCCAGGTCTTCGCGGCCCTGCGCCGCGCCGGGGTCGACAGTGACGACATGCAGACGGCCCAGCTCTCGGTGTCGCCGGTCTATGCCGACCGCCGCCAGCCCAACCAGGTTGAGCTGACCATTATCGGCTATGAGGCCCGCAACCAGGTCTCGGCCAAGGTGCGTGATACCGCCCGCGTCGGTCAGGTGATCGATGCCATGGTTTCGGCCGGCGCCAATAATATCAATGGTGTGACCTTTGGCGCGGAAGAGACCGGCGATGCCCTCAATTCGGCGCGTCGCGAGGCGATTGCCGCGCTATTGTCCAAGGCCGAACTGTTTGCCGATGCGGCCGGGTTCGAGCTGTGCGGGATCCGCCGCATGGGTGAGAGCAGTTACCGCCCGCAGCCGGTCTATGAATCGCGAATGATGGCGATGTCGGATGGCGCATCGACACCGGTCGCGGCCGGCGAACTCACGCTCACCGCCACCGTCTCCGCTGATTTCTGCATTTCCCAGTAAAGGGGTCAGGCGGCCTTGGGTTTGGCAATGACCTGGTTGTGTTCGTCGAACAGGACCACAGCCGGGTCATGCTGCTCGGCCTCGACGGCCTCCATCTCGGCGTATGCGACGACGATGATGCGGTCGCCGACCTGGGCCAGACGGGCTGCGGCGCCGTTGATACCGAATGTGCGGCTGCCGCGCGGTGCCTCGATGGCATAGGTGGTGAAACGCTCGCCATTATTGATGTTGAGCACGTCGACCTGCTCATAGGGCAGGATGCCGGCCGCTTCGAGGAAATCCCGGTCGATCGAGATCGAGCCTTCATAGTGAAGGTCGGCCTGGGTCACGACGGCCCGGTGCAATTTGCATTTCATCATGGTGAGGCGCATCGCGCATCTCCTGAACACTAGATATTGCGCTGCACATAGAGGCAATGGCGGAAAAGTTCAACGCTCGCCCGCCGTATGCGCGGATCACAAGGATGTTGGCGTGCCGGTATCGCCAGCCCGGCGATCCGCCCTCCCCGCCCGGACCGTCGACCCCGTCCAGCCGGCCCGCCTCATCGAAGGTTCATGCAGAGGATGTAAAAACACGCTATACTCTGCGCTGGGAGAGATTGATGACATACAGATCCACGCTTTGGGCACCACTCGCCATCATCTTGCTGGCCAGTCCGGCCTCGCCAGCGCAGCAACAGCCTGCGACACCGGCACGGCAGCCCGCGCCGACGCAAATCGACCCGTCCCGGCTCGACACCTCCCAGCTCGACACCTCCCAGCTGACACGACTGACCACGCAGCCGCCGACCCGGGAACCGCGCCCGGATGCGCCGGTCGCCATGCCGATCAGCTGGGGTCAGGCCGCCGAGGACATCCAGTTGCAGGCCCGCCAGTTTCAACGCACTGACACGGTCGCCGCGGTCGCCCAGGGCAATCTGCCCTTTGCCCGCCCGACCAATCCGGAAGCGGCCGGTGTCGCCAATACCGGCCTGCCGGTCCTGATCCCGGGCACGGCCGCGCTCGGCCTCGACGGCAATGCCCGGGTTCTCCTCTTCCCGCGCGAGAATTTCTACAATCTCTCGATCACGGCACCGGGCCTTGTGATCGAGGTTTTCGGTACCCGCCTCGCCCATGCCCGGGCACCGGACCCGCTGAGCACGCGCCGCCTCAATGCCGGTGACAGCGATGGCTATCGCATCAGCCAAACCGAATATGGCCGGGAGCTCAGCTTCAATCGCTACGGCGCCGCCTATTCCATCACGGTGGAATGCGACAGCCCGGACAGCGATCCGCGCTGCCGGACTGACGCTTATGTTCGAAACCTCGCCAACTCGCTGATCATCGCTGCCGGCAATCCGGCATCAGGAGGTCAGTAATGTCGCGCGAAGCCGAACTGACCCTCGCGGCAGCGGTCGCGGCCGCCGGGATCGCTGCGATGTTCTGGTGGCCGATGGAAGACGGAGCACCGGCCGAAGAGGCCGCGCCGGTCATTGAACCCGCCGAGGAAGAACCGGTTCCGGCCGAAGAGCCAGAACCTGAGCCAGAGCCAGAACCTGAGCCTGAGCCTGAGCCGGAACCCGTGCCCGATCCGGACCCGGTCGATGACTCCGGCGAGACCTTCACCTACATGCCGCCCGGCGACCTGGTCGAGGACTCCGGGACGGGGCAGACCACACAGCTCAATTACGCGCCGGACATGCGCTTCCCGATGGAAGCCGGCCAGGCCTATGCCAACAGTCAGGTCTACGGGTATGGCGGCTATCTCGGACCGGCCGGCGGCCAGTGCAATGCCGCCAATTACGCCTACGCCTGGCGTGACAATTTCTGCGAAACACGGGGCTATGGCACGCCGATGTGCCCGGCCGGGGTCGGCCATCAGGGCCAGGACATCCGTCCGGCCAGCTGCCAGGATGACGTCCATTGGGCGGTCGCGGCGGAAGACGGAACCATCACCTCGATCGGCACCTATTCGGTGCGTCTGATGACCGATGCGGGCGTGCGCTACACCTATCTCCATCTCGACAAGGACACGCTTCTCGTCGAGCCGGGCGACACGGTCAGCCGCGGCGAGCGGATCGGCTATGTGTCCAATGAGTTTGGTGACACGGCGACCACGATCCACCTGCATTTCGAGATCAAGATGGCGGTCGATACCGGCTCAGGCATCCAGAACACGCCGGTGCCGCCCTATCTCGCCCTGGTCGAAAGCTATGAAACCCTTCTGACAGGCGACGAAGACTGACCGCGCCAGCGCCTTAGTCCAGACGTTTTTTACGCTAGCATGCGTCACAGCAGGGATGGTTCGCCGTCAGCCCGTTACCGGACTGCGGCCAAAGGGATGACCAATGAAACCGATTGTACTGGCTTGCCTCGCCTCGCTGACCCTTGTTGCCGCATGCGAGAACTCCGCCCCGCAAGACGATGCTGAATACGGCGAAAGCCTCAGCATGTTTGACGCCAGCGACGCGGTCATGGAGGCGTCTAGCTACGCGCCCGCGGCTCCGCCGCCACCATCCCCGACCCGGGCCGGCATGACTGACGGCGAGCTTTCCGGCAATCCCGATACCGCACCCGATACGCGTCTCATCGCCTACAGCTACAGCTACCAGCTGGAAACGCCGGCAGCGGCGACGTCCGGCCTGATCGACACCCATCGGGAGGCCTGCCTGTCGGCCGGTCCGGAAGTCTGCCAGGTCGTCAATGCCAATATCTACCAGCAGGGCGATCACGGCGTCGCCGGTTCGCTGGCGCTGCGCGCCGTTCCAGCCTGGATCGACACATTCCGCGCGGGTCTTGGCGGCCAACTCGAAACGGCTGCTGGCCGGATCCGGCACCAGGCCCAGGACGCCGAGGACCTGACGACGGCGATCGTCGATCTTGAGGCCCGACTCGAGGCCAAGCAGACCCTGCGGACCCGTCTGACAACCCTGCTCGAACGCCCCGGCGCCACGGTCGAGGAGCTGGTCCAGGTCGAACGCGAACTGGCCCGCCTCCAGGGGGATATCGAAGGTTCGCAAGCCCGGGTCCGCGCCATGCGGGGCCGGGTGTCAATGTCATCGCTGACGGTCAATTACAGCTCGCGCGTCGACCCGGTCTCGCGCAGCGCCTTCGACCCGTTGGGTCGGGCCTTGCGCAATCTGACCGGCAATTTCGCCTCTGGCCTGGCCGATGTCCTGACCTTCATCGCCGGCGCCTTGCCGTGGCTGGTCGTCATCCTGCCGGTCGGTTGGCTCTCAGCGCGCTGGATCGGCGGCATGATGCGGCGGCGACGCGACCAGAAGCAGAGCTGAGGCGAGGCCTGCGCCGCCCACGGCGGCGCAGATCGCATCGCCATAAAGTGCGAGTTAACCGTGACGGGTGTCTTCTGCCTCCAACCGAGGTCACCCGCATGCCACGCTACCGCCTTCTGATACCGCTCAGCGCCGCCCTGTTTTGCCTGGTGGTATTCACCGTCCTGTCGCTGCACGTGCGGTCGCAGGAACACTATGCCGTGCGGGTGCATCTCGAGGAGATATCGACCAACCTGCAATACAATCTCGCCGAACGGGTCGACATGGATATCGCCGGCCTGCAACGACTGGCGGACCGGTGGGTAAGGGCTGGCGGCACCGTGGAAGCAGACTGGCGCGCCGATGCCCGCGCCTATGTCAACGACACGGCGGAACTTCGCGCGGTCCAGTGGGCCAATCCGGAGTTCAGGCTGGAATGGATCGAACCCCTGACCGGCAATGAAGCCGCTCTGGGCCTCGACATATTGTTCGAGGAATACCGCGCGCGCGCAGTCATGCAGGCAGTCGATACACGCCGCCCCAACAATAGCGCTGCCATCCATTTCGTGCAGGGTGGAACCGGTTTCCTCGCCTATTTTCCGCTTTTTGTGGACGGGCAGTTTGACGGCTTGATCGTCGGCGTCTTCGACGTCGCCAACATGGTGTCCGCAGGCCTTCCCGAGAGCTATACCGACTATATCGCGATCCGGGTGAATGAGGCCGGCGACACGATCGCATCTTTGGGGACGCCGATCAGCAACCGGATCGTATCGACCCATTCGGTCGAACTGCCAGGTTCGGTCTGGACGGTCGAGGTCTACCCCGCCGCCGCCCTCTATGCTGAAGAATTCAGCTCCATCCCGATCTTCCTTCTCGTGCTCGGGGTTCTGGTCGCGGCTGGAATCGGCGCCGGCTCACACCTCGTCCTGACCGGGCAGATCCGCCAGAGTGAGCTGGCATTGGAACGCGAAGCCGCGTTTGACGAGCTGGAACGCAATCGCGAGCGCATGGCGCTCGCCGTCCGCGGTTCATCGGACGGTTTCTGGGATTGGGACCTGGCCGAACGGGCGCTGTACCACTCGCCGCGGCTGCGGGCGCTTCTCGGTTATGACGAGCAGGCGGTGACCATGTCCCAGGATGACTACTCCGCCGATGTGCACCCGGACGACCGCGACCGGAACACGGCCGCGCTTCGGGCTCACCTGGAGAAGGGTCACGACTACGACCTTCAGATCCGGTTCGTCTGCGCAAATGGCGAATACCGGTGGTTCAGGGCGCGCGGCCTCGCCCATCGGCGCGACGGAAAGGCGGTGCGCATGGCCGGCTCGATCACCGACATCACCGACCTTGTCGCCGCCCGCGACAAGGCCGATGCCGCCAACCGCGCAAAATCCGACTTCCTCGCCAATATGAGCCATGAAATCCGCACACCCATGAATGGCATACTCGGCATGGCCCGGGTGCTGGCCGACAAGGCGCTGCCCGAGGACGTCCACGCAAAGCTCGATATCATCGTGCGCTCCGGCGACACGCTGATGCACTTGCTCGACGATATTCTCGACCTGTCGAAAATCGAGGCCGGCCAGATCGAGCTGGAGGACGTCGCCTTCCAGCTCGACAGCATCGCCGCACGGGTCGCGGCGCTCTACGCCGATGCCGCCGAGAAAAAAGGGATCAAATTCGAGATCGACCTGCCGGCGGGTGAGCCCGCAGCCCGCTTTGGCGACCCGCTTCGCTTTGCCCAGATCGCCAATAATCTGGTCGCCAACGCCATCAAATTCACCAACGAAGGGTCCGTCCGGGTGACGCTCGGCCCGGTGATCGCCGACACCAACGACGAGACAGACACGGGTGACCTTGTGGAGCTGGTTGTCACCGATACCGGTATCGGGATGAGTGACGAGCAATGCCGGTTGGTGTTCGACAAATTTGTCCAGGCCGACAGCTCGACCACCCGCCGTTTTGGCGGCACCGGCCTCGGTCTCGCCATCTGCAAGGGGCTGACCGAGCAGATGGGCGGCACGATCTCAGTCACCAGCACAGCGGGTCAGGGCACGCGCTTCTGCGTCCGGGTGCCGATGCCGGCAGTGGAACCCGACACCAGCCTCAGCCAACGGCCCGACCTGATCACCCTCGGCGGTGCGTTGACCATCGAGGACCGCCCCGTCCGCGTGCTCGCGGCCGAGGACAACCTGACCAATCGCCTGGTACTCAAGGCCTATCTCGACAAGATGAAGGTCGATCTTGAAATGGTCGAGAATGGCGAGGAGGCCGTCGCAGCTTTCCGCCGCGAGCATTTCGACATTGTGCTGCTGGATATCCAGATGCCGGTCATGAATGGCGAGGACGCGCTGAGCGAAATGCGGAATTTCGAGCGTGCCGACAGCCGCCTGCCCACACCCGTCATGGCGCTGACCGCCAATGTGATGGCGGATCAGGTCAATCGCTACGCCATGCTTGGCTTTGATGCGCACACCGAGAAGCCACTCAGCCCGGAAGCGTTGGAGCGGACCATGCGACGGCTGCTACGGGGCAATCAGATCCGGCGTTCCGCCCGCCCGGCCACCGCATCACCCAACTGAGTCCACGGTCAGCCGGTCAGGTGCAACACGACTTCGCGGCGATGGGGCCGGTCGCGATGTTCAAACAGATAGACCCCCTGCCATGTCCCCAGCAGGAGTTCGCCGTCGGCAACCGGAATGCCGATCGAAGTCTGCGTCAGCGCCGCCTTGATATGCGCCGGCATGTCATCAGGGCCTTCGGTCGTATGGGTGAGCCAGGCCATCGACGGATCATCGCCCGACGGCACCAGTCGCCGGAAGAATGCGTGCAAGTCACGCTGCACGTCCGGATCGGCGTTTTCCTGGATGACAAGCGAGCAGGATGTGTGACGCACGAAGACGGTGAGGAGTGCGTCGGAGGCGGGATGTTCGCGTGCGAAATTTGCGGCCGGGCGGGTGATCTCGTAGAGGCCGGGGCCGGTGGTCTGGACACGTAGATACTGGATCGTCATCGCTCACCCTTGCTACTGCCCTGCACCTGGCCCCGCCTACTGTCAAATTGCAGACCGGTCGCCGGCATGACGGATCAGCCCGACGCGCCGCGTGTCAGGCTGCGTACATGGTCTGCTGTCAGCACGTCGTCTTCGCCCTTGCCGAGAATCGCCAGCACGCGGGCACGCAAGGTCGGGTCCCGCAACATGGCTGGCATCCCGCCCGGTTCGCTGTCTTCCGGCTCGGCCGCGATCAAGGCATCGACCAAACCGGCCCGACCCGCCAGCAAGTCGGCGACGGCCGGGTAGCGTTGTTCGAGAATGGTCCAGCGTGCGAGCGTGTCGACACCCAGCTCGTCATCCTCGAGAATTCCGATGGCCTGGCGCATGGAGTAGGCATTGATCATCCGCTTCATTACGCGCGGATTGTCCGGGAGAAAATCGGCGAAGCGCGCCAGCACGTGACGGATTTCCCGGTCGGCTGCCGCCGAGGTCGAAAGTTCGAGTGCCACGGCGGCACGACGGGTATCGCTGTCCTCTTCATCGAGGACAGAATCGGCTGCATCCCGGGTCATTCCGCCGGCAAAGCGCGCCTTCAACCGCGCCCGTTCAATCGCGACATCGGCGTCGTAATTGCGGACAGACGCGCGTTCCTCTCCGGTCGGAGCTTCGTCTGTTTCGGCCAATTCGGGCGGCCGTGTCGCAGCGTCACAGTCGGTGACCGGCGCGCTTTCACCGAGCAGACGTGACCAATAGCGGCGTCGGCGACGCAGGCCCATGCCGGGCACGGTGGTTGATACCTGGAATATCTTCTCAAGAAAGAGATAGCCCAGCGGCTGGCCAGGATCGCTGACCGGCTCCACGAAACTGGCGTAGTGTTTTTCAAAGCTGGCCCGGACCCAGGTCCGGTCGGCGGCCACGACATAGCTCACCTTGCGATGCCGGAAACAGGTCTGGATGCCCTCCAGCAGACCGACGACATAGTCGGCATTGCACCGATCAAGATCATCGATGAAGACGCAGACCGGGCGGTTCGATTGCTTCACGATGGTGTCGAACAGGCCACGAATGCGGCGCAATGGGTCACGCGACAGATCGGCGTAGAATTTGGCATTGTCCGGCGAGCCGAAAACCCAGAGCCGCCCCGCCGCAATGAAGCCGGCAACCACTGTGACGACTGCGGTTACAAGTTTGAGTACATTGCTGAAAATGGGTTCCCAAGTGTTCACGACATCGACCATGGGATGGCCGGCATCCAACGGCTCACCCGAGGCCGCACCTTCCTTGGCGGCCTGGATGATGGCGTCGGAGAAATCCGTGAACCAGAGCAGATAGATGAGTCCCGTCGCGATGATGACCCCGACGACATAGGGCAACCAGTCCGCACGCACCTTCCACAAGGTCCAGCGCAACCAGATCCAGATCGCCGCCTCCTCGCGATGATTGGCACGGGCGCCGGACATGATCCCGTCCTTGATCGTTTCCAGGAACGGCCACCAGGGCGGATTGCGCCTTTCGTGCTGCCAGGCGTTGAAATGAACGATCGCCCAGCGCCCGTTCAGCTCGCGCGCCGGCTCGGTCATGATCGCTTCCATCATGCGCAGGACCGAGGTCTTGCCCGCCCCCCAGGGCGCGTGGAGATTGACGGCGAACCCGTCCGCGCCGCCCTGTTTGTGGACCGCTTCCATGCGCTCGACCAAGGCACGGGCGAAAGGTCGCCGCCCCAGCTCGTCCTCGGCGGTGGGTTCATCGGAATGGGGTGAAACGGACTCAATGATTTCAGGCTCGTCGGGCGGCGTTGCCAACTCCCTATCGTCCCCGCCCTCCGGAAAGACACCGGCCTCAAGGCCCTGCTCCAGCCATTTGCGGGCATGGCGCAAGGGACCGCGGACACCGCCATCCTTTTCCTCCGGTCGGTCACCCCTGATGCGCGGATGGGCCTCCAACCTGCCAAGCATGGCAAGGGCTAGTTCGGCCCGGGTCCGGGATGGTGCCGGGGTGACCCTGTCACGAACAATCGCGATCAGAATACGGTGCAGTGCGGAGGTCAGCGTTACCACCGTACCCATACGGTAGCCCCCGAGTTTTTCGTGGCGGGCTATGCGGTCAAGCGATTGCACGATGTCCGGGACGAGTTCAGCGGGACGGTCACGGCGCAGGATGGTGGCTGCATCGAACAGCTCGGCATTGGAAGCGCCTGCGGCGAGTGCATGGCGGAGGTCGTCGTAATCGCCATCTGTGGACGCTTCGCTACCGATAGGGTTGATTGCGACCGACTCTGTCAGCTCCGCCTTGCTGGTTTTCCGCGATGTCTTCGAGCGGGCGCCCGTCGTACCGCCATAAGCCTCTAACCGCCCAATGATCGCCTTGATCCGCGCATTCGCGACAGACGGCCCCGCCTCCCACTCCTTGTCCGTCACCTCGACCAGGCGCGCGATTTCCAGATCTTCCTTGATCGGCCCGCCCTTCAGGCGAGCCTCATACCAGTCGATCCAGACAGACCAGTGTTCGTCCGCTTCATGATCGGAGAGCTGCTTCGCCATCCTGGACCATTCAGTGGCAAAGGGGTTAGCTAGGCTGCCCCATAGCGGCTGCAGACCCAGAACCCGCGCGCTCACCCCCGACTCGATATTCTGCTTGTCAGATTGGATCGCAGCTACGGCGGCGGCGGCGGTGGCGTTGGCGGCGGCGGCGGCGTTGGCGGCGGCGGCGGCGACAACGGTGGCGTTGGCGGCGGCGGCGGCGGTGGCGGCGTAGGCGGCGTTGGTGGCGGCGGAGGCGGCGTTGGTGGCAGCGGAGGCGGCGTTGGCGGCGGAGTTGGCGGCGGCGG